>NZ_DASVSG010000164.1:0-60605 GCF_036388195.1 Jatrophihabitans sp. | reverse complement strand
GCTCACCCAGGAGTGCGACGAGAGCTATCACTGCGAGAGCGTGGTGATCGACCGCGTCACCGAGACCCGGCGGACTCTCAATACCTCGCTGGACTCCTATGAGCAGAACGCCGGAGCGATCTCCCCGGACGGCCGGACGGCGGCGTTGCTGCAACCCAACGGCCTCGGCTCCAGCAACGTGCATCTGCTCGATCTGGTGACCGGCGCGGATCGGCTGACCGGAGTGACCACCAGCTCGGACCAGACCCTCGGAGGGCGGACGTTCGTGTGGTCACCCGACAGCCGCTGGCTGTTCGTGACCAACGGCGCCGGCCGGGTGCTGGCGATCAACCCGGCCGGCCAGGCGACCCCGCTCGCCGTTCACGTCGGCACGGTCGGCCAGCTCGCCCTGCGGACCGGGCCTCGCTGAGCCTGGTCGGCGGTCAGCTGAGCTTGGTGTCGCGGTTCGGGTGAGCTTGGTGTCGCGGTTCGGGTGAGCCTGGTCGGCGGTCAGCCGAGCCGAGTGTCGGCGTAACACGCCATCGCGTCGCGGTAGTACTCAGCCAGCCCGTCGGCGATCCGATCGTAGTTGGCCTTGAAGCGCTCGTCCTCGACGTACATCCGGCCCAGGTTGGTGAACGCGGTGGCGTCGGGGGTCCAGAACCGGCAGACGCCCTGGTAGGCGGCATCGATCTCCGACTGCACGGCCGGGCTGTCGACCGGTTCGCCGGCTGCCATCAACTCGGCCATCCGGATCATGGCCGCCGTCATCTCACGCTGCATCCGCTCGGCGTCCGCCGCGGTCAGGCTGTCGGTGAACCTCTTGGACTGCTCGTACTCCTGCGGCCAGCGTTGGCGGGCCTCGTCCTCGTACGCTGCCGGGTCGAATCCCTCGAAGAGGTTCTCCGGCCGGTTGATCTTCATCGCGTTGGTTCCTTCCGCTTGCAGTTGGTCGATGGTGCGCGCCACGGTCCGGGCGAGCACGGTGAGCCGGTCCCGCTCGTGCAGCAACCGCTGGTGATGCGAGCGGAGCGCCTGCACCGGGTCCAACTGGCTGTCGAGGATCTCGGCGATGTCGGCAAGTCCCATGCCGAGCTCGCGCAGCAGCAGGATCTGCTGCAGCCGCAGCAACTGGGCCTGTTCGTAGTAGCGGTAGCCATTGGCGCCGATATGCGCCGGCGGCAGCAGGCCGATCTCGTCGTAATGCCGCAGGGCGCGTGAGCTGACCCCTGACATCCGGGCCACCTCGGCGATCGACCAGGACACGCGCCGCCTCTCCTTCCTCGGGTCCATCGGGTGTGCTCCCCGCTGCGATCCGGCGCGCCATCAGCCGGCCGGCCGCTGGCCCCCGACGTTAGACGTTGACGCTGCGGCAAGGTCAAGCTCAGCCGCCCGGCCCGGGAGGCGCCCGGACGATCGGCGTCAGCCGGCCGCCCCGGTCCACCACCGCGATGTCACCCTGCTGATCGGTGCGGGCCACCGGCACCCCCAGCCGGGTCAGCTCGGCGAGCAGCAGCGGCGACGGGTGGCCGTAGCCGTTGCCCGCCCCGACCGAGATCAACGCCAGCCGGGCATGGGCGGCCTGCAGGAACGCCGGGTCGGAGTACGCGCTGCCATGGTGCGGCACCTTGAGGATGTCGGCACGCAGGTCCGCGCCCGAGCCGAGCAGGTCGTCCTGGGCCTCGACCTCGGCATCGCCGGGCAGCAGGATCCGCACACCGGCCACCGTCGCCCGCAGCACCACGGAGGAGTTGTTCGGATCCGAGCGCGAGCCGCCGAACACGTGGCTCGGGCCCAGCACCTCGAGTTGGGCCTGGCCGGCCGCCAGCCGCTGGCCCGCTTCGGCCGGTTCCGGGCTCAGGTGGTGGCTGGCCAACGCCGACAGCACCAGCCGGTGGCCGCTGGGCGGATCGGTGAGCGGTGAGCTGAGCACCCGGTCGACCTGGCGTCCGTGCAGCACCCCCGAGATGCCACCGACGTGATCGAGGTGATCGTGGCTCAGCACCAGCAACCGGACCCGGGTCACCCCGAGCTCGTGCAGGCAGCGGTCCATCGGCACCGGATCGGGGCCGGCATCGATCACGACGGCGCTGCCCTGACCGGCGTTGAGGACCAGCGCGTCCCCCTGGCCGATGTCACAGGCGACGACGATCCAGCCGGGCGGCGGCCAGGCCACCAGCACCGCCCGGCCGGGGATCTGGATCAGCACCCCGAGCGCGGCCGCGACTCCCAACAGCACGCGGGCGGCCGGCCGCCGGCAGAGCAGCACCACCACCGTGCTCAAGGCGACCAGCAGCAACCCGCCGCGGACGCCGGATGGCCAGGGCAGCGAGGCGCCGGGCAGGGATCCGAAGTACTCGGCCACCCACACCAGCCAGCGGCACGGCCAGCCGGCCAGCTGAGCCAGCAACGCCGCCAGTGGCATCCACAGCACGGAGCTGAGCGCTGCCAGCAGCCCCAGGATGGTCGCGGCGGCGACCACCGGCTCGGCCAGCACGTTCGCCGGGATGGCCACCAGGCTGATCCGGCCGCTGATGCCGGCGATGATCGGCACCGTGACCAGGTGCGCCGCGGCGGCCACCGCCAGCGCCTCGGCCAGTCCGGCCGGCACCCCACGGTGGCGCAGCGCCTGCACCCAACCCGGGGCCACCAGCAGCAGCGCCGCCGTCGCGGTGACCGACAACGCGAAACCGAAGTTCACCGCCAGGCCCGGTTGCCACAGCAGCAGCCCAAAGGTGCTCGCGGCCAGCACCGGCAACGCCGCGCGCTGCCGTCCGGTGGCCAGCGCGACCAAGGCGATGCCGGCCATCACGCCGGCCCGCAGCACGCTCGGCGACGGGCGTGCCAGCACCACGAACCCGACCAGGACCACCATGCTGACCAGCGCGATCACCATCGGGGAGGCTCGCGCCCGCCGGAGCAGCAGGGCCACTGCACCGATCGTGAGCGAGAGGTTGGTGCCGCTGACCGCGGTGAGGTGTGTCAGGCCGGCCACCCGGAACCGCTCGGCGAGCACCGGGTCAAGCTCGCTGGTGTCGCCTACGACCAGGCCGGGCAGCAGGCCGCGCGGCAACATCGGCAGCCCCGCTGCCGCCTGGCGCAGGCCCGACCGCATCCGGCCGGCGCCGCGTTGCCACCACGGCGGCCGGCCGAGCAGCTCCGGCTCCGAGCGCGCCAGGATGGTGGCGGTCAGCAGGTTGTCCGGCAGCGGCGGGCTCAGCCGGCCGTCCAGCCGGACCAGCTGGCCCGGCAGCACACCGCGCCAGGCATCGGCGGGTCCCAGCACCAGGACCGCACCGGACACCTGCGTCCACCGGCCGCCGATCAGAACCGCTCGCAGCTGGGCATCGACGGCCGTCCGAGGCGAGCCGGCCGCTCCGCGGGAGCCCAGCGGCCGCGGATCGCCGCGCACCCGCAGCTCCGCCGTGACCTCGACGCCGGCCCGGGCCAGGCGGGACAGCTCACCGTCGCGGGCGTGGTGCAGGCGGACCGCCAGCGGAGCGAGCAGGGCGGCAGCGCAGCACGCGGCGAACGCCCCGATGAGCAACACCGGCCAGCGCCGAGCCGGCAGCGCCAGCAGGACCGTGGCAAGCACCGCGGCGCCCGCCACCACGCCGACCGCGCTGCCGCTGTGCCCGAGCCCCCAGAGCACCGCCGCCCAGCCCGTCAGGGCACCGACGCCCAACCGCAGGTCCACCGGCTCGGTCATCCCTGCCCCCGGCCCTTCGCGCGAGCGCCCATCGCGGGATTCGCTCCGCTGCGCTGCTCGCTCATCCGACGGCCACCAGCGGCTTGAGGTCGGCAAACTTGCTGTCACCGATCCCGGAGACGCCGTTCAGCTGATCGACGGAGTCGAAGCGGCCATGCTCGGTACGCCAGTCGAGGATGTGCTGGGCCAGCACCGGGCCGACGCCGGGCAGGCTGTCCAACTGCGCGAGGGTGGCCGCGTTCAGATCCAGCAGGCCGGTCGCCGCGCCCGGCGCCACAGCCGAGCCAGTCCCGGCACCCGCGGCGCCACGGCCCGGGACACCGATCAGCACCTGCTCCCCATCGACCAGCTTGCGCGCAAGGTTCACCGTCACCGGATCGACCCCGCTCAGAAAGCCACCGGCCGCCCGCACCGCGTCGTCGACCCGGGCGCCGGGCGGCAACCGGTACACCCCGGGCTTGCGCACCTTGCCCGCCACATCGACCACCAGCTGGGTCGGCCCAGCCCCGGACGACCCGGCCGGGCCGGCACGGGGCGACTTCAACGAGCCGCCCGGTACCAGCGACGGCTCCACGCTGCCGGTCGGTGAGGCATCAGGAGTCGCGGCGGCCAGCATCGGGTGCGGCCGCGCAGCCAGCACCCAACCACCGGCCACCAGCACCGTCAGGACGGTGACCACCGCCATCGCCAGGAGCCCGCGGCGGCCAGGATTGATCCGAGCGCCGGCCAGCCGCGCCGGCGAGGCAGCGTCCACGGCAGTGAGCTGCGCGGAGGCAGAACTGCCCAGCAACCGGCCGATCAACCCGGCCGCGCCGGCCAGCCTGGCCGCAAGCCCGCGCCCCTCATAACCCCGTTCCACCAGGACGACGTTAGGGAGCCGACGCCGCCGCGAACCGGCTTGGACGACAGCTGTGGAAAAGGTCCATGGCTGTGGATGACGACGGATCAGCGTGGGTGGACCACCGGCTGCGGCAGCCCCGCAGGTCGGTCGATTGTGTCCGCCACACGCGATTGTCGGTCCGCCGTGGCAAGCTCCGGAAAGAGCCGCTGAACGGGTGATTGAGCATGAGATGGGGGAACTGTCGTTGGAGGGACCGAGCGAATCCGAGGCACGTGCCTTCGGCGCGGCGTTCCGGTCGTTCCTGGAGTGGGTGCACTCCGGTGCGGGGGGTGCCCGAGGTGGCAACGAGATCGCCACACTGGTGAATGGCTGGCTGGGCATCGACGGGGCGAGTCAGTCAGTGGTAGCGCGCGAGCTGCCGCCGTTCGAGCACGTGAACTTCCAGACCGCCGTCAACGCATGGTCGCAAGCCCAAGGTCGCACGGTGGCGGTGCACGGCATCGTCCTGCCGCCGCACTGGAGTCCGCTGTCACTACAGCAGCTGATCAGCGGCGAGGCGCTGCCACCGTTGCGGCTGACCGCGCCCGCGCTGGTCGATCTGCCCAACGGGCCGTCCTCGACACTGGCCTGCCTGAAGCTGGGACTGCTGTTGGTCACCGACCAGGCGGGCCAGTACGTCGTGCTGATCGCCGGGCCGTCGGAACACCATCAGGGGCTGACCGTCGAGATCGCGGGCCTGCCGATCGAGGCGGCGCAGGCTGTGCACGGCGAGCTGGACGCGCTCAGGTCGCAGCTCAACGTGTACCGGGGCCACGTCCTGGACGTGGGCATGAGCCCCATGGGCGGCCTCGTGTTGACCTTCGCCGAGCTGCCGTCGACGCCCCGAAAGGCGGTCGTGCTGCCTGAGGCGGTGCTGACCCGGGTGGAACGGCATGCGCTCGGCATCGCCGAACATCGCGCGCAGCTGCTGGCAGCCGGGCAGCACCTCAAACGCGGCTTGCTGCTGTACGGGCCGCCCGGCACCGGCAAGACCCACACCACCCGTTACATCGTGGCGCGGATGGCCGGCTACACCCGGCTGCTGCTGACCGGCCAGTCCCTCCACGCGGTTGGCTCGGTCAGCGAGCTCGCGCGGGAGCTGGCGCCGGCCGTGGTGGTACTGGAGGACGTGGACCTGGTGGCCGAGGACCGCTCCTACGGTCCCGGGTCCAGTCCGGTGCTGTTCGACCTGCTGGACGCGATGGACGGCGCCGACGCCGACGCGGACCTGCTGTTCCTGCTGACCACGAACCGGGCCGACCTGCTCGAACCGGCGTTGGCAGCCCGGCCGGGCCGGGTCGACGTCGCGGTCGAGATCGGCCTGCCGGACACCGAGGCGCGACGGCAACTGCTTGCCCTCTATAGCGCGGGCGTGCCGGTGCAATGGAGCGATGACGATATCCACGACGTTCTCGAACGCACTGCCGGTGTCACCGCGTCCTTCCTGAAGGAGCTGGTCCGCCGTGCCGTCGTGGAGTCGCTGCACGACGCCTCACCGCTGACGTCGGTGACCGGCGACCAGCTGCGCCGCGCGGTCGATGACCTGCTCGACACCAGCCAGCAGGTCACCCGCAACCTCCTCGGCGTCAGCGGCGGCCCGGACGCCTCCGACGGGAACGCGACCGACGGGAGCGGCATCGCCCAGCCATCGCGTGCAGGGCCTGCGGCACACCTCAGCGGCTGGATGCCCTACGCCCCCATGCGGGGGCGACCCGGTCGCTGAGAACAACTCCACCCGTGACGACGAAGCCCGCAGCAGGGCGGCTCGTGCCGGGTCTGGCATCCCGGACGAACCGCAGGCCCCCCGCTCAGGCAGCCGCTGGCGCGTGCCGGAAAAAGCACATGGGTTGAGGTGGGAGACTGCCGGGTGTGCCTGTGTCCGTGCCCACCGCACCGGCCGCCCCGGCGGCCGGCACGTCATGGCGCCCGGTCAACTTCGCCCGGCGGCTCTGGAACTCCGGCTACCGCCCGGCCCTGATCGCCACCGGGTTCGCCAGCCTGCTGGCCTGGGGCTTCCTGCTGCTGCCACCCATGAACACCGACCTGGCCGCCCAGCTGGCCCGCGCCGACTTCGCCAGCAGGTACCCGGTCTCGATCATCGACTTCCGGTGGTTCGGCGGCACCGTCGAGTACGGCTACACCCTGTGGGCCTCGGCGTTGATGGCCCACCTCGGCACCAAGGTCACCGGCGCGCTGGCCGCGGTGATCGGCACCTGGTACACCACCCGGCTGCTCCACCGGCTGCGCCCCACCCGGCCGGTCCTGGGTGGCCTGGCGGCCGCGGTGACCCAGGTGGCCAACGTCGTCGAGGGCCGGATCACCTTCGCCTGCGGGCTGGCCTGCGGGCTGATCGCGATCACCCTGTTCACCACCACCCGGGTGCCGCGCTGGCTGGCGGTGCCGCTTGCGGTGCTGTTCAGCCTGCTCTGCGGCGGCGCCAGCCCGGTCGCCGGCCTGCTGCTCTGGGTGGCCGGCGCAGTGGCGCTGCTGCTGCGCCGGCCGCTGGCCGCGGCGGTGCTGACGGTGCCCTCGGGCCTGACCATGGCGGTCACCTCGCTGATCTTCGGAGACGGCGGCCACCAGCCATTCACGTTCTGGGACTGCCTGAAATCCCTCACCGCGCTGGCGATCGTGCTGGCCACGGTGCCCCGGCGCTGCCACCCGATCCGGCTCGGCGCCGGGCTCGGGATGGTGATGCTGATCGCGGCGTTCGTGCTGCCCACGCCTGTCGGCTCGAACGCCACCAGGCTGGGCGTGCTGTTCGCGCTGCCGGTCGCCGCCTCGTTCGTGCACTGGCGCACCCGGACGCTGACCGCGCTCGCGCTGCTGGCGATCCTGGCGCTACAGCTGCCGATCAACCCGGCCACCGTCGCCAGCACCGGCCGGGCCAGTGGCTACAGCGCCTACTACAACGCGCTGATCGAGGGCATCCGGTCCCGCGGCCCGCTCACCGGACGGGTCGAGGTGCCCGAGATGGCAGGCCACTGGGACTCGGTCTACCTGGCCCGCGGCGTTCCGCTGGCCCGGGGCTGGCTGCGCCAGACCGACGTCCGGCTCAACGACGCGGTGTTCTACAAGCAGAAGCCGACCGTGGAGTCCTACCGCACGTTCCTCACCGACAACGCGGTGCAGTACGTCGCGGTGCCCGACGCCGAGCTGACCCGGTTCGGCAAGGACGAGCTGGCGCTGATCTCGACCAACCTGCCGTACCTGCGCCCGGTCTGGCGCAACGCGCACTGGACGCTGTACGAGGTGCTGGACTTCTCGCCGCTGGTCGACCCCCCGTCCCAGGTGCTCAGCCAGCACCCCGACGCGATCGTGGTGTCGGTGCCGGCCAACAGCTCGGTCCGGGTGCGGCTGCGGTGGTACCGCTGGCTGGGCATGGAGAGCCAGGACAAGCAGGCCTGCATCGCCCAGGACGGCCTGTACGTCACGCTGCACACCGGGCGCGGCGGCAACTACACGTTCAACTCCCGGTTCCCGATCGGCACCGGGCACTGCCCATCGAGCCGACCATGATGAGCCTGTGGACAATGGACGAGCCCTAATGGCCTCGACCAGTACCGTTCGGCTCTGTGGGCCTACCTGCAAGCAAGAACGCTCTGAAGAAGCTCGGCGACCGCTTGAGCTCTGGAGCGGACCCGACTCCAGCTGATGATGCGCTACTGAACGCTTTCATCCTGTCCTACGACGAACCTGCGGCGATGGTCCAGGAACTAGTCACTCAGGCTGGCTATCCGTCGACGTCGAGACTCAAGACGCGCGGCACGCTCATTGAAAAGCTGGCGCGTGACCCTCAGACGAAGCTTCCAAGCGTGCAGGACGTAGCGGGTCTGCGCGTGACGGTAGAGAACCGTGTAGAACAGGACCTGGCCGTTGATCGGATTCGATCAGCCTTGGAGGCATCTGGATGCCCGGTCCGAGTGGTGGACCGGCGCGAGAGACCATCCCATGGATACCATGCGGTCCACTTGATCGCGACGGTACTCGGCGTCCCTGTAGAGATACAGATCCGAACCGTACTCCAAGATCTATGGGCGCAGGTTTCAGAGCGGATGGGTGACCGGTTCGGGCGTGCCATCCGGTACGGAGGACCGCCCTTGCCGACCGGTGATCCCAAGCAGGACGCCGTCCGCTTGGAGGTCGTGACTATCCATCGAGAACGAGTAGCGCAAGCGATCGCCACGACAGAGAACTTGATGCTTAGGCTTCATCGGCTCAAGGCGGAGCGCGAACATCGCACTCAGGTGATCGAGGGGCGCCTATACGACATAGAGGCACTCGAGTTGCAAGGTGACGACGTCAGTGGCGATCGGCTGGAACTCGTACAAGCGGAACAATCGATGAGGGAGAGCCTGTCTGAAGTTCAGGGTATGTTGATGGAACTGGAGGCCATCACCGAGACGTTCAGGACTACCTTGTTAGATCAGATCCGCCAGCTTGGTGAGATGGAGTCGGAGAGTAGATCATGATCCATTTCCTACTCGTGTTCGACCGTCGCGAAGGTCGAGTTCTGTCGAAGCAAGAGTTCGATGTCCGCAGTGCGGCCATGGCAGGCCGGTTCGAAGCCGAACGTTTACATAGGGATAACCCGGACATCGAAGTCGTGGTGCTAGGTGCGCAGTCTGCCGACGCTCTCAAGCAAACCCATGCCCGGTACTTTCAAGACTCACGACGCATGTATCAGAAAGCCCTACGGCGAGCGGTAGATGCAGAGGTAGCTGCGCTTCAGGACTAAAACCGCAGCCGCCCGTTAATAGGATCAGCGCTTGGTGACCACCACGCCGAGCAGCCCCGGGCCGACATGCGCGCCCACCACCGCGCCCACCTCGGACTCGTACAGCTGGCCCAGGTTGGGCAGCGCCTCCTTGAGCCGGCCGGCGACCTCGGCCGCCCGCTCCGGCGCCGCCAGGTGCTGCACCGCGACGTCCACCGGATCGCTGCCGGCGGCCAGCACGGTCAGCTCCACCAGCCTGGCGATCGCCTTGGACGCCGTCCGGACCTTCTCCAGCGGCATGATCCGCCCGTCCGACAGATGCAGCAGCGGCTTGACCGCCAGCGCGGTGCCGAACCTGGCCGCCGCCGAGCCGATCCGGCCGCCGCGATGCAGCCATTCCAGCGAGTCGACGTAGAACAGCGCCGAGGTGCGCTCCAGCGCGGTCCGGGCGGCCTGCTCCACGGCCTCCGGCGCGGCGCCGGCGGCGGCTGCCCGGGCGGCGGCCAGCACCGCGAACCCCAGCGCCATGGCCGCCGACCGCGAGTCGATCACCTGGATCACTCCCGGCTCGAACTCGGCCGCGGCCAGCCGCGCGGAGTCGCAGGTGCCCGACAGCTCCGCGGACAGGTGCAGCGACACCGCCGTGCTGGCCCCGGCGTCCAGCGCCGCCCGGTAGACCTCGACGAACTCCGCCGGCGTCGGGCGCGAGGTGGTGACCGTCGTCCGGACCCGCAACGCCGCGCAGACGTCGGCCGGGGTGACGTCCTGGCCCTCCAGGCCGGTCCGGCCGCCCAACTGCACCTGCAGCGGCACCACCCGTACGCCGAGTTCCTCCGCGAGCCCGACCGGCAGGTACGAGGTCGAGTCGGTCACCACCGCGACCTGCTGCTGAGCTGCCATCTGCCGAACGTTAGACGACGAAGTTGATCAACCGCCCCGGGACGGTGATCACCCGCTTGGTCGGCCTGTCCTGCAACGCCGCCAGAACCTTGTCATCGGCCCTCGCGGCAGCCTCCATCGCGGCCGGATCGGCGTCGGCGGGGACCGAGACGACGGAGCGGACCTTGCCGTTGACCTGCACCGGCACCTCGACGGTCTCCTCCACCAGCATCGCCTCGTCGACCTGCGGGAACTCCTGGTAGGCCAGCGACTCCTGGTGGCCCAGCCGGGCCCACAGCTCCTCGGCGGCGTGCGGGGCCAGCGGCGCCATCATCAACGCCAGCGCCTCGGCCACCGCCCGCGGCGTGCCGCCGTCCGGATAGGCCTGCGTCACGGCGTTGTTCAGCTCGGTGATCCGGGCGATCGAGGTGTTGAACCGCAGCGTCTCATAACCCTCCCGCACGGCGGCGATGGTCCGGTGCAGCAGCCGGTTCAGCTCCAGCGGCACCTCGATGTCGGCCACGTGCGGCTGGCCGGTCTGCTCGTCCAGCACCACCCGCCAGATCCGCTGCAGCAGCCGGTACGGCCCGACGATGGCCTTGGCGTCCCACGGCCTGGACTGGTCCAGCGGGCCGGAGAACATCTCGAACAACCGGAAGGTGTCGGTGCCGTAGCCGGCCACGAACTCGTCCGGCGTCACCACGTTCTTCAGGCTCTTGCCGATCTTGCCGAACTCCCGGTTGACCGGCTCGCCGTCATGGAAGAACCCGCCGTCGCGCTCGGTCACCTCGGCTGCCTCGACGTAGAAGCCGTCGGCGTTGGTGTAGGCCGGCAGCTGCAGCATGCCCTGGTTGACCAGCCGGTGGAACGGCTCGCGGCTGGAGACGTGGCCCAGGTCGAACAGCACCTTGTGCCAGAACCGCGCGTACAGCAGGTGCAGGACCGCGTGCTCGACCCCGCCGACGTACAGGTCGACGCCGCCCAGCGGCCGCTCCGGCGAGGGTCCCATCCAGTACCGCTCGATCTCCGGGTCCACCGGCGCGGCGGTGTTGGCAGGATCCAGGTAGCGCAGCTCGTACCAGCAGGAGCCCGCCCAGTTGGGCATGGTGTTCGTCTCGCGCCGGTAGGCCGTGGGTCCCTCGCCCAGATCCAGCTCGACGGTGACCCAGTCGGTCAGCCGGCCCAGCGGCGGCTCGGGCTCGGAGCCCGCGTCGTCGGGCGGGTAGGACTTCGGGGTGAAGTCGTTGGTCTCGGGCAGCAGCAGCGGCAGCATGCTCTCGGGCAGGGCGACGGGCTGGTCGTTCTCGTCGTAGACGATCGGGAACGGCTCGCCCCAGTACCGCTGCCGGCTGAACAGCCAGTCCCGCAGCCGGTAGGTGGTGGCGCCGCGCCCGGCCCCGGTGCGCTCCAGGTAGGAGATGGTGGCGGCCTTGGCCTCGGCGACGCCCAGACCGTTCAGGTCCAGCTCGTCGTTGGCCGAGTTGATCGCCGGCCCGTCGCCGGTGAAGGCCTTGCCACCGGCCTCCTCGAAACCCTCGCTCGGCTGGACGGTCCGCACGATCGGCAGGCCGTAGGACTCGGCGAACTCCCAGTCCCGCTCGTCCTGGCCCGGCACCGCCATGATCGCCCCGGTGCCGTAGCCCATCAGGACGTAGTCGGCAATGAAGATCGGCAGCTGGGCGCCGGTCACGGGGTTGGTCGAGAACGTCCCGGTGAACACGCCGGTCTTGACCTTGGCATCCGCGCCCGACCGGTCGGCGTCGGTCTTGGCAGCGGCCGCGGCCTGGTACGCGGTGACCGCCTCGGCCGGCGTGGCATGGCCGCCGGTCCACTCCGGCGCGACGCCGGCCGGCCACTGCTGCGCGGTCAGCTCGGCGACCAGCGGGTGCTCGGGCGCCAGCACCAGGTAGGTCGCCCCGAACAGCGTGTCCGGACGGGTGGTGAACACCGTCAGGTCGCCGGCCGGGGTGCCGAACGAGATGTGCGCGCCGACCGAGCGCCCGATCCAGTTCTTCTGCATCGTCCGGACCTTCTCGGGCCAGTCGATGGAGTCCAGGTCGGCCAGCAGCCGGTCGGCGTAGGCGGTGATCCGCAGCATCCACTGCGCCAGCGGCTTGCGGAACACCGGGAAGTTGCCGCGCTCGGAGCGCCCGTCCGCGGTCACCTCCTCGTTCGCCAGCACCGTGCCCAGGCCCGGGCACCAGTTGACCGGCAGCTTGGCGACGTAGGCCAGCCGGTGCCGGTCGATCACGGTCCGCCGCTCGGTGGCGTCCAGCTCGGCCCAGGGCTTGCCGAAGTCGTTGGTCCCGGCCTCCGGCTCGCGGCCACCGGAATCCAGCTCGGCGATCAGCTCGCTGATCGGACGCGCCCGATCGGCTTCGCGGTCATAGAAGGAGTTGAAGATCTGCAGGAAGATCCACTGCGTCCAGCGGTAGAACTCCGGGTCCGTGGTGGCCACCACCCGGCGCTGGTCGTGGCCCAGCCCCAGCGCGCGCAGCTGCCGCTTGAAGGCCACGATGTTGTTGTCGGTGGTGGTCGCCGGATGCTGGCCGGTCTGCAGCGCGTACTGCTCGGCGGGCAGGCCGAAGGCGTCGAAGCCCATGGTGTGCAGGACGTTCACCCCCCGCATCCGCAGGTAGCGGGCATAGACGTCGGTGCCGATGTAGCCCAGCGGATGCCCGACATGCAGCCCCGCGCCGGACGGGTAGGGAAACATGTCCATGACGAAGGTGTGCGGCTTGCCCGCCATCCGCTCGAAGCCCTCGCTCAGCTCACCGGCGGGGTTCGGGGCGTTGAAGGTGCCCCGGCTGGCCCACTCCTGCTGCCAGTGGGACTCGATCTGGTTGGCCAGGGCCGCGGTGTAGCGGAACGGCGGGGCATCGGTGTCGCCGGGCTGCGCGGTGTCGCTGGGCTGCGCGGTGCTCGCGGTCATCGTGGGGCCTCTCCCGATCGGAATGCATCGTTGGCCGGCTGGCGCGCCGGCCCCGGACAGACGAAGAGCCCCTGCGAAGAAGGCAGAGGCTCAAGCCGCGCTGGGTGGAAAGCTGACCTCAGCGCGGCCCGGTAAGGAGCAGGTGCGTGCCCATGGCAGCGATACTACCGGGCGGGCTCACCTGCTTTGTGCCGGTCCGACGGCCCGCAGCACGGCCGCCGCCTGCTCGCCCACCGCGCGGTGGCAGTCCCAGCCCCAGTGGATGCCGTCGACATTCATGCCCGGCGTGCCGAGGAACGGCCGCACCCACTCGTCCAGGCGCAGCAGCTCGACACCGGCCTGCCGGCCCCAGTCCAGCGCCGCCCGGACGGCCGGTGGGTGGCCGGCGCGGACCCGGCCGTAACCCGGGGCGTCGTGTGGTGGCGGGACCACGCCGAGGATGCGGATGTGCGGATGGAAGTAGCGGATGCCGGCCACGCACCGGCTCAGGTAGTGGTTGGTGAGCGGCTGGGGCAGGGTGCGCCACCGGCCCCGGAGCAGCGCCGCGCCCACCGGCTGGGCCCGGCGGAACAGCGCCGTGGCGGCGATGCGCAGCGGCCGCGGGCGCAGCAGCCGGATGCCCTCGCGCAGGTGCGACGGCAGGATGGCGGGCAGGTAGTCCATGCCGCCCACCGCGAGCACCACCACGTCGGCGCGCGGCAGCAGCACCGAGTACACGTGCGGATCGCGGGTCAGGGCGAACCAGGCGTCCCGGGCGGTCCAGCCGCGGCGGCCGAAGATGGTGGCGTGGCAGGGCCGGTCCGGGGTGCTCAGGGCGGCGGCAAGCACATTCGGCCACAGCTTCGGTTCGGTGGTCAGCTCGCCCATCCCGGGGCCGTGGAAGGCCAGCGAGTCGGTGAGCAGCAGGATCTCGGTGGCAGCCTCAGGCATCGGCGTCGGAGTGGTCCCCGTCCGGCGCCAGCGACGGGATGACCGGCCCGGGCGGCCCGGCGTTGTGGGCCCGGAGCGTCCAGCCGTCGCCGCTGTCGCGCAGCTCGGTCCAGTGGCAGTTGGCCAGCGGCCCGAGGATGGACGGCGTCTGGGGCAGCCCGAGCAGCGCCGCGGCCAGGCACATCGAGGTGGCGCCGTGGCTGATCAGCACCGTGAGCTCCACCTCGGGCAGCTCATCGAGCGCCTTGACCGCCCGGGTGGCCACCTCCTGCCGGCTCTCCCCGCCCCGGCGGGTGACATCCCGGCCGGCCAGCCAGTCGGCGTACTCCTCCGGATACCGGGCCTGCACCTCGTCGCGGGTCAGTCCCTGCCAGTGACCGAGGTGCCGCTCCCGCAGCCGCTGGTCATAGATCAGCTGCTTGCCGGTCAGGGCGGCGATCTTCTCGGCGGTCTGCCTGGCCCGCAGCAGGTCCGAGGACGCCAGCAGATCCGGGTTCATCGCCGCGACCAGCGCCGCGGCCTCCAGCGCCTGGGCCTGGCCGACGGCATCCAGCGGCGGGTCCTCCTGGCCCTGATACCGGCGCTCGGCGTTCCAGGCGGTCCGGCCATGCCGAAGGATGACCAGCCGGCGCAGCACTAGGCCTCGTCCGCCTGGCCCGCCCCGCCGGCTCTGGACGAGCTGCCCGCGACCGGTGGCCGGCCGTCGTCGAACTCGATGCGGGGACAGTCCTTCCAGAGCCGTTCGAGGGAGTAGAAGACCCGCTCCTCGGCGTGCTGGACGTGCACCACGATGTCGGCGTAGTCCAGCAGCACCCACCGGCCGTCGCGCTTGCCCTCGCGGCGCAACGGCTTGGTGCCGGCCAGCCGGAGCTTCTCCTCCACCGAGTCGACGATCGCCTCGACCTGGCGCTCGTTGCTGCCGGTGACGATCACGAAGACGTCGGTGATGGCCAGCCGGTCACTGACGTCGATCAGCACGATGTCGGTGGCGAGCTTGTCCGCGGCAGCGTCCCCGGCGATCCGGGCGAAGGAGATGGCGGTGTCGGTAGCGGTCATGATTGCCCAGAATACCGGGCATTCCGGGGGCGGCTTACCTCACGACCGCCCGGCCGGCCGGGCGTGGTCACTCGACCAGCCGGATCACCCCGTAGTCGTAGCCCTTTCGCCGGTAGACCACGCTCGGGTGCCCGCCGTCGGCATCGGAGAACAGGTAGAAGTCGTGACCCACGAGCTCCATCTCGAACAGCGCCTGGTCGATGGTCATGGGCTTGGCCGGGTGCTCCTTCTCGCGCACCACCCGGCCGGGGCCGTCGGGCAGCTCGTCGTCCTCCGGCGGGCCGTCGGATGCGGCCTCGATCACCGGCTCGGGCTCGATCAGGGCGCCGGTGGCGGCGGCCACCGAGGTGGGGGTGTGCCGGCCGTGGTGCACCCGGCGGCGATCGGCTGCCTGCCGGAACTTGCGTGCCAGCCGCTCGACGGCGAGGTCGAGGGCCTTGTAGAAGTCTGCCGCGCAGGCCTCCACCCGGACGACCGGGCCGCGGACTCGGCAGGTGATCTCGACGCGCTGGCAGATCTCGGACTGCCGGGGATTCTTCTCGTGGAGGAGTTCGACATCGGCCCGGATTATCCGGTTGTCGTAACGCTCGACTTTGGCTAGCTTGTCTGCGACATGTTGGCGGTAGTGATCGGGCACCTCGACGTTACGGCCCCTCACAACAATGTCCACGCGACCTCCTGGCTGCTCGAGACGTTCGCGAGCCGCAACCGGCCGGACGGGCCTTCCCCCCAGCTGGCCCGCCACGCCCCAGCTCGCTGGCGCCTTTTTCGGTAGGTCATGTGAACGCTAGCCCTTCGTCCTGAATCTGCCCAGCCGAAACGTGCCGGCGGCGTGCTGGCAGCGCGACCGGCCTGCTGTGCCGGGGCCGGCGCAGCGGGGTCGCGGCGATCACCGCGGCGCCCGACACCCGCCAGCCGGCCGCCTGCAGCGCCCGGGATGCCTCGGTGAGAGTGGCTCCGGTGGTCACGATGTCGTCGACGATCAGCACCGGACGGCCGCCGAGAACCGGGATCGCGCGCATCCGATGGCTGAGGTTCGCCGATCGCTGGGCCGCCGACAATCCCGCCGAATCCCGGCCGCGCCCGAGCAGGCGCAGCGCCGGGAGCACGTCCAGGCCGTTCTGCGGAGCCACCTCGGCGACCAGCCGCAGCAGGTGGTCACCGCCCCGCTGGCGAGCCGCCGAGCGGCTGGACGGAACCGGCACCAGCAGCGGGGCCGGCTCGCCCTGACAGAACTGCCGATGGCCCACGTCGACGGCGTCGCTCAGGTAGGCCGCCAGCGGACCGGCCAGCGCCCGCTGGCCGCGCTCCTTGTACGCGAGCAGCGCGCTGCGCAGCCCGCCGCCGTACTCCCCGGCGGCCACGACCGGGGGCGGCGACGGCAACGCCACGGGCTTGGGCTCTGAGTCCGGCCGGCAGTCCAGGCACCACGGCAGCCCGCCCCGGCCGCAACACACGCAGCGGGACGGCAACACCAGATCAAGCAAGTCGGGCAATAACCTCATGCCAGGAGCTTGCCCCGGATCTCAGGAGGCGGGCCGGGGCACCGCGGATCTGTGGAAAAGGACCTGTATGGCTATTGAGCAATATCGACTAAAGCACATATTGTTCACACGCTTACGTTATATTCGTTATGGCCTGCGAGGTGGCATGTCGCTCCGGGGGTGATGATGTCACTTCAGGATCTCGGGCTGTCCGAGACTCACGAGCTGCTGTACCGGCTTGCCATCGAGCGGCCCACGATGTCGTTGCGCCAAGTGTGCGAGTTCACGGGACTGTCAGAGGACGAAGCCCGGCAGGCGCTTGCCGATCTCGTCGACTTCGGGTTGGCTGTCGCCGCGCCCCTCCACCCATGGGGGATTCGGCTGGTCAACGTCCTGGTCGGGCTGGGCCAGCTCATCGAAACGGTCGAAGATCGATTGCTGCGCCAGCAACGCCGGGTGGCCGACGCCCGTGCCGTCGCCCTGGAGTTGGCCCGGGTGCAGAGCTGCGCCACCGCTACCAGCCAAGCCAGCCCGGTGGGGATCGAACAGATCCTCCATCTGCCCGACGTGCACGAGCGGCTCGATGAGCTGTATTTCTTCGCCAGGGACAGCGTCTTCGCCATACACCCTGATGGCCCGAAACCCACCGTCGCGCTGAACGCCGGGCGCCCGGTCGACCAGCGAAGCCTTCGCCGGGGGCTGCTGATCCGGACGGTCTACGAACACGCGGTGCTCGACGACGAGGTGAACCGCGCCTACCTCGACGAGTTGACTGCCGACGGCGCGCACCTACGCCTGAACAAGTCCCGCCTCGAGCGGCTGATCATCGTGGACTCCAAGATCGCCGTGGTGCCGATAGACCCCCGGCGCGCCAGCCGGGGGGTCCTGGTCATTCGCGAAGCCGGCCTCGTCAACAACCTCCTCAAGGTCTTCGACACGACGTGGAACGAGTCGGATCCGGTGCCCTGGGCCGAAGTGGCAGAAGACTCCGATGTCTCTGATGAGGACCGGCGCATCCTGACCCTGCTGGCCGCCGGCTGCACCGACGAGACAGCGGCCAGGCAGCTGGGAGTGTCGGTTCGGCATCTGCGCAGGCGGGTCGCCCGGCTGATGGGTTTGCTGGAGGCCAGCAGCAGGTTCGAGGCCGGAGCAGAGGCGGCGCATCGCAGATGGATCTGAGACGCCAGGCAACATGTTGCCAGCCGAAGGTCAATTCATGCCCAGTTGGGTCTACCCCTGTGCAGCATCACAAGGCAAGATAATGCCAGATGTCCGACTTATTGGGTTAAGGGAGCATAATGACAAGGCGTAGCAGCCCCTGCCATCTCCGCTTGCCCGTGTTGTCGACCGGGCACGGCCAGGTGTCGCCGCACATGCCATGGTGATCCTGGACGGGGCGGCCGGGCGAAGGCATCGAACGGCAACCGCCCGGGCAGCCGAGGCCTCACCGGTCAACCGGGATCGGATGAATACCGGCGTCCTTGTCGGGTTCACCGCCCTGACGAATCTGGCCGACGGCGTGACCAAGGTCGCGCTGCCACTGCTGGCAGCCCGGATCACCCACTCGCCACTGGCGGTCAGCCTGGTCGCCCTGACCTTGACGTTGCCGTGGTTGGTGACAGCCCTGCATGTCGGGGTCCTGGTGGACCGGGCCAACCGCAAGGCTCTGCTGATAGTGGCGAACGTGCTGCGGGTGACAGCTGTGACAGCACTGATCGGGTTGCTCACCTGGTCAGAGATCACGCTGCCGGCGCTGTACCTGTGCGGCGCCGCGCTAGGGGTCGCCGAGGTGGTGGCGCTGACCGCTTCGGCAGCGCTGGTTCCGGCGGTCGTCTCGCGGGACGGGCAGGAACGGGCCAATGCCTGGATGACCGGAGCCGAAACGGTCTGCAACGAGTTCTGCGGCCCGTTCCTCGGCGGCATGCTGGTCGTGATCGGGTACACCCTCGCCCTGTCCAGCGCGACGCTCGCCTTCGCCGTCACGCTCCTCCTGCCACTGCTGCTGTCCGGCTCGTTCCGGAAAGCCCCGTCCAGTGCGGCTGCCGCCCCCGTCCGCACCCAGATAGCTGTCGGGCTGCGGCACCTGTGGACCACGCCCCTGCTGCGGATGATGGCGCTGACGCTGACCGTGCTCTGCATGTGCTGGGGCGCCTGGATGGGGCTGATACCCCTCCTGGCGACCGACGTCCTGCACGCTTCGCCCAGCCGGTACGGAATCCTGTTGTCGGCGTTGGGTCTCGGTGGCTTCGCCGGCGTCGTGCTCACCAGTCCGTTGAACCGATTGATCGGCAGGCGCTGGGCCATGTTTGCCGACCTGGGGGGCACCTTCTGCATGGTGGCTGCCCCGGTCCTGTCCAGGAACTTCTGGGTCATCGCCGCCTCGGCGTTTCTCGGCGGCATGGGTGGGACGCTGTGGACGGTCAACGCCCGGACGCTGGCGCAACGACTGGTGCCGAACGAGATAATGGGCCGGTTCTGGGCAGCCTGGCGGCTGTTCAGCTGGGGAGCGCTGCCGGTGGGCGCCATTCTGGCGGGCACCTTGGGCGAGCTGTTCGGGCTGCGCCAGGCGTTCATCCCCTTTGCCTTCGCCGTGCTGCTTCTGGTGCCGCCGTTCCTGAAGATCATCACCCCCGCCGCGGTCCGGGCCGCGGAGATCGCCGACGCCGACGGTTCAGCAAGCCCTACCGACAGAAACTCGACCCACACCGACCCCGTGCTTGCCGGAGGCAACCCAGCACCGGGGTGACCTCGGCTGCCGTGCGGCAGTTCACCGAGTACTGAACAGCATCCTCGATCGACCGTGCCCACACAGCTGGATACCCCCTGCCCGAAAGGACCTTCGTGACCATCGATTCCACACCGGATGTCTGCCGTGATGCCCACCAAGATGTTGGTGACCGGCTCCACCTGGCAATGCGTCGGTTGGCCGTGACGCCACGCTCGGGTTCTGACAGCCTGGCCGCTCTGCACATCGATTCACTGACCCTGTTGAGAATCATCAGCGCGGTGCTCGACCCGGACGCCGACATCGACATCGACCCGGTCTCGCTCGGCAGCGTCCGCACGGTCGATCAGCTCGCGGAATGGCTCCGATCGGCGGAGGAAAGCGCAGCGACGGCTACGGAACCCGCATCATGACGGCCACCCTGGACCGCCAGCCACCGAGGGATCCGGGCGAGGTGCGGACGCTGCCGTTGACCGACACCCAGGCCGGCCTGCTGGTGGGTCACCGAAGCGCCCATCGAGCGCTGTACAACGTGCTGGTCGAGTTCGAGATCGACGCCAGGGTCTCGGTCGAGCAGCTCAGGCAAGCGTGCGCCGACGTGCTGGCCGTCCAGCCCAGCCTGCGATGCACCTTGCACGAATTGCCCGCCCCGCATGCGGTGCTGCACGAACCTGTCACCGCAGGTGAGCTGCCCTGGTTGGAGGTCCGCGCACCGGCCGCGGAGCTGTCGGCTGCGGTACGCCACCATGCCGAGCAGCTCGGCCGCATCGAATTCGACCTCCAGCAGCCCCCACTGGTCCAGTGGCGGTCCGTCGCTGCGGAGACCGATGACGGCGTACCCACCAGCCTGTTGTTGTGCGTGCATCACACCGTCTTCGACGGCTGGTCCATCGACGCCGTGGTCCGGGATCTGTCCGCGGCCCTTGACCGGACGCTGGATCCGGCGTCCCTGGCCCCTCGCCGGGAGGCAGCGCTGGTACGTGAGGTGACCAAGGCCCGTTCGCTCGCCGATGCCCAGGACACCCACGACCGCGCTCGATCGTGGGCGCAGCGGCTCAACGCGGTGGCGCCGCTGGTGCTGTATCCACTGCCCGACCGTTCCGTCGACACCGACTTCGGAGGCCGGCGCCGTGCGATCCAGACCGACCAGCAACTCGCCTGCGCCGTCAAGGCGCGCTGCGAGGAGCTGCTCACGACGCCGTTCTCCTTCTTCAGCGCGCTATTCGCCGCCACGGTCGCCAGGCACGGCGGTGCGCCCACGGTGGTGCTCGGCACTCCGGTGGTGTCCCGGCGGTCGCTGGCCGCCTTCGACCTGTGCGGGCTGTTCGTCAACACCCTGCCGTTGATCGTGGATGTCGATGTCCATTCCCGCTTCGACACCTTCCTGCGCGACACCGTGGCCAGCCAGGTCGAGGCGGTGCGCCGGGATGCCGACGTCCCCTGGCCGCAGATCGTCCGCCATGCCGCACCCGACCGAAGCAGCACGCGCAACGCGCTGTTCTCCTGCATGATCGCCATGCAGGATTCCACCGTCATCACCGAAGGATCCGCGGTTCGCGCCGTGCGCGAGCACGGCACCGGCACGGCCAAGTTCGACCTATGGCTCGGCGTGACACTGACTCCCGAGGGCTGGCTGCTGGAGATCGAGCACGACACCCGGTTGATTCCGCCGGAGATCGCGGCCGGAATCGAGCGCAGCCTGCTCACAGCTCTGCGCCGAGCCGTCACCGAATCGGCCGTGACCGTCGCGGAGTTGTTCGACGACCAGCGCCAGCCAGCCGACCAGCTCGATATCGCTCCTCGTGAGCAGGCCGAGTCACTGGCCGGGCAACTCTGGCGCGCGCTGGCCAGCCACGGCGACCGGGCCGCCGTGCGCGACGGCGACCGTGCCATCAGCTACGCCGAGTTGCACGACGACGCCTTGCTCACAGCGTCCGGGCTGGCCGCCGGTGGAGTAACGGCCGGCGATGTGGTGGGCCTGGCAACCACCAGGCTGGGCGACACCGTGCGCCTGATTGCGGCGACCCTGCGCCTGGGAGCGGCGTTCGTGCCACTTGACTACGGCCTTCCCGCCGAGCGGATGGCCTACATGATCGAGCGCAGCGGCTGCCGGGTGATCGTCGGCGACTCGCCCGGCGTCGCCGCCGGAGCCACCACCGTGGCAGCGCTGATGACGGCCGGGCGGGATGCCGGCCAGCACGCGCTGGCAGCCGATCCTGATACGGACGAATCCCCCGTCTACATCATGTTCACCTCGGGTTCGACGGGACAGCCCAAGGGTGTGCAGATGCACGGGCGGCCCTTGAACAACCTGACCCGATGGCAGATCGCCGCTCTCGGGCAGGACCAGCACACCCGATTCCTGCAGTACGCCCCACTCGGCTTCGACGTCTCCTTCCAGGAGATCCTGCCGACCCTGGTCTCGGGTGGCTGTGTCGTCGCGCGAACCGCTGCTGACCGCCGTGAGCTGTCCAGGGTGGCTCGCCAGGTCGAGCAGGATCGATTGACCCACATCTACCTGCCCGTCGCTGCGCTGCGGTCGTTCTGCCTTGCCGGTACCGACTGGAGCTTGCCGATGGCGGCCCTGCGGGTGGTGTGCGTCTCCGGTGAGCAGCTCTACATCGATGCTGATATCCGCCGGTTCTTTGCCGACCGGCCGCAGTTGACGCTCATCAACCTGTACGGGCCTACCGAAACGCATGCCGTCACCACCTACTCGATGTCGGGCGACCCGGCCGAATGGCCGGACCGGGTACCGATCGGGCGCCCGATCGATGCCGTCAGTGCCCAGGTGATCGATCTGGCCGGCCGCCTGGCCCCGCCAGGGGTTCCTGGCGAGTTGCTGCTGGGAGGCCAATGCCCCGCGCTGGGTTACGTCAATGATCCTGAGCAGACCGCGGGTCAATTCATCGAGGACCCGTACGTCCGGGGCGGCCGCCGTTACCGGACCGGTGACTCGGTGCTCTGGGACGTCGCCGGTCAGCTCGTCTTCCTCGGCCGCAACGACGATCAGGTGAAGATTCGCGGCCACCGGGTCGAGCTGGGCGAGGTGGAGGCCGCGGGACTGCTGCTGCCAGGTGTCCGCGAGGCGGCGGCGGTGGCCGTCGACGACCGGGGCGAGCGCGCCCTGCTGCTCTGCGTCACCGTCGAGCCGGGCACGGAGGACATCGAAGCCGGCGCCCTCGCCGGTCGCCTGCCCGGCTATATGGTCCCGGCTGCCACGCTGACGGTACCGGCGATACCGCGGACGGAGAACGGCAAGATCGATCGGCGGCAGCTTGCCGCCACCGCCGCACGACAGCTACAGCATCGCCGGGAGGCTGCTGACGGCAGTGGCGGCGCCATGCCGTCGGACGCGCTGGAAACCGGGTTGGTCGAGCTCTGGTCGGACATCCTCGGCTGCCCGCCCATCGGCGTCGATGCCGACCTGCTCGCGCTGGGCGCGCACTCGCTGAACGTTCTGCAGGCTGTCGCCCAGATCGAGTCCGACCATGGCGTTTCGGTGACCATCGTCGACTTCTTCCGCAATCCGACAGTCCGCAGCCTTGCTGACATGATCCGTTCCGAGCAGCGATGAGCGGCGCCGTGCACCCGGCTCCCCCGGTCCAGCCCGTCAGGACCGAACCGGCGTCCTTGCTGGTGCGGTTGAGCAAGGCACGCTCCGGCGGCCGGCATGACTCGGTGCTGATTCATCCGGCCGGTGGCGGCCTGCTGCAGTACCTGCCGCTGGTTCCGCTGCTGGCTACCTGGGGCTCGGTCAGCGGAATCCGCGCCGCAGGGCTGGTTCCTGGGGAAGACCCGCATTGCGACGTCCCCGCTATGGCGGCTGCCTATACGGAGGCGATCCTCACCCTGCAGCGCCCACCGGCTGTTCTGCTCGGCTGGTCGATGGGCGGAGTGTTGGCGTGGGAGGTCTCCGCGCTGCTGGCCGAATACGGCGTCCGGCCGGTAGTGGTGATGATCGACAGCATGTGCGACCCGGAAGTCGATCCGGTCACCAGCGGCCAGGCCGGCACAGATCCACTCGATGACTGGACGGCCACCATCCTGTCGCACGGGGTCGGCTCCGATGCGCACAACCCGAATTCCGTGGCGACCACCCGGGCGCACGTCATCGCTTCGATGGCCCACCAGGTGCGGACGGTTTCGGCCACGCCGGCGCTGCTGCTCGCCTGCGGCTCCGAGCCCGCGCCCGCTGAGCGGCTGGGGAACTGGGCAGCGCTGGCGCCGGAGCTACGTATCGACCGGCTGCCCGGCGAGCATTTCGACGTCTTCCACGACACCGTGAGGCCCCTGATGCTCGACAGGATCGAACGGTTCCTGAGCGCTCTCTGGACAGACCATGAGTGACGCATGGGCGATTGTCAGCGGTGGCAGTCGCGGCCTGGGACGCGCTTTCACCGAGCGCCTGGTCAAGCTCGGCTACCAGGTTCTGGTGCTGTACCGATCTGACGCCTCGGCCGCGGCCGAGGTCGCCGCGTGCTTTCCCGATCAGGTGCTGACCGCCCAGGTCGACATCCGCGACGGCGCGGCGACCTCGGCGGTGATCAGCGCGCAGATCACCGAGCGCGGCGCTCCGGACGTTCTGGTCAACAACGCAGGCATAAACATCGATCAGCCGTTCCTGACGATGTCGGCCGAGCAGTGGTCAGCAGTGCTCGACACGAACCTGACCGGGACGTTCCACCTCACCCGCGCGGTGGCCCCCGCGATGGTGAGCCGGGGCCGCGGCAACATCATCAACGTCGGCGCCACCACGGGGATGCGCCCGCGCCTCAACGGCGCCAACTACTGTGCCAGCAAGGCAGGCCTGCTCCAGCTGACCAAATGCCTCGCGCTGGAATTAGCTCCTGCTGTAAGGGTGAATGCGCTCATCCCAGGCATGACCGAGACAGCCGAGCTGATCGAACGTTACGCGCTGCGCGATCCCGTGCAACGCGCGGCCGTCGAAGCGGAGATCCCGCAACGGCGAATCGCCTCCACAGATGAGATCGCCGCTGCCCTGGAGTTCCTGGTCGCGGAGACCAGCTCCTACATGACCGGGCAACGGCTGATCATCGACGGCGGCCAATTCATGTGGTGAGGACTTGTCATGGATGAGCTATTGCAACGGGCACGAAAAGCGTTCACCGACGCACCGCCCTTGGACGACGACCGCTACCGGCTGCTGCCCTCCCGTGTCGCTGCCGCGCTCGTCCGGGGGTGGCCGGCACTCATCGAAGCGAACAGCCAGGACATCGAGTCCGCGATCGGCAAGGGTCTGCCCGAGGCCATTGTCGATCGACTGCGGCTCGGCGACGCGCAGCTGGATCAGCTGTTGCAGCTGACCGGCACGGTGGCGGCCGCACTGGAGGACGTGGTCGCCGCGGGCCCGTCCCGGCCGGCCGGCACCTGGGGATCGCTGCGCGCGCTGCCCAAGCCGCTAGGCGTGCTGCTCATGGTCTACGAGGCACGGCCGACGGTGACCGTCGAGGCGGCGTTGCTGGCGTGCTCGGTCGGCAACGCCGTCATCCTCCGGGGCGGTCAGGAGCTGACGGCCACCAATTCGGTCATGGGACGGGTGCTCGCTGACGCGCTGGCCGACGCCGGCCTGCCGCCGGGGCTGGCGCAGGTGCTCCACGACCCGGACCGCGCGGGCCTGCGGGCGCTGCTGCAACGTCCCGACGCCATCGACGTGCTGATTCCGCGGGGCAGTCCGAGCTTGATCGAGTACTGCCGGCGAGCCAGCACCATTCCGGTGATCGCCAGTGGCGGCGGCATCAATCACCTGTACATCGACGCGACTGCGGAGCTCACCGAGGCGGCCCGGATCGCGCTGGACAGCAAGCTCGGCGAGCCGACGGCCTGCAACACGCTGGAATTCGCGCTGGTGGAGCAATCCGCCTATCGACCCTTCCTGCGGGCACTGGCCGAGGCCGCGGCGCAGCAGCACACTCCGGTCGCCCTGCGGGTGGTGGGTGCCGACGTGGAGGCCGGCCAGCTGGGCCCGCTGGCCGGCTCAGCGGTGACCTGGCATGAATTGAAGCCTCGCGACCTGGACAGGGAGTTCGCGGACGCGCACCTGGGCGTGGTGGCGGTGCCGGACCTGGACGCTGCGATCGCGCACATCACCACGCATGGAACCGGCCACACCGAAGGGATCGTCTCGGCCGACCCGGTCGCTGTCCGGCGGTTCTGCAGCGGCGTGGACGCGGCGGCGGTGGTCGTCAACGGATCCCTTCGCCTGCATGACGGCCCGACGCTCGGCCTCGGCCCCGAGCTGTCCATCAGCACCGGCCGGTTGCACGTTCGCGGCCCGTTGACGCTGTCCCACCTGGTGACCCGCAGCTGGGTCATCGACGCCGGGGGCACCTTACGCGCGCGGGCCGATGCCGGCCGCGCGCCAGCCTCACAGGACCTCGCCTCGAAGGAGCCCCTCAATGTCCACTGACCTGGAGCTGCGCACATCCATCAACGACGCGGTCAAGCGGGTCGCGCTCACCGAATCCCGGGTATCGGCCCCGGTGAGCGCGGTTGCCGACGACGAGCCACTGAACGGTGAGCTGCTGTCGGTCACCTCGATGGGTTTCCTCGGGATGATGATGCAGTTGGAGGATGACTGCGGCATCGTGCTGCCGGATGACCTGTTCGTCGGGCGTCGATTCACCACGGTGGCCGACGTGGTCGACATCGTGCTGGCCCAGGTCGCTGATGCGGGGACGGCGTGATGGGCAGCGTCCCGGCTCAATGGCGCAGCGTGATACCGCACCTGGGATATGACCTGCCCGCGGACCGCGCGCCGCACCGCACGACCGGCGCGCCGGTCCAGGTCAACCTGCCGATGTCGCTGGCCCGCCAGCAGGTCGGTCAGCGGGAATTCTGGGACATTCCTGAGCCGGTGCTCGAAGCCTATCGCCGGTACCGGCCGACTCCGCTGTGGCGGGCCGTCGGCTTCGAGCGGGCCATCGGGGCGAAGGTCCCCATCTGGGCCAAGTACGAGGGCGGCAACATCTCAGGCAGCCACAAGTACAACACCGCCCTGGCCCAGGCGTACTACTACAAGCAAGCCGGTGTCCGCGAGCTGGTCACCGGAACCGGCGCCGGTCAATGGGGCACCGCGCTAGCCGCTGCCTGCGCGCAGTTCGGGCTCGCGTGCACGGTTTTCATGGTGGGATCCAGCCTGCGCAAGAAGCCTTACCGCGGCGTTCTGATGCGGATGCTGGGCGCTGAGGTGCACGCGAGCCCGAGTGGGCTGACCGACATCTCGCGTCAGGTGGTTGCCGATCAGGCGAACGGGTTGAGCCTGGCACTCGGGGAGGCGGTGCAGTACGCCGCGGCCCGGGAGGGCGTCGCCTTCAGCAGCGGCAGCGGGGAGACCTACAGCATCCTCCACCAGTCGGTGATCGGCCTGGAGAGCATTGAGCAGCTCGCCGAGCAGTCGGCGACGGTGGACGCCGTCGTCGGCTCGGTGGGCGCGGGATCGAACTTCGGCGGCATCGCGCTGCCGTTCGCCTGCGCCGCCGCTGCCGGTGACCTGGCGATGCCGCTGCTGGTCGGCGCCGAATCGGCGAGCACTCCCAAGCTGACCCGTGGCACCTACGCCTACGACCACACCGATGCCACCGGCAGCGGGCCGATGGAGGCCATGTACACGATCGGCAGCAGCTACGCGGTGCCGGATTCACACTCGGCGGGCCTGCGTTACCACGGCGCGGCCAAGGTGATCTCGGCGATGCGCGCTGCCAAGCAGCTGTCGGCGACCGCGGTCCACCAGGTCGAGGCGCTTGAGGCCGGTCGCTTGTTCACCCTGCACGAATCGGTGTTGCCCGCTCCCGAATCAGGCCACGCGCTGGCGGCCGCCGCCCGGATCGCGACCGGCCAGGATGCCGAGCACCGCTGCCAGGAAGGGGTGCTGGTCTGTGTCAGCGGCCATGGCTACCTCGATCTGGCGGCGTATGACCAGCTGTTGCAAGGGCAGCTGCAGGACGAGCGACCCAGCGATGAGGTGCTGGCCGCCGCCATGGCCGGGCTCACCGGAGCCGTCAACATCTCCCGGCTGCAGGTGACGGCATGATGCACACAGACACCCTGTCCGCAGCGGTCGCCAGCACGGCGAGCCCGATCGACGTCGAGCTGGTTCGGTACGCCGATTCCTTGGACTGCATGCAGGCCAATCTGGCAGTGCTGGCCGATGTCGCGCACGGCTCGGCAACGGAGTTGCGGCTCGGCCGGCGGCTGCACTTGCGTCATCGGCGAGGCGCCGGCGGCCTCAATACCGTCGAGCCGACCCTGGCCGAGCAGCTAGCCGATGCGCGTGACCATCTCGGCCTCCAGGTTGCCCACGCGCAGGCCGGCCTGACCGCCGGCGAGCTGCTCGGCGACCTTGCCGACGGCCAACCCCGATTCGTTGTGGCGGACGCCTTCGATCTGGCCTGGACTCCCTACGCCGGGCAGCGGCACATGTCCCACAGCTTCCTGGTGAGGAGGCACCCGGATGGTGTGGAGCTCGCAGACGCCTACGTCAATGACACCCCGTGGGGACAGGCACGGCCGGCGCGGTGGGTGGTTGCCGCAGAGCAGTTCGCAGAGCTGCCCGCCCGGCTGGAGCACGCACTCGTGCTGGTGGCCGTGCCGTTGGAACCGGAGGTGGATCAGGTCGAGCTGACCGAACAGGCGATCGAGGACTACCTGACCGGTCTCGAGGCCGCGGCCGGCACACCGGCCGGCCTGGACGCGCTGGTGCTGGAGGCCTGGCTGCTCAGCCGCGCCCGCCGGTTGCGAGCGCACTGGCTGGCGGGGCGGCCCGGCCACGACCCGGCCGCCATCGAGCGGCACCTGCAGAGCTGGAAGCTGGTCTGCGAGCGGATCTACCTGGCGCAGCGACGGGCTGAACGCGGCAGCACGGTTCCGGCTGGCGTCTTCGGAATGTTCGCCAGCCAGGTGCGGGCCGACCTCGCGGTCCTGGCCACCACCCCGCCCGGAGCAGCGGACGCCCGGCAAGCGGTGGATCCCGCTGCGGCCAACACCTTGCCGGCGCTGGATGCCGATCACCAGGCGCTGCTGGACGTTATCGCCACCGTGCTGAAAATCCCGGCCGGTGACTGCGCCGCAGCTAGCTCGCTCACCGAACTGCCCGGGTACAGCTCGCTGCGCCTGGTGCAACTGGTGGAGGCGCTGGAGAGCAGCTTCGGGATCGAGTTCGCCGCCGAGGACCTCGACCCCGTTCAGCTGCACGACATCGGCTTCCTTCGGAGGCTTCTGGCACGCCAAGCGCCTGGCCCCGGCAGCCGGACCGCGGAGCAGGCCTCATGAGCACGCCACCGACCCTCGTCCACGACCTGCTGGCCGCCGCGGCCGGCCGCAGCCCCGACGCGGCTGCCCTGACCGCGCAGGGAGAGACGACCACCTTCGCCGAGCTGCACCTGCGGGCCGCCCGGATCGCTGCCTGGTTGGCGCAGCACGGTGTCGGGCGCGGAGACCGGATCGTCGTGGTGAGCGGCAGCGGTCAGCTGGTGGCAGCGCTGCTGTGGGGCGCGTCGCGAGCCGGTGCGGTTCTGGCCATCCAGCACGAGCATGTCCGTGGCGAACCGCTGCGGCATGTGCTCACCGACAGCGAGCCTGCCCTGCTCGTGATCGATGATGTCGCCTCGCTGACGGCAGCCGAAGCCGATCCCGGTGTCCCAGCCGTGGACGCCGCCCGGTTGATGGCGGTTGCCCATGGCGCGGAAGAGATCGCCGGAGCTCGAGCCGAACGTACCGTGCTGGCCGTCGATCCGGCATTGATGATCTATACCTCTGGCAGCACCGCGGCGCCCAAGGCGGTGGTGAGCACCCACTCACAGATCCTGTTCGCGGCTCAGGCCATCCAGTCCGTGCTGGAGTACCGCGCCGACGACGTGGTGTTCTGCCCCCTGCCGCTGTCCTTCGACTACGGGCTGTACCAGCTCCTTCTCGGCGCTCTCAGCGGCGCCCACGTGTACCTGGGCCGGCCGGCTGATGTCGGGCCGACCCTGGTGAGGAGCCTGCGCGCGAGCCAGGCAACGGTGCTCGCCGCGGTGCCGATGGTCGCCGACGCGCTCAGCAGGTTGCTGGCTCGGTCTCCCCAGGTGCTGCCGCTGCGGCTGCTGACCAATACCGGCGCCGCGATGCCACCGGCCGTGCTGGCCAAGCTTCGCCAAGCGGTGCCGGGATTGCGGGTCCAGCTGATGTTCGGGCTGACCGAGTGCAAGCGCACGACCATCATGCCGCCCGATGGCGACCTGGCGCGTCCAGGCAGCTCCGGCCTGCCGCTTCCGGGCACCGAGGTCACCATCCTCGACGACGACGGCAATCCCGTCGAGGCCGGTGAGATCGGTCAGATCACCGTCCGGGGACCCCATGTGATGGCGGGGTACTGGCGGCGTCCCGAGCTCACCGCACAACGCTTCGTCCGGCGGGAGGGCCTGTTCCCGGAGCTGTGGACCGGCGACTACGGCTGGTGCGACAGCGACGGTTACCTGTACTTCGCCGGCCGCCGCGATGACCTCTACAAGGAGCGGGGTTTCCGGGTCAGCGCCACCGAGGTGGAAGCAGCGGTCATGCGGGTGCCGGGCGTGCAGTCCTGCGCCGTCCTGGTTCCCACCGATCGCCGGCCGGCGGTGCTGGTCGCGGTCGGCAGCCTATCCGACGAGGAGCTGCTGGCAGCGCTTGCCGGCCAGCTGGAGGACTACAAGATTCCCCGCCGGATCCGTTTCGTCGACGCGCTGCCGTTGACCTCCAACGGCAAGATCAACCGGCGCAAGCTGGCGGAGCTGCCGGAGCTTGTCAATGCCTGACATCCTGGACCCGCCAGCTTTCATGGCACGGCAGCCGCTCCCCGGCCACCAGTTGCTGTCCATGCTGGCCAGCGCGCTCGATGGCCCGGCCTACGTCTACGATCTCGCAGAGGTCCGCCGCAACTGCCAGGCGCTGCAGCAGGCGTTGCCTTCAGGCAGCGAGATCTTCTACTCGCTCAAGGCCAATCCCCATCCGGTGCTGCTTTCCGAGCTCAGATCGATCGGTGTGAAGGCCGAGGTGTGTTCTGGTGGCGAGCTGGCAGCGGCGTTGCATGCCGGCTGGCTGGGACTCGACCTGCTCTACACCGGACCGGGCAAGCGTGACCGCGACGTCGCGCAGGCATTGTGCGCTGGCGTAGTGGAATTCTCGGTCGACTCCCCGGCCGGCCTCCAGCAGATCGACCGCCTTGCCGCCGAGCAGGACACCGCCGCCCGTTGCCTGCTGCGGGTCAATGACGACCAGCCGGTGCCGGGCCAGGGACTCACCATGACCGGGGTCAGCTCGCAGTTCGGCGCTGACGTGGGGTGGATCCGCGCGCAGCCGGACCGGTTCGCCGGCTCGGCCCGGGTACCGGTGACCGGCCTGCACCTCTACATGGGCACCAACCTGACCACGGTGGCCGACCTGCTCAGGCAGTTCGAGCGCGCGCTGCGCACCGCCCGCGAGCTTGCCGACCTGCTCGGCCAGCACGGCGCCAGGATCGACACCTTCGACCTCGGTGGCGGTTTCGGAGCGCCGTTCGCCAAGGAGGGTTGCCGGATCGACTTCGCGCAGTTGCGCCGTCCGCTCAGCCAGCTGGTCGAAGAGATCCTCGGCTCCGGCAACCGGATCTGTTACGAGAGCGGTCGATACCTGGTCGGCACGGCAGGGGCGCTGATCACCCGGGTGCTCGACGTCAAACCATCGCAGGGCACCCAAGTCGTCGTGCTGGAGTCAGGGATCAATCACCTCGGTGGCATGTCGGGGCTGCGCAGGCTGCCGCCGCTCTCGCCGCAGCTGTTGACACGGTCCGCTGAGAGCCCGGATGGGTCCAGCCCGCCCGGCGGGCCGGCAGAGCCCACCATGGTCTGCGGCCCGTTGTGCACGCCGCTGGATGTCTGGGCCCGGGCCCAGCCACTCGGCCGGGTCGAGATCGGCGATGCCCTCCTGGTGCCCAACGTGGGAGCGTATGGCCTGTCGGCGAGCCTGGCCCTCTTTCTCGGTCACGAGCTCCCGGCCGAGATGGTCATCGACTCCGATCTGCACGGCAGCGCCGTGGTCTCCTCGTCGCGGCTCAGCCTTCACCGGAGCCCGACTGTGACTGCCCCATGACCGGCCGATCCGCCCCTACGGCTCGTCCAGCCCGCACCCATCCCAGTCCGCCCCCGCCCATGCTCCGACACCGCGATCACTGCGGCCCCCGTACCCCCAAAGGAGAACATCGTCATGAACCCTCGCTTCAACGCGCTGCTGCGTTCCTTCCTGCGCTTCGCCGGCAGCGAGCCGATAACGCCGGAGTCCTCCCTGCGCGACCTGGGCCTGGACTCCATGCAGGCCATCGAGCTGCTGTTCGCCGTCGAGGACGAGTTCGGCTACCAGCTGCCTGACGAGCTGATGGTCGACGCCACCTTCGAGACCGCCGGCAGCCTCTGGGCCGCGGTCACCGCAAGCAGCGGCATGGCCGGCAGCGAGCCAGGCGCCGGCACGGACATGGCGCGCTCCGCGGCTGTGGCGAGCGGATCATGACCACCGCACCGCTGGCGGCAGCGCCGCAGGCGGCTCCGGATCCGCACGCGGCCGTGGCCGAAGTCGCCGCGGTCGCAGAGCGGCACTCCCGTCGCACCGACGCTGAAGCGGCCTTTCCGGTCGAGGTGCTGGGCGAGCTGCGCCGTACCGGCCTGCTGGGCCTGCTGGTTCCGGGCCGTTTCGGCGGCATGGGTGGCGGGCTGAGGGAGATGATCGAGGCCGCCGAGCAACTCGGCCGGGTGGACATGTCAGTGGCGATGATCTTCGCCATGCATTGCCAGCAAGTGGCCGCGATCACCGAGCACGCGGGCGAGGACCTGGCGGCGCAGGTGTTGCCCAGGATCGCGGCCGGCCAGCTCTACCTCGGCTCCATCACGACCGAGCTCGCCACCGGCGGGCACCTGCTGACCTCCGAGGCCAAGCTCGGCGCCGAGGACGGGCGGCTGCAGCTGGACCGCTTCGCGCCGATCGTCACCGGTGGCGCGTACGCCGATGCGTTCCTGATCACGATGCAGAGCCCCTTCGCCCGCGGCTCCCATGAGGTTTCGCTGGTGCTTGCCGAGGCAGCTGAGCTGGACCTGCAGGTGTCCGGGAACTGGAATCCGCTGGGAATGCGAGCTAGTCACAGCGTCGCCCTGAAGCTGCGGGGCAGCGTCGCGGCGGACCGGGTCATCGGCGGGCATGGCGGCTTCCGCCAGGTCGCGACGCAGACGTTCGGGCCGATGGCCCACCTGGGCTGGTCGGCATGCTGGCTCGGCACCGCGGCGGGAGCGCTGTCGCGGGTGCTGAGCCTGATCCGCGAACCGGCGAATCGATCGAAATATCCGACTGATTCTCCCCTGCTGCTGCGCCGGCTGTCCGAGGCACGCTGCCGGCTGGACACCGTCCATGCGCTGCTCCAGCACACCCGGTCGGTCGTCGAGGAGTCGCTCGACCGCAGCTCGCCACGCATCCAGTTGCTGCTCAACGCGCTCAAGATCCAGGCGTCCGAGCAGTGCCTGGGAGTGGTCGACTCGCTGATGGATATCGTCGGCATGCGGCACGCCTATCTGGCCGATTCCCCGACCCGGCTGGAGTTCGCGCTGCGGGACCTGCGCTCGGCCCCGCTGAACTACAGCAACGACCGGCTGCACGAGGTCGACGGCAAGTTCACCCTGCTGGATCAGGCAGTGCGCTTTGTCTAGCGCCATGCTCACGCCGGCCGCCGCACCGCCGGAAGCCACGGACTCCGGCGCTGCCCGGTACCGCGCTCGGGTTGCCGCAGCGCTGGATTCGCTTCCGGCTGCCGCCGATGCCGGGCGGGTGTGGTCCGCGCTGGGGTCAGCCGGCCTGCTGGCAGAGCTCTACCGTGCCGATGCCGAGGCGGTCGGCGTGCGTGCTGACCGGCTGCGGGCGCTGCTGACCGAGCTTGACCGCCGCGACGACGCCGGGATCACGCTGTCGGTGTGCGTCCAGGTGGCAAGCGCGTTGCCGCTGCTGCTGTCAGCCGGGCAGGATCTCCTGCGCCCGATGCTCGATCGGTTGCTGTCCGGAGACCAGCTGGTAGCCCTTGCCGCGACCGATGCCGCGTCGGCCGGCTCGGACCTGACCGGCATGTCCACCTCGGCGGAGCTGCTGGCCGACCGGGTGGTGCTGACCGGCACGAAGACGTGGATCACCAACGCCCTGACCTGCTCGGAGTTCCTGGTGCTCGCCCGGCACCGTCCGGGCCGGCATTTCACCGCCTTCACCTGGATTCTGGTGCCTGCCGGGGCGCCGGGTGTCCAGGTCCGCGCCGGGGCCGCGCAGGCCTTCGCCGGCGCGGGCATCGGTGATGTCGAGTTCGACCGCGTGGAGGTTCCGCTGACCCGGGTAGTCGGGCGGCCGGGCCGCGGCTTGGCCAGTTTCGCCCAGCACATCACCCGCGAGCGGCTCGCCGGCGCGCAATGGGCGCTGGCGATGACCACGCGGGCGCTGGACCAGACCCGGGCCCTGCTGCGGTCGCGTTCCAGCGACGGCACTCCGCTCTGGGACAACCCGGCGGTGCGCCAGCGCTTCGCCGATGCGCTGGTACGGCAGCAGATGCTCGCCTGTCTGGTCATCGCCCAGGAGGACCGCCTCGGCAGGACCTTCGATGCCACGGGCGCCGCGGTCCTCAAGGTGGCCGCGACCCAGACCGCTGAGCTGGTGCTCTCGACCTGCGTCCGGCTGCAGGCCGCGCAAGGGTATCTGCCCGGTGGCGCGGTGCGCCTGCAAGCCGAAGCCGCCGTGTTCGGCATCGGTGGCGGGACGACGGATCTGATGCTGGCGGCTATCGCCGACCGGGCAGCGGACTTGCTGCCGAGCCGCACGCCATGAAGGTCATCCGGGTGAGCGGGGATCCAGAGGTGTGGGTGGCGACCCAGGAGGCCGGCGCCGTGCGCGGCATGGCAACGCCCTCGGACGTGCAGGCCGCACCCGACCAGCCACGGTGGCGGCGTGCGGAATTCCTGGCCGGCCGCCGCCTGCTGCGGGAGCTGTTGCGGGCGGTCGCGCCCGAGCACGCCGAACGTGCCATCGTGGCCGAGGTGTCCGGACGCCCGGTGCTGGCAGGAGCCGACCGGCTCGCCGTCAGCGTGTCCCATGACGGTGACCGGATCGCGGCCGGAGTCGGCCGCTGCGGCTGCCTCGGTGTCGACATCCAGCTGCCGCCGGCCGAGCTGTCCGAGGCCGTGGTCAAGCGCTGTGTCCGGTCGCCGCTGCCATCCGATCCAGCCGAGCGAGCACTCGAATTCGCCTGGATCTGGAGCATCCAGGAAGCCTGTGTCAAGGCGTCCGGCCAGGGCATGGCCGGTGCTCCCTGGCTGATCGAGGTCCAGCCGGGAGCCGTGACCGGGCGCTGGGGTGAGTACCGCTGGCAGGCGTTGCGCGAGTCGGGCATCCCGCTCAGCTGTGCCTACGAGGTGGCTCGATGACCGGCTGTGAAGCAGCCCGGTCGAAGGCCACCGGCCTCGCGCCGGCCCGCCTCAGCTGCTACACGGCGTCGCTGATCACCCTTCTGCACAGGGACGATCCCGGTGTCCTCGAGCGCTTCGGCCCCGCGGTGCGGCTCCGGGTCCGAACCGACTCGGTGGCGCCGCGGTTCTCCCAGCACGACCGGTTGGACGTTCGGGCGGCAACCGCCCTCGGCTACACCGGCGCCGGCGACTGGGCTGGCGCCCTGGACCGGCTTGCCGCGGACGTCGACGCCGACGGCACTGTCATCGCAGTGGCTGATGCCGCGAGGTTGCCGTGGTCGCCGCTGCATGGCCGGGCCAGCTCACCGCACTGGGTCCTGGTCTCCCGCGCCAGGCGTGGCTGGTCGGTGCTGGACCCGTTCGAAGCACTGCTGCCCGAAGGCGTCGCGCATGCCACCGAGGCCGTGGTCGACGACGCCGGGCTGGCCGAGCTGCTGAATCCGAGCAGCGACCAGCCAGCGCACCTGCGGGCGCGCGATGAGATGGCGCTGGGGCAGCAGGTGCCGTCACCGCCAAGTCACTGTTACCGCTGGCTCAGGCGCGAGCCGGCCCGGCGGCAGATCGAGGTGGGTTGCTGGACGGCGGACACCGGAGCCAGCCTGGACTGGATCACCGCCCGGCTTGCGGCTCAACCAGAGTTGGTGTCCCTCTGGCAACAGGACCTGTGGGCCGCGGCCCGCCACCACGAAGCCGCTCTGAAGGATCTCGCCGAGTCCGATGAGCGCACCGCCGACCGGGTGGCTGCCTGGGCCGAGCTGCCCCGCGCCATGCGCTTCGCGGCGGACTCTGCCGCCCGTGGCCGGCCCCGGCTCGGCCTCGCGCAGCTCACCATCAAGCGGCTCGCCGACCTTGAGCATGCCGCCCTCGACAAGGAGAACGCCCATGTCTGACACCCTCGACGCCTGGTTCCGGCGAAGCGCCGCGGCCCACCCGGACGACTGCGCGATCGAGGTGGACGGGAACCAGGTGAGCTACCACGGCTTGGACCTGCTGGTGCGCCAGGCTGCCGAGCAGATCCTGACCGCCCGGCAGGGCGTGCCGCCACGGCGGGTCGGCCTGCTGGCGAACCGGGACCTGAGCACCTACATCGGGTACCTGGCCGCCCTGCGGTTGGGCAGCACCGTCGTCCCCCTCAACCCGCTCTTTCCCGACGAGCGCAATGGCGCCATCGTGCGGGCCGCCGGGCCGGAGGTCGTGCTGACCGGAGCCGGCCAGCAGGTCGCCTTCAGTGACCAGCCGACGCTGCGGGTAGCCGATACCGTGCTGCCCGAGCCCGCGCTGTACGAAGGCCCCTGCGGCGCTGCCGACGCCGGCGACATCGCCTACATCCTGTTCACCTCGGGGTCGACCGGCCGTCCCAAGGGAGTGCCGATCAGCCACCGCGCGGTCGATGCCTACCTGCGGCACGTGATCCCCCGCTACGAGCTGGGGCCGGGCTGCCGGCTCTCCCACACCTTCGACCTCACCTTCGACCCATCGGTGTTCGACCTCTTCGCCGCCTGGGGATCGGGCGCGACCCTGGTGGTGCCCTCCCGGCAGGAGCTGTTGTCCCCGGCCCGTTTCGTCAACGGCAGGCGGATCACCCACTGGTGCTCGGTGCCTTCCATCGTGTCCTTCGCAGCACGCCTGCGAGGCCTGGGTCCAGCTGTGATGCCCGACCTGCGCTGGAGCATGTTCGTGGGCGAGGCGCTCACCGAGACGGCCGCTCAGGCGTGGCAGCGAGCGGCGCCCACCAGCGTCATCGAAAACATCTACGGACCGACCGAGCTGACCATCAGCTGCACGGAATTCCGGTTGCCGCAGGACCCGGCCAACTGGCCCAGGACCAGCAACGGCACCGTGCCGATCGGCGCCCTCTACCCCAGCCTGGAATGCGTGCTGGTGGGCGAGGACGGCCGGGCCGACCCGCTGGAGGGCGAACTCTGCGTCCGGGGGCCGCAGCGCTTCGACGGCTATCACGACCCCGCCGATGACATCGGCCGGTTCTACACCGAGGACAACGGCCGTTTCACCGCCTATGACGGCAGCGTGGCGCTGACAGCCCTGCACTGGTACCGCACCGGCGACCTGGTCAGCACCACCCCGGACGGATTGCTCCACCGGGGCCGGCTGGACACCCAGCTCAAGCTCAGGGGTTACCGCGTGGAGCTGTCGGAGATCGAGCAGTGCCTGCGCAACCTGCCCGGTGTGATGGATGCGGTGGTAGTGCCGCTGACCGGCAGCGACGGCGAGGTCGAGCTTCGAGCGATGTACACCGGGCTGGCGCAGGAGGAGGACGCGGCGCGGGACGCTCTGAGCGCGGTGCTGCCGACCTACATGGTCCCCCGGTCACTCGTGCTGGCAGCCGAACTGCCCCTCAACGCCAATGGCAAGATCGACCGGCGGGCCGTGGCAGCCCAGCTCAGCCTGAGCGCTGCCGAACTGTAGGCCGTCGACCGGGGCTCTGCTCGGCCCGCTGTCGCGCCGGTCGTCGGCCCAACGCGCGAGGTCAGGGCGCGTAGACCGGGTTGGTGCCCTGGGTCGGGGTGTTGCCCGGGAACGTGGTCCACGTGCTCCGGGGTCCCAAGATCCACATCGAGTTGCTGGCCGAGACCAGCGGCCACTGCTGGGACGCGGCGGCGATCGAGGTCGGGGCGCCCGGCAGCCCGATGTTGGTCAGCCCGCTCAGCGCCGAGCCGTCCGACATGACCTGCCAGACCCGGGTCTCGTCGTTCGGCACCCGCGCCACCAGCAGCAGCTTGGTGGCATCTGCCCAGGCCACGTCGTTGACCACCAGCCGGGCCGGGGTCAGCGGCTCGAACGAGTCGATCCGGACGTCGCTGGCGGAGGTGACCACCGAACCCATCCAGGCGGTGGTGGTCCCGTCCGCGGCGCGCAGCACGGCAGCCAGCCGCACCCCGTCCGAGCTGAACCGCAGCGCCAGCACCTGCCCGGGTGGCAGCCCGCCGACCGGCGAGGTGATCGAGACCTGCTCCGGAACGCCGTCCAGGTTGATCCGGAAGATCGCGCCCTTGGTGCCGACGCCGATCCAGGCGTCGTTGGCGTGCGGCCGCCATTCCGGACGGCTCAACGCGCCGGCGGGCAGCGTCACCCTGGAGAGCTTGGTGGTCGAGCCCATCTGGAGGACGTTGCCGGCCACCGCGGCGACCTGCAGGTCACCGGCGGCATTGCGGCGCAGCGCCACCGAGGTCAAGCCGCTGCCGGGCTGCCCCAGCGGGCCACCGACCGGCTTGTTGTCGATGCCGTCGATGACCGCGCCGTCGCGCAGGAAGTAGGGCTGCACACCGGGCGCGACGCTGTCCGGGCCCACCGAGGAGAACGTCACCGACGTGAAGACCGAGCCGCGCGCGAGCGGAATGACCACCGCACGCCCCGAGTCGGTCAGCTTGACCTGGGCGCCGGGCACGAACCGGATCTGGGCCAGGGTGTAGGCGAGCTGGGCGGCCAACCGGTTGCGGGCGTTGCCGTCCAGCTGGCCGGTGCCGGGCATCTCCACCACGATCGGGTCGCTGTCGACGACGGTGGGCCGGCCGACCTGGTCGGGCACCTCGTTGGTCACCGCCTGGGTGAGCTCCGGACGCGGACCGGCCAGCAGCGCCGCGAGCAACCAGGTGGCCAGCGCCTGGCCGCTCAGAGCGCTGTAGCGCACGTCCGGCACCAGGGTCGCTTCGGCGGCGTCGAAGAAGTAGAGCCGGCGGGCCTGGTAGGACCGCTGGAAGGCCGACTGGCTGAGCAGCACCCCGGTCTGCAGCTGGTCGATCCGCCACTGCCCATCGACCTGGACCAGCTCGAAGGTGAAGGTTTCCAGATCCCCGACGCCGGTGCCCTTCAACGAGGGGCTGAACACGCCGGTGGCATCCAGCTGGCCGGCTCGGCGCCCCTTGACCTCGACCGTGGCCCCCCGGCCGGTGATGGTCGGCACTCCGACGGTGGTCTCATCGACGACCGTCACGGTGCTGTCCTGCCACTTGCGGGATGCCCGGGTGGTGAGGAACTGCCTGGACTGGGAATGCCCGGCGTTGGCGGCCACCCCGGCGGTCAGGAAGTCGTAGACGATGTCGCGCGGAGCGGCCCCGGCGCGTGGAGTGGTGTTCGGCTGCGGGCCACCCGGATCGGTCCGGTCGACGGTGCGCACCACCAGCGGCGCCGAGTCCGTGGGCACCCCCGTGCAGCCGACCAGCAGCAGCGCAGCCGTCAGCAGCCCGATCAAACCCCTCATGCCAGCACCTCCGGCGGCTCCAGCGGCAGCGGCGAGCTGTCCAGCTCCCCGCCGGCCACCCGGGGCAGCGTCATCCGGAACACCGCGCCGCGCCCGCGGGCCCCCCAGGCCTGCAGCCAGCCGTGGTGCAGCCGGACGTCCTCGAGGCTGATCGCCAGGCCCAGGCCCGTGCCGCCGGTCAGCCGGCTGCGCGACGGGTCGCCGCGCCAGAACCTGTTGAACACCAGGGCAGCCTCCCCGGGCCGCAGGCCGACTCCCTCGTCGCGCACCGTGACCGCCACCGACTCCTCGTCCGCGCCGAGCCGGACGGTCACCGGCCGGCCCTCGGCATGGTCCAGGGCGTTGCCGAGCAGGTTGCGCAGCACCCGCTCGACCCGCCGGGCGTCCACCTCGGCAAGCACCTGCCGGTCCCCGAGTTCGGCCCGCAGCTCCACCCCGTGCCGGGCGGCCAGCGGCACGGCAGCAGCCACCGCGCGCTCGACGATGCCGCGGAGGTCGACCTGCTCGGTCTCCAGGTACGCCGCGCCCGCGTCGTAGCGGGAGATCTCCAGCAGGTCGCCCAGCAGGCTCTCGAACCGGTCCAGCTCGTTGGTCAGCAGCTCGACCGAGCGGGCCAGCTCGGGAGGGAAGTCCTCCCGGCTGCCGTAGAGCAGCTCGGCGGCCATCCGGATGGTGGTCAGCGGCGTCCGCAGCTCGTGCGAGACGTCGGAGGTGAACCGCTGCTGCAGCCGGGAGAGGTTCTCCAACCGCTGGATCTGCTGCTGCAGGCTGTTGGCCATGTCGTTGAACGACTCGCCGAGCAGCGCGATGTCATCCTCGCCAGAGACCTTGATCCGCTCCGACAGCGCGCCGCCGGCCAGCCGCCCGGCGGTCTGCGCGGCCACCCGGACCGGCCGGACGACCTGGCGGGTCACCAGCGCCGCGATCGCGGCCACCAGCAGCACCAGGGCCAGCCCGGCGATCAGGACGGTGCGCTGCACCAGCCCCAGGGTCTTCTGCTCAGCGGTCAGCGGGAACAGGTAGTACAGCTCGAACGTGCCGGCCTGGGTGGTCAGCGGCTGGCCGACGATCAGGCCCGGCGCCTCACCGGACTGCCCGGGCACCCGGACGGGGGCGTACTGCACCGCCATCGTCCCCCGATCGACCTGGCGGCGCAGCTCGTCCGGGAGCTGCTGGGTGACCCCCAGCTGCCGGTTCACGGCCTGGTCGGTGGAGCGGACCACCTTGGTGAACAGCGCGCCGCCGAGCGCCCCGGTGGACCGGGTGGGGTCGGAGGTGATCTGGTCGACGGCCTGCCGGATGCCGCTGAGGTCACCGGGGGTGAGTCCCTCGAACTGGGCCAGAGCCGCTTCCAGGCCGAGCGAGGCCTGGCTGATCGCGGCATCGCGCTTGGCCTTCAGCACGCCCTTGCCGATCTGGTCCACCAGGAACAGCCCGATCAGCAACACGATCAGGCCGGTGACGATGGTGGTGGTGGCTGCCACGCGCAGTTGCAGCGAGCGCCGCCAGGCGGCCGACAGCCGCATCAGACCGGGACGGGACCGGCGGTTCAGCCAGTCGGCGCCGCCCTGCAGCTGGTGGCCCAGCCGGGCCGGCAGGGTCTCCAGCCCGCTCTGGATCGAGCTCCGCGCGACCGGGTTCACGGCGGCCCGGCTTTATACCCGACTCCGCGGACGGTCAGCACCACCTCGGGACGCTCCGGGTCGCGCTCGACCTTGGACCGCAGCCGCTGCACGTGCACGTTCACCAGCCGGGTGTCGGCGGCGTGCCGGTAACCCCAGACCTGCTCCAGCAGCACCTCGCGGGTGAACACCTGCCGGGGCTTGCGGGCCAGCGCCACCAGCAGGTCGAACTCCAGCGGGGTCAGCGAGATCTGCACGCCGTCCCGGACCACCTGGTGGGCCTGGACGTCGATGCTGACCGGCGATTCCGGCGGCCCGATCAGCAGCGTCTCGCCGCCGGCCTCGTCGTAGCGGCGCAGCCGGGCCCGCATCCGGGCGGTGAGCTCCTTGGGCTTGAACGGCTTGACCACGTAGTCGTCGGCGCCCGATTCCAGGCCCAGCACGATGTCGACGGTGTCGGTCTTGGCGGTCAGCATGATGATGGGGGTGCCCGACTCAGCCCGGATCGCGCGGCAGACGTCGATCCCGCTCATGCCCGGCAGCATCAGGTCCAGCAGCACGATGTCGGGCTTGACCTCGCGGAAGGCGGCCAGCGCTCTGGAGCCGTCAGGCACGAACGCGGGTTCGAAACCTTCGGTGCGCAGCACGATGCCGAGCATCTCGGCCAGGGAGGAGTCGTCGTCGACTACCAGAACGCGGGGCTTCATGGGTCCTATCGTGGCACCTGGACTGCTGAACCGCTGGCAGGACGCCCCACGGCCGGAGCCGTCCCTATTTTAGCGCCGCGATCACAGGTTGGTGCTGACGATGAAGACCTGGCCGGTTCCCGATACCGCGCAGGCGGGCTCTCCCGGAGCGACGTAGACCGATTCCCAGCGCCGGATCGTCCGGTCTTCGGTCCCGCAGGCCAGGCTGGCCTCGCCAGGGCCGCTGAGCACCAGATGCGGGCCGTCCGGCGGCAGCCGGAGCTGGCCGGCAGCCGGGTCCAGCACCGACAGCCGGAAGTCGGGCACCGGGACCTCGTACACCAGCTGGCCCTCGGCCGGCCGGCTCGGCGGCCAGCGCGGGTCGGCGACGCTGCTGAAGTCGGCCACCCGGAGCAGCTCCGGGATGTCGACGTGCTTGGGGGTCAGCCCGCAGCGCAGCACGTTGTCGCTGTTGGCCAGGATCTCCAGGCACATCCCCCGCAGGTAGGCGTGCACGTTGCCGGCGCCCAGGTAGATCGCCTCGCCCGGGGCCAGCCGGACGTAGTTGAGCAGCAGCGCCAGCACCGCGCCGATGTCGCCGGGAAAGTCCTGCGCGGCCAGCGCCGAGGCGCGCGCCGCCCCGGCCCACGGGCCGCCCTGCTCCGCCAGCCGCCGGCAGCCCGCGACGGTCGCCTCGACCAGCCGCTCGCGAGCGGTCCCGGTCAGGCTCAGCAGCGTGGTGAAGGTCGCCCGCAGCCCGTCCTCGCCGGCCAGCAGCGGCAGGTAGCCGGCCAGCTCCGGAACCTCCAGGGCGTCGAGCAGCTCCAGGGTGGCCGGCACCGGGCGGAATCCGCAGAAGGCGTCGAACTCGGTCAGGGCGTAGGCCAGCTCCGGCTTGTGGTTGGCATCGCGGTAGTTGCGCCCGGCCGATCCGCGCGGCGCCCCGGTGGCCTCCTCGGCCGCGAAGCCGGCCTCGGCCTGTGCCCGGCTCGGGTGCACCTGCAGGGACAGCGTGCGGTCGGCGGCCAGCACCTTCATCAGGAACGGCAACCGGGGCCCGAACGCCGCCAGGCTCGCCTCGCCCAGCCACCGCTGCGGGCACCGGCCGATCAGCTCGTCCAGGGCCGGCCGGTCCGGATGTTCCGACCAGCGCGACGGATCGGCCGGATGGGCGCCCATCCACAGCTCGGCGGCCGGCCGCCCGGTGGGCTCGATGCCCAGCAGCCCGGGGATCGCCTCGATCGAGCCCCAGGCGTACTCGCGGATCGCGTTGTCCAGCGCGAGCAGCCGCGGGTGGTCCGCAGAGGTCATCCGGCGGCTCCCTCCCGGAGCTCGGGGTGGTTGCCCTTCCGGAGCTTGGGCTGGTCTCCCTCGCGAAGCTCGGGCTGGTAGATGTCGGGCTCGAGGTAGATCACCCGGGCGGCGGGCTCCGCGCCGCGGATCCGGGACTCGGCGGCGTTGATCGCGGCGGCGACGTCGGCCAGCGAGCTGTCCGGCGCCATCGACACCTTGGCCGCGACCAGGACCTCGTCCGGGCCCAGGTGCATGGTCCGGTGGTGGATCACCCCGGTGATGCCCTCTCCGACCAGCGCCTTCTCGATCCGCGACACCGCCTCCGGGCTCGCCGCCTCGCCGAGCACCAGGCTCTTGGTCTCGATGATCAGGATGATCGCCACCACGATCAGCAGCACGCCGATCGCGGCGGTGCCGATGCCGTCCCAGATCGGCTCGTCCAGCAGCGCGCTGAGCCCGACGCCGAACAGCGCCAGGATCAGCCCGACCAGGGCCGCGAGGTCCTCCAGCAGGACGACCGGGAGCTCGGGCACCTTGGCCCGGCGGATGAATTCCGGCCAGCTGGCGTCGCCCTTGGGGGCGCGGGACTCGCGGATGGCGGTACGGAAGGACAGCGACTCCAGGATGATCGCCACCACCAGCACCCCGATCGCGATCTGCGGCGAGTCGATGTGGTGCGGATTGGTGATCTTGTGGATGCCCTCGTAGAGCGCGAACAGGCCACCGGCGGTGAACAACACCAGCGCCACCAGGAACCCGTAGACGTAGCGGTCCCGGCCGTACCCGAACGGGTGCTCGGCGGTCGCCCGCCGCCGGGACCGCCGGCCGCCGAGCAGCAGCAGCCCCTGGTTGCCCGAGTCGGCCAGCGAGTGCACGGACTCGGCCAGCATGGAGGAGGACCCGGTGATCAGGAACGCGATGAACTTGATCACGGCGATGCCGAGGTTGGCCAGCAGCGCGGCCAGCACCGCCTTGGTGCCGCTGTGGGCGCTCATGCGGGGACTCCGTGGCTATGGCGATTGGCGGCGCGGCGGCGTGCGGGATGGGCGGTGCGGCGGTCGGCGATGCAGCGGTTCAATGTGGCAGCTCCCCTAGTCTCGGCGCGGACGGATCTATTCCTCGGGCCAATGCCAGATAGGTCGCGGCGAAGTCGCCGGTGGCCGAGGCGGCGGCGAACCGGACCAGCGGCGGCGCGTCGGGCACCAGGATCCGGGAGCTGCCGATGCCGCGGCTTGCGGCCAGGCCCGCCAGCGCCGATCCCGCGCGCCGGCCGGCGTCATCGCCCAGGCTGTCCCACTGGGTGTCCTGCGGCTCGCCGTACCGGTCGTCGTCGCCGATCAGCACCAGTCGCGGCCGCACCCGGGGCTCGGACACCCGGTCGGCGAAGAAGTCGGCGTCGGTGGTGGCGAACTCCAGCAGCGAGCCGATCCGGGCGACGTCGTCGGGCAGCGCCGCGGCCATCGCCGTAGACCCCCCGATCAGCTGGACCGCCCCGGCGAACCGCCTGGCGGCCACGGTGGCGCCCCGGCCGATGCCGGCGATCACCGGCACCGACTCGGCGAGCTCGGCGGCCAAGAGCTTGGCGGGTCCGGTGTAGGCCGAGGAGTCCGGCCGGTCGGTCTCGGCAACCCCGTCCAGGCTGTCGGCGACGGCGGCCATCAGGTGTGCCGTCGGCGCCAGGCCCAGCGCATCGAGCGCCTGCAGCGCCGGCGTCGCCAGCGCCCACCAGGCCGCTCGCGGCGGCACCGAGGCCAGGTAGCTGACGTCGGCCACGGGATGCCGGCCTGCCGCGGCGCCCACCGGGGACCTGACCGGAGCGGCCACCGCCACCACCATGCCGCGCCGGTCGGCCTGCGCCACCAGCTCGGCCAGCCGGGGATGCCGGCCGTCGGCCGAGACCACCACCAGGGCGTCGGCGGGGCCCGCCCAGCGGGGCAGGACCGGGTCCCGCCAGTCGAGCACCGGAGCATCAGCCGAGGCGAGCGCGGCCAGCAGGCTGGACAGGTACGGGGCAGCGGCGTCCGGGGCGATCAGCACCGCCCGGGGCGGCTCCGAGCCGCGCAGCCGTTCCACACCGAACTCCCCGGCCGTCTCGATGCCCCGGCGCACCTGGGCTCCGGCTCCGGCCAGCGCGCGGAGCAGCCCGCCGCGATCGGCCTGGATCAGCGCCTGCGGGTCGTCCAGCAGCTCGTGCTGGAAGGAGCTCACCCGGTCGTCCCGGGCTGGTCGCCTGCGGGCTGGGCAGGGTCGGCGGGCTGATCGGGGTCGGCGGCAGGGGTGCCGAGGCCACGCGGGCCCGGCGTCGCCTCGTCGGCGAGCAGCACCGGGATGCCGTCGGAGATCGGGAACCGGCTCAGGCACGACGTGCAGACCAGCTGCTCGCCGGCGGTGGTGGTCTCCAGCCGCAGCGGAGCGTGGTCAGCGCTGGGGCAGGCCAGGATCGAGAGCAGATCGGCCGAAATGGACACGTCGAATCTCCTAGGACCGGATCACGGCCAGCGCTTCGTCGCGGATCGCGGCCAGCGCGGCAGAGGTGGGCGCTTCGACGTTGAGCCGAAGCAGTGGTTCGGTGTTCGAGGCCCGGACGTTGAGCCAGGAGCCGTCGACCAGCTCGAGGGTGAGGCCGTCCAGGGTATCGGTGGCCGCCGTCCGGTCGGCGAAGCGCTCGCGCACCGCGGCCACCCGGCCGGCCTGGTCGAGAACCTTGGAGTTGATCTCGCCCGAGGCCTGGTAGCGCTCGTAGCCGGCGGTCAGCTCGGCCAGCGTGCCGTCCTGCTCGCCCAGGGCAGCCAGCACGTGCATCGCCGCGAGCATCCCGGTGTCGGCGCGCCAGAAGTCGCGGAAGTAGTAGTGCGCCGAGTGCTCACCGCCGAACACCGCGTCGGTGACGGCCATCTCGGCCTTGATGTAGGAGTGCCCGACCCGGGTGCGGACCGGCCGGCCGCCATGAGCGGCGATGATCTCCGGCACCGCCTTGGAGGTGATCAGGTTGTGGAGAACCACCGAGCCCGGCGCCTTGGCCAGCTCCCGGACCGCGACCAGCGCGGTGATCGCGCTGGGCGAGATCGGCCTCCCCTCGGCGTCGACGACGAAGCACCGGTCGGCGTCGCCGTCGAAGGCCAGCCCGATGTCGGCTCCGACCTCGACCACCCGGCGCTGCAGGTCGACCAGGTTCGCCGGTTCCAGCGGGTTGGCCTCGTGGTTGGGGAAGCTGCCGTCCAGCTCGAAGTACAGCGGCACGATCTCCAGCGGCAACGGCTCCAGCTCGGCATCGCCCAGCACCGCCGGCACGGTGTAGCCGCCCATCCCGTTGCCGGCGTCGACCACCATCTTCAGCGGCCGCGACCCCGACAGGTCCACCAGGCCGCGCAGGTAGCGGGCGTAGTCGGCCAGCAGCCGCCTGCTGCTGACGGTTCCCCGCTCGGCTGCCGGGGCCGGCAGGCCGCCGTCGAGGTAGCCCTGGGCGGTCTCGCGGATCTGGGTCAGCCCGGACTCCTGCCCGACCGGCTGGGCGCCTGGCAGGCACAGCTTGATCCCGTTGTAGCGGGCCGGGTTGTGGCTCGCGGTGAACATCGCGCCGGCCAGCTGCAGCTGCCCGCTGGCGTAGTACAGCAGGTCGGTCGAGGCCAGCCCGATGTCGACGACGTCGGCGCCCTGGCTGGTGGCTCCGTCGGCGAAGGCGGCCAGCAGCTCGGGACCGGACTCACGCATGTCGTGGCCGGCGGCCAGCTCCCTGACGCCGGTCACGGTCACGAAGGCGGCGCCCAGCGCGCGGGCGACCTCGGGGTTCAACTGCTCCGGAACGATGCCGCGGACGTCGTAGGCCTTCACGATGTCGGAAAGGTTGATCACCTTGCAGATGCCTCTCCCCGGAGGTGGTCGACGCTGAGCAGCGGCTTGCTCAGCATGCGCGGGACGGCGGTTCGCCGCTCCGTCGCCGGTCGTGACCTGCCAGCCTAGGCGAGCCGGCCGGACGGGGCGCACCCCGGTCGCCGAGCGGGACGCCGGATCAGACCGGTGGCGGCACCACGCGCAGGTGGCCACGCCGCCCGGTCAGCCCGGTGTCGTCGGCGCCAGGGGCCGGCCGGGGGACCTCGACCCGGGCCGCCTCCCGGACCGCGTCGGCCAACGCCTCGAGGTCGTCGGCATGCGGGATCGGCGACGGGAACTCCCCGACGTGCCGGACGACCTCCCAGCCCCGGGGCACCGTCAGCCGGACGGCATGCTCCTCGCACAGGTCGTAGGAGTGCGGCTCGGCGAAGGCGGCCAGCGGGCCGACCACTGCCATCGAGTCCGAATAGATGTAGGTCAGCGTCGCGACAGCAGACTGACTGCAGCCTGTGCGGGTACAGCGACGGACATGCCTCACAACGGCCGACCCTAGCCCCCGGTCAGGGCTTTGCCGGTCAGCGCCGTTCGCCGCCGCGTGTCGCCGGTCCCACCGCACCGAGCCGGCCTCACCGCAGAGGCTCGCCAGGCGCGCAAGGCCCGCCAACCGCATAAGCTCGCCAACCATGGGCACCGAGGGGAAGTCTCCGGCTGGCCGGCGTCCGGGCCGCCGCCGCGACCGGCACGGGCGTGGCCTGCGCGGGATGCTGGCGCCCCGGCCGGTGCCGCTCGCGCACAGCCGCGGCGATGCCTTCGATGCGATGGTGCTGCACGCGGTCGATCACCTGCAGCCGCGGCTGGCCGAGCAGCTGGCCCAGGTGGAGTTCGCGGTGGAGGACGTGCCGGACGTCAGCCACTCCGGCCCGGGTGACTTCGATTTCGACGAGGACATCCTCGACGACAACGCGGTGCCGCTGTCGCGGCTGTACCGCAACGGGGTGGCCGGCATCCCGAACCCGGTGATCGTGGTCTACCGGCGGCCGTTGGAGAGCCGGGCCGCGCAGAGCGAGGACCTGGCCGACCTGGTGCATGACGTGGTGGTGGAGCAGCTGGCCCGGCTGCTGGGCCGCTCTACCGAGGAGATCGACCCGCCCGCACCCGAGTGAGCAGCGGTGAGCTGGCTCAGCTGACGCGGCGCTTGACCCGGCGGCGCTCCCGCTCGCTCAGGCCGCCCCAGATGCCGAACCGCTCGTCGTGCTCCAGCGCGTACTCCAGGCACTCGCCCCGCACCTCGCAGCCGACGCAGATCTTCTTGGCCTCGCGGGTCGAGCCGCCCTTCTCGGGGAAGAACGCCTCGGGGTCGGTCTGGGAGCACAGCGCGCGCTCCTGCCAGCTCTGCTCGTCGGGAAGTCCGAAGATGTTGGACAGGTCCGCTTCTGGCAGGTACGAGGTATCGGTCACGGGTGCTCTCCTACTGCGGAATGTGGATGTGGGGCCTACCGGCGCACTGTTCGTATCGGCTGGCTCGATGATCAGGTAAGCCGTACGACACACTTGAAATTACACCCGTGTCGTTACCGATTAGTCAAGCTGAAGTCTGCTAATCGCGCAAAAAGATTCCGCAGACAGGGCGGCTGTGTGACGTGAAGAGACTGCTGTGACAAGTGGGTCTGCAGTGTCGCCCACCGTACCCGCGAGCGAGGCCGGTCCGAGCTGCGGCCCGGAGCTCAGGACGGCTCGGGCAGCCGTCCGTAGGAGGTGCTGCGCTGCCGCGCCGGACGCCCCGCCCGCGCCGCGACGGCCTCCAGCTCGGCCACCGAGCGCCGGGAGCCGTGCTCGGAGCCTGCCATCCGGGAGATGGTCTCCTCCATCAGCGTCCCGCCCAGGTCGTTGGCGCCGCCGCGCAGCATCTCGGCCGCGCCCTCCTCGCCGAGCTTGACCCAGCTGGTCTGGATGTTGTCGATCTTGCCGTGCAGCATGATCCGGGCCATCGCGTGCACCGCCTTGACCTCGCGCTGGGAGGCGCCGGCCCGGGCCAGCCCGGCCAGGTAGATCGGCGACTGGTTGTGCACGAAGGGCAGCGGCACGAACTCGGTGAAGCCGCCGGTCTCCTCCTGCAGCCGGCCGAGCAGCCGCAGGTGGGCGACCCAGTGCCGCGGATGGTCGACGTGGCCGAACATCATCGTCGAGGTGGTCGGGATGCCCAGCCGGTGCGCGGTGGTGATCACCTCGATCCAGGCCGAGGTGGGCAGCTTGCCCTTGGTCAGCACCCAGCGCACCTCGTCGTCGAGGATCTCGGCCGCCGTGCCCGGCAACGAGTCGACCCCGGCCTCCCGGACGCCGATCAGGAACTCCTCGATCGACAGGTTCGCCCGGGACGCGCCGTTGACGATCTCCATCGGGCTGAAGGCGTGCAGGTGCATCGACGGGACCGCCCGCTTGACCGCCCGGGCCAGCTCGAAGTACGCCGTCGCCGGCAGCTTCGGGTCGATGCCGCCCTGCATGCAGATCTCGGTGGCGCCGTCGGCATGCGCCTGGCGCACCCGGTCCTCGATGTCCCCGGTGGACAGGGTGTAGGCGTCGGCGTCGGTGGCCCGCTGCGCGAACGCGCAGAACCGGCAGCCGGTGTAGCAGATGTTGGTGAAGTTGATATTGCGGTTGACGACGTAGGTGACGTCCTCGCCCACCGTCGCCCGCCGCAGGTCGTCGGCCAGCGCGGCCACCGCCGCCAGCCCCGCCCCGTCGGCCTGCATCAGGGTCAGCGCCTGGGCGTCCGACAGCCCCGCCGGATCGCGCTCGGCGGCCCGCAGCGCCTGGGCGACGTCGGAGTCCAGCGCGGTGGAGCCGGGTGAGAAGACCCGGTCCCGTAGCGCGTTCCAGTCGCCGTACACCTCGCTGAAGTCGCTGCGCCGGTCGCTGCTGCGGCCCTCGGTGTCCACCGCCGAGTGCAGGTCGGTACGGCCGGTGGACTCCCACGCCGGGTCCGGCTCCTGCCAGGGCAGGCCGGCCGGGCTGAGCACGCCCCCGTCGGGCCGGGTCCGGGCCAGCCCCGTTGCCGGATCGGCCAGCGCCCGGACGTGCGGCAGCACCCGCGGGTCCAGCCACGGCGCCCCGGCCAGCACGTAGGACGGGTGCGTGGTCAGCCGCTCGGTGAGCGCCAGGCCCCGCCCGGCCAGCAGGTCGGTGAGCTTGTCGAGCTCGGGCCACGGCCGCTCCGGATTGACGTGGTCCGGGGTCAGCGGCGAGATGCCGCCGAAGTCGTCCACCCCGGCGTCGAGCAGCAGGAGGCACTCGGTCAGGTCCACCAGGTTGGGCGGGGCCTGCACCCGCAGCTTCGGCCCGAACACCAGCCGGGACACCGCCAGGGTGGCCAGGTACTCGTCCAGGTCCAGGTCCGGGTCGTTGCGCATCGCGGTGTCGTCCTTGGCGCGGAAGTTCTGCACGATCACCTCTTGGATCGCGCCGAACTCCCGGGCGCTGGCCCGGATCGCGAACAGCGACTCGGCCCGCTCGAGTCGGGTCTCGCCGATGCCCACCAGGATGCCGGTGGTGAAGGCGACATTGAGCCGGCCGGCGTCGGTCAGCACCCGCAGCCGTACCTCGGGGTCCTTGTCGGGACTGCCGAAGTGCGGCGCGCCGGGCTCGGTGAACAGCCGGCGGGCGGTGGTCTCCAGCATCATCCCCATGCTCGGGGCCACCGGCTTGAGCCGCTGCAGCTCGTCCCAGCTGAGCACCCCGGGATTGAGGTGCGGCAGCAGCCCGGTGCGTTCGAGCACCGCGATCGCCGCTGCCCGGACGTAGTCCAGGGTCGAGTCGTAGCCCCGCTCGTCCAGCCATTCGCGCGCCTGCGGCCAGCGGTCCTCGGGACGGTCGCCGAGGGTGAACAGCGCCTCCTTGCAGCCCAGCGCGGCGCCCTGCTCGGCGATCGCGAGGACCTCGTCGATCTCCAGGTAGGCAGCCGGCAGCCGGTGCGGCACGGTGGCGAACGTGCAGTAGTGGCAGCGGTCCCGGCACAGCCGGGTGAGCGGTACGAACACCTTGCGGGAGTAGGTGATCACGCCCGGACGCCCGGCGGCCAGCAGGCCCGCGTCGCGCACCCCGGCGGCGATCGCCATCAGCTCGGTCAGCTGCCCGTTCCGCGCCGCCATCAGCACCGCGGCCTCGGTGACGTCGAGCGCAGCGCCGTCCCGGGCTCGCCGCAGCGCCCGGCGGAGGGCGGATTCGGAGGGCTGGTGCTGCGTCACGCCTGTAGAGCCTAACCACCGGCGCTGCCGCCGGGCGCCGTCCTAAGCTGATCGGCATGCCGACATCACCTGGCTGCGAGGGGTCCGAGTGACCGGGCTGCCCAACGACACCGAGCAGCTGGCGCTCGAGGTGTGCCGGCTGGCGCTCAACCCTGTCAGCGGCCGGATCCGGCACCCGCACCAGGTCGGCATCGCCGTGCGGGCAGCGCTGTTCACCGACCTCGCTGCCAGCGGCCGGCTGGTCGGGGTGCGCTGGCCGCAGGTGGTCGGCGAGTCCGACACCGGCAGCCCGCTGGCCGATGCCCTGCACCGGGCGGTCGCCGGACGCCGGCCCACCCTGTGGCGGCGCTGGTACGGCCACGTCGACGCCGACCGCAACGCGGCGACCGCCGCGCTGATCGCCGACGGCCGGTGGCGGTCGGAGGCGCGCCGGCTCGTCGATGCCGACGCCGGCTCCCTCGTGCTGCGGCAGCAGCGGGTGATCGAGCAGCTGACGGTCAGGCAGGCTCCGGACAGCCTGGAGCAGGCGTTGCTGGTGCTGCTGGCCGGTGGGCACGGCGCGGGCGCGGGCCGGCCCGCTCCCCGGCGCAGCCGGCGGGTGGCGCAGTCCTGGCTGGAGCCGCACCTGCGCAGCGCCGGACACGGCGGCGATGCCACCCTGGTGGCCGTCGACGCCGCCCTGGCCGCGATGCGCCGGGCCAACGCCGTCCCGTTCCTGTCCGGCTGAACGCCCGTCCCCCTGAACGCCCGTCCCGCTGAACGGCTGTCCCGCTGAACGGCCGTCCCGCTGAACGGCCGTCCCGCTGAACGGCTGTCCCGCTGAGCAGGGCCGTCGCCGGATGAAATAGGTTCCTGGAGTGCGCATCACGGTGTTGGCAGGCGGGGTCGGCGGCGCCCGGTTCCTGCAGGGCGTCCGGGCGTACCTGGCCGACCGGCCCGGCTCCGAGGCCACCGCGATCGTCAACACCGGCGACGACGTCACCCTGCACGGGCTGCGGATCTGCCCGGACCTCGACAGCGTGATGTACACCCTGGCCGGCGCGGTGGACACCGAGCGCGGCTGGGGCCGGCAGGGCGAGAGCTGGCGGATCATGGACGAGCTGGCCGAGTACGGGGCCGAGCCGACCTGGTTCAACCTCGGTGACCTCGACATCGCCACCCACCTGGTACGCACCCAGATGCTGGCCGCCGGCTACCCGCTCTCCGACGTCACCGCGGCGCTGTGCCAGCGCTGGCAGACCGGTGTCCGGCTGCTGCCGATGACTGACGAGCGGTGCGAGACGCACGTGGTGATCGCCGATTCCGGCGGCCGGCGGGCGATCCACTTCCAGGAGTGGTGGGTCCGGCACCGGGCAGCGATCCCGGCGCTGGAGTTCGTCCAGGTCGGGCTGGACGCGGCCCGGCCGGCGGCCGGCGTGCTGGCGGCGATCGCCGAGGCCGACCTGGTGCTGATCGCGCCGTCCAATCCGGTGGTCTCGATCAACACCATCCTGGCGGTCCCGGGCATCGCTGAGGCGCTGCGGGACGGGACCGCTCCGGTGATCGGGCTGTCCCCGATCATCGGCGGCGCGCCGGTGCGCGGGATGGCCGGCGCCTGCCTGCCGGTGCTCGGCGTGGAGACCTCGGCCGCCGGGGTGGCCGGCCTGTACGGCGCCCGGTCGGCGGGCGGGGTGCTCGACGGCTGGCTGGTGCACACCGGCGACACCGCCGAGCTGCCCGGCGTCGCGGTGCTGGCCCGGGACCTGCTGATGACCAGCCCGGAGGCGACCGCGGCCATGGTCGCCGACGCGGTGACGCTGGCGGGCCGGTGAGCACACCAGCCGGAATCGAGCTGCTGGCGGTGCAGGGGCTGCCCGAGCTGCGCCCCGGCGATGACCTGGCCGCCGAGATCCTGCGCTGCGCCCCGTGGCTCGCCGACGGCGACATCCTGGTGATCACCTCCAAGGCGGTGTCCAAGGTCGAGGGCCGGCTGATCAGCACGTCCGGCGGCCCGGCGGAGCGGGAGGCGGCCCGGCAGCAGGCGATCGCGGACGAGACGGTGCGGGTGATCGCCCGCCGCGGCCCGCTGCGGATCGTCGAGACCCGGCACGGACTGGTGATGGCCGCGGCCGGCGTCGATGCCTCCAACGTGGCCGGCGGCGAGATCGCGCTGCTGCCGCTGGACCCGGACGGCTCGGCCCGCCGGCTGCGCGACGTGCTCGCCGAGCGCGCCGGCCTGAGCGTCGCGGTGGTGATCTCGGACTCGATGGGACGGCCCTGGCGCCACGGCATCACCGATGTCGCGATCGGCGTCGCGGGCCTGACCGCGGTCCGCGACGACCGCGGCGCGCGGGACCGGCACGGCAACCTGCTGGAGGTCACCGAGGTGGCGGTGGCCGACGAGCTGGCCGCGGCCGCGGACCTGGTGAAGGGCAAGCTCTCCGACATCCCGGTCGCGGTGGTGCGCGGGCTGGCCTACTCCGACGACGGCCGGGGCTCGACCGCGCTGATCCGGGGCGCCGACGGGGACCTGTTCCGGATGGGCACCGCGGAGGCGCTGGCGCTCGGCCGTGCCCAAGCCGGCGGCCAAGGCCCCGGGGAAGGCGATGCATGCCAGCCGGACGTCTCGGGGCTGCACGCCGACGTGCTGGCCACCCTGGCGGCGATGCCGCTGGACCCGGCCGACGGTACCGGCCAGGCCGCGATCCGGGAGGGCTTCTACGGACTGCTGGCGGCCCGTCCGGACGCCACCCGGCTCGCCTGCGTGCCCGGCCACATCACCGCCAGCACGCTGCTGCTGGACTCCGAGGGCCGGCGGGTGCTGCTCACCCTGCATCCCCGGGTCGGCGCCTGGGTGCAGCTGGGCGGGCATGTGGAAGACACCGATGAGTCGCTGCTGGCCGCCGCCGCCCGCGAGGCGGTCGAGGAGAGCGGGATCGCCGGCCTCACGCTGGACCCGCTGCCGGTCAATCTGGACGTGCACGCCATCACCTGCTCGCTGGGGCTGCCGACCCGGCACTACGACGTCCAGTTCGTCGGGCGGGCGCCGGCCGGGGCCGAGCCGGTGATCAGCGCCGAGTCCGATGACCTGCGCTGGTTCGCGGTGGACGACCTGCCGGCCGGCATCTCCCCCGAGCTGCCGGTCTTCGTCGAGCGGGCGGTCCGCCGGGTGGCGAGCAGCCGGTGAATCCGTTGCAACAGGTACTGGACTGGCCGGTGCCGCATGCCGCCGCGGCGGTGCTCGGCCCGGCCGGCGTGCTGGCAGAGGTGGGCGACACCGCACGGCGATTCCCGCTCGCCTCGGTGACCAAGCCGCTGGCCGCGCTGGCCGCCCTGGTCGCCGTCGAGGAGGGCGCGATCGAGCTGGACCGCCCGGTGCCCGAGTACGCGCCCGCCGCGCTGGGCGACGAGCTGGCCGCCGAGCTGGGCTCGATGACCCTGCGCCACCTGCTCTCGCACGCCTCCGGCCTGGCCGCGGAGCGGCTGCGCCGGGGGGCCGACGTCGGTGGCCGGCGGATCTACTCCAACGTCGGCTACGACCTGATCGGCCAGCTGGTGACCGGCGCGACCGGCATCGACTTCGGCAGCTACCTCGCCGAGGCGGTGTTCGAGCCGCTGCGGATGGAGACCGCCGAGCTGGCAGGGTCCCCGGCCAGCCAGGGCATCGCGTCGGTCGAGGACCTGCAGGCGCTGCTGGCGGAGCTGCTGAGGCCCAGCGGGCTGCTGCACGCCGACACCCTGGCCGACGCCCGGAGCGTCCAGTTCCCCGGGCTGCTCGGCGTCCTGCCCGGTTACGGCGGCCAGCGTCCGAACGACTGGGGGCTGGGCTTCGAGATCCGCGGCGACAAGCACCCGCACTGGACCTCGCCCCGCAACTCCCCCGCCACCTACGGCCATTTCGGCCGCAGCGGCACGATGTTCTGGGTCGACCCGCAGGCCGGGCTGGCGCTGGTCGCCCTCACCGACCGCAGCTTCGGCAGCTGGGCGATCAAGGCCTGGCCCGAGCTCTCGGACGCGGTGCTCGACGCCTTCGGCTAGGGGCTGGTGAGCAGGACGAGCTGCTGGGTGGCTCGGGTCATCGCCACGTAGCGGTCGACCGCCGCCTCGATGTCCGGAGCGGCCGTCGCGGAGCCCTGGGACTCGATCAGGACGACCAGGTCGAACTCGAGCCCCTTCGACAGCTCCGGAGTCAACGACCGCACCCGGGATGACCCAGCGAGCAGGCCGTCGTCGATCGCGGAAGCGCTGATGACACAGGCGATTCCCTCACCATGCGCGGCCAGCCAGCTGCCCAGGATCGAGCCCAGCTCCGAGACCGAGCCGTGCCTAACGGGCACCCCGGTGCTGCGGATCGAGGTCGGCACGTTGGCGTCCGGGAGCACGGCGCGGATGACCGGCTCGGCCTCGGCCATCACCTCCTCCGGCGTCCGGTAGTTGATGCTCAGGGACGCCAGGTTGATCTGGTCGAACCCGATCCGCTGCAGCCGTTCCTGCCACGACTCGGCGAACCCGTGCCGGGCCTGGGCGCGGTCGCCGACGACGGTGAAGCTCCGGGACGGGCAGCGCAGCAGCAGCATCTGCCACTCGGCGTCGGTCAGCTCCTGCGCCTCGTCCACGATGACGTGCGCGAACGGGCCGGCGAGCAGGTCCGGACCTGCCTTGGGCAACGCGTCCTGGTCGATCAGGGCGTCCCGCAGGTCCTGGTGGCGCAGCGTGGTCATCAGGAGCAGCTCGGAGTCGTCGGCAGCGATCAGGTCATCGATCACCCGGGACATCGTCGCTCGCTGGGCAGCGATCTCGGCCTGCCGTCGCCGCGAGCGCCGGGCTGCCTGCGGATCGCCGAGCCGCTGCCGGGCGGCGTCCAGCAGCGGCAGGTCCGACACCGTCCAGGCCTGGGCGTCCTTTCGCTGCAGCGCCTGGACATCCTCGCGGCTGAGCCAGGGAGCGCAGGTACGCAGGTAGGCGGGCACCGACCACAGATCCGCGACGAGGTCGGCGGCGTCGATCAGCGGCCATGCGCGGTTGAAGGCGGTGAGCAGCTCGCGGTTGCGCAGCAGCGATCTGCGCAGCTGCTCCTCCGGGACGTCGTCGTGCCTGTCCACCAGGATCGTGAGCAGTGCTCCGAAGACCTGCTCCCGCGCCTCGTTGTGCGCGGTGCCCGGCTCGGCCGCCTCGAACGCCTCCGCCCAGTCGTCGGCGCTCAGCCGGACGTCGGCCCAGTCGGTCTCCACCGTCAGCGGGGTGGCGGGCGGCTCCTCGTAGAACCGGACGGCCGCCTCGATCGCCCTCACCAGGTCCGCCGAGGACTTCAGGCGCGCCACCTCCGGGTCGGTCTCGATCGCCGCCGTCGCGCCCTCGGCGACCAGATCGCGCAGGGTGCCCAGCCGCACGCCCTCCTCGCCGAGACTGGGCAGGACGTCGGCGACGTAGTCCAGGTAGGGCTGGTGCGGGCCGACGATCAGCACCCCGCCGGTGGAGTGACCGCCGGCCGAGCGCAGCCGGGGGTCGGAGTAGAGCAGGTAGGCAGCGCGGTGCAGCGCGACCACGGTCTTGCCGGTGCCCGGCCCGCCGTCGACGATCAGCGCGCCGGCCGAACCCGCGCGGATGATGGCGTCCTGGTCGGCCTGGATGGTGGCGAGCACGTCGCGCATCCGGGGCGACCGGCTGCTGCCCAGGCTGGCGATGAAGGCGGACTGGTCATCCAGCGCGGCGTGCCCTGCCAACCCGCCGGGGGTGAACACCTCGTCCCAGTAGTCGCTGATCCTCCCCCCGCTCCAGCGGTACCGGCGGCGGCTTGCCAGGCCCATCGGGTTGGCATGGGTGGCGCCGAAGAACGGCTCGGCCGCCGGGGAGCGCCAGTCCACCAGCAGCCGGCGGCCCGCGCTGTCGGTGAGGCCGAGCCGTCCGACGTACACCGGCTCGGGGTCGTCCGCGCTCACCATGCGCCCGAGGCACAGGTCCAGGCCGAAGCGGCGCAGGGCGCGCAGCCGGGCGGTCAGCCGGTGGATCTCCAGGTCCCGGTCCAGCGCCTGCTGCCCGCTGCCGCCGGGGGCCTTGCGTTCGGCGTCCAGGCGGCCGGACAGGTCGGCGATCGTCTGCTCCAGGCTGGCCGCGAGCGCCGCGAAGTGCTGCTCGTCGTCGCCGATCAGGGCCGGGTCCGCCTTGGCGGCGAGGTGGTCGGGAAGGTCGAACGCGCTGGTGGTCAGGGGGGTCACGTCATCAGCTCCGATCTGTGCCGGGCGATTCTGTGGCGCCACCGGGGCCTTGCCGCAAGCCCCCCGGTGCGCTATATGTTGAAAGTGGCAGGGAGTGGTTCAGCTCCTTGCCTTTTCGTTTGCCGTGATCCTGACCGGCTGTCCGCTGTCTGATACGCCGACTGACGTCAGATCCGGGACATGTCCATCGGGCTGAACCGGGGCCCGTACTTGGGCGGCGTCAGGCCGCTGAGCCGGATCAGCCGGATCACCCGGGCCCGCTGCCCCGCCCACGGCGCGAGCAGCTCCAGCATGGTGGCGTCGTCGGTACGCGCGGCCCCGGTCAGCGCGAAACCCACGATGTTGGACAGGTGGAAGTCCCCGACGCTGACCGCGTCCGGATCGCCGAGGGCGCGCACCGTGGTCTCGGCCACCGTCCACGGCCCGACGCCGGGCACCAGCGCCAGCCGGCGCCGGGCGGCCTCCAGCCCCTGGCTCGCCGCCAGCTCCACGCACTCCTCCAGCCGGTGGGCCACCGTCGCCGCGGCCCGGACCGCCTGATAGCGCTTGGCGTCCACCCCGAACCGGTGCCAGTCCCAGACCGGCACCGCCAGCAGCCGGGCTGGCTCGGCCGGCAGCCACAGCCGCGGCTCGTCCGGTCCCGGAGCGGGCTCCCCGTAGGCCCGGGTCAGCAGCCGCCAGGCCCGGAACGCCTCCTCGCCGGTGACCCGCTGCTCCAGGCAGGCCGGCACCAGCGAGTCCAGCACCCGGCCGGTCCGGGTCAGCCGGACCCCGGGGCGGTCCCGGTGGACCTGCCGCAGCACCGGATGGCCGCTGACGTCCAGCTCCGACCAGTCGTCCCCATCGCCGACCAGGCCCGGCGCCGCGGCCAGCAGCCAGTCCGCGCCCTCGCCCCAGGCCCGGGCCAGCACCTGCCCGCCGTCGGAGCTGATCGCGAGCCGGCCGGGGCCCTCGGGAGTACGGCAGGCCCACCAGAACGTCCCGTCGACGAACCGCGCGACCGGGTCGCCGGCGCCGTGGCACAGCGGCCGGAGCGTCCGGACCAGGTCGACCGGCGCGGACGGTTGCCAGCGCAGCTCGGCCGCGGGTGTGCTGTTCACGCAGGCAGGTTAACCCGCCGCCCTAACCCTCGGCCGAGAAGCGCACACTGCCGTCGGGCAGCCGGACGTCCGGCCAGACCCGGGCGCCGGCCAGCAGCTCGATGCCGGCGCCCAGCACCACCCGGTCGCCGATCACCACCGAGTCCAGCACCGTGCCGGCTCCGACCGACGCGTTCCGGCCGACGATGCTGGCCCGCACCGACGCGCCACCGGCCACCCGGACGCCGTCGAAGAGCACCGAGCCGTCGATCACCGCGCCGGCCTCGATCACGCAGTCCCGCCCGACCGTGCAGCCACCGGTCAGGATCGCCCCGTCGGCCACCTTCGCGCCGGGCAGCACCAGCGCCTCGCCGGTGAGCCCGGGCAGCGCCTCGGTCGGCGCGATCCCCCGGACCAGGTCCGCCGATCCGGCGACGAAGTCCGCTGGCTTGCCCAGGTCGCGCCAGTAGCTGGTGTCGAGGTACCCGGCCACCAGCGTCCCGGCCGCGAGCAGGCCGGGGAAGGTCTCCTGCTCCACCGACACCGGCCGGCCGGCCGGAATGGTGTCGATCACGGCGCGGGAGAACACGTAGGTGCCGGCGTTGATCTGGTCGGTGACCGGGTTCGGGTCCTTCTCCAGGAACGCGGTGACCCGGCCGTCGGCATCGGTGGGCACGCAGCCGAAGGCACGCGGGTCGGGCACCGTGGTCAGGTGCAGGGTGACGTCGGCGCCGGTGCGGCGATGGTGGTCGAGCAGGCCGGTCAGGTCGCAGCCGGTCAGGATGTCGCCGTTGAAGATCATCGCGGTGTCGCCGCGCAGCAGGTGGCGGACGTTGCCGATCGCGCCTCCGGTGCCCAGCGGCTCGGTCTCCACCACGTAGTCCAGTTCCAGGCCCAGCGCCGCGCCGTCGCCGAAGTGCTCGGAGAACACCTCGGCCTGGTAGCTGGTGCCCAGGATGACGTGGCTGATCCCGGCGGCCTTGATCCGCGACAGCAGGTGGGTCAGGAACGGCACGCCCGCGGTCGGCAGCATCGGCTTGGGCGCCGACAGCGTCAGCGGCCGCAGCCGGGTGCCCTTGCCGCCCACCAGGACTATCGCCTCGACCGTCGCGCTCATCCGGTCCTCCCCCATCTCCGCCAGTCCTGACCAGCCTCGCACGCCCGCGGGCCGGCACCGGGCCGACCCGGCACTGGCCGCGCGCGGAACGAGCCGCGTGATTAGATCAGCAGCACGATGGACGCCGACCTGCAGCAGCCGAGCGAGCTGTCCGCTGCTGCCCCCTGCCCTCCGGCGGCGCCGTCGAACAGCGCCCCGCGCACCAGCGCACGCCAGGGGGTTGCATCCTGCCGGGTCCGGGCGACCTATTCGTGATGGACAGCGATGCGCGCGAGCTCGAGGAGCTCGTGGAGCGGTGGCAGACAGGCTATGGCGACGTCCGCAGCCTGTACGAGTCGCTGCGCGAAGGCATGCACCAGAGCGCCCGTCGCGGCATCCAGCGGGTGCTCGCCAAGCCGCCCGACGAGCACCGGGTCTCCGACGTCGTCTACACCGCGTTCGTGGAGTTGCTGCGGGGCGACCCGGCGGCGATGACCTCGCCGGTCGGGCTGGCGAAGACGATCGCCTACCGGCGCGGCATCGACGAGGGCCGCCGGATCCTCCGGGAGCGCCAGCGCATCTCCAGCCTGGACGCGCTGGAGGTGGCCGCGAGCCTGCCGGACAAGCGGGAGATCCTGGCCGCCGCCGAGGAGGAGGCGCTGCACCAGCTGGTGGAACGGTGCCTGGAGTACCTCACCGTCGATCAGCGGGCGGTGGTCCGGGCGACGGTGATGGGCAACCAGACGCTGTCGGACTGGGCGCTGACGGCCGGCACGTCCCATCAGGCGGTGAGCCGGCAGCGCTCGCGCGCGCTGGACGCGCTGCGGCGGTGCGTGAAGCGCCAGCGCGCGGCGGCAGGCGGAAAGGAGACGAGCCATGGACGCAGCTGAGTTCGACGACCTGGCCAGCGATCTGGTCGACAGCTACCTGCTGTTCCTCCGGGGACGCGGTCCGGAGCCCGACACCTCGGGCCTGTCCGGCGATCAGCGGCGGCGGCTGAGCGAGCAGTTCGCGATCGTGGCGGCGCTGGCCGACCGGGCGCCAGAGCTGCCGCCGCTGGACAGCGATCCGGTCGCGATCCGGCTGGGGCTGACCGATCCGGCGCGCGCCGTCGTGCCGGACGAGGACCCGGTGGCCGCGGTGCTGCGCCAGCTGGAGCTGCGCTTCGACCGGCAGGTCGTGGTGGACTACGCGCCGGCCTGGAAGCAGTGGCAGTCGGCGGAGATGTCTCCGGTGGCCCAGTGCAGCGCCCTCGGCAACAGCGTCGCGGTGTTCACCGCCGGGCTGACCCCGCTGGCCGGCGAGCCCGCCGGGGTGGCGGTGTTCCTGCGCCAGTACCCCGACATCTCGGCGGTGTGCCTGAGCTCGGCCGACGCTCAGGAGGCGGTGCTGCTGACCGCGGCGGACGTCAACGCCTCGGTCGATCCGGTCCGGGGCTGGCTGGAGCCGGGCATCACCACCGCTGCGGACCTGCTGGAGGTCACCCTCGGCCGGTACTTCGAATCGCGGCTGCCGCGCTGGGAGCGGGTCGCGGCGTTGACCGACCTGATCGACCTCGG
>NZ_DASVSG010000163.1:0-55055 GCF_036388195.1 Jatrophihabitans sp. | reverse complement strand
CGAGCCACCTCCCGCTGGCAGGACCGCGGAGATCCGGTACGCGGTCCTGCTGTGGGAGGAGGTGAGATGGATGCCGAGAATGTCAGCAAAGCAGAAAGCCAGGATCTGGTGCGTAGCCTTGGGGGCGGTCGCACCAACGATCCTGGCAACTGCTGAACTGATCCGGACCCTCGCGGACCGGTAACCGGCCCACTCGGGGCAGACCTCGGTAGCAGCCGGGGTCTGCCCTCTCATGTTCCCAGACCTTCACACCCATCGCAAGCGTCGCCCAGCGGGTGTCGGCGTGGCGCCGCGACCCGTCACAGAGTCTTCCGGGGCCCGCTCAGCTCGTCCAGGATCAGCACGGTCTGGGTCGCGAGCACGTCCGGCATGGTCTGGAAGGTGTTGAGCACCAGCTCTCGCATGCTGGCCGCGTCCTGGGTGCGCACCAGCAGCACCAGGTCGTTCTCACCGGAGACCAGCGCGCCGTGCCACACCTCGGGAATCTGCAGCACCTGGCGCCGGACCGCCTTCCAGGAATGCTGGCTGATCTTGAGATAGACGTAGGCGGAGATGCCGTAGCCGTAGCGCTCCGGATCGATCGAGGCGGTGTAACCGGTGATCACGCCCTCGGAGACCAGCCGCTCCACCCGGGTGTAGGCGCTGGCCCGGGAGATGTGCAGCCGTTCGGCCAGCGCCCGCATCGAAAGCCGGCCGTCCTCGCGCAAGGCTGCGACCAGCGCCCGATCGGTGTCGTCGAGCTGGACCGGTTGTCTAGCCTCAACCGCTTGCGGTGGCTTCTGATTCGACATACTGCAGCATATCAGGCACCAGCTAGCCGTTCGTCTGCATTCACCGCGCTTTTCTGGATCAACGGCTCTGAACCCACCACACTTGGCACATGACTGTGGCCACTCCGTCCGCCGGGTTCCTGCCCGCCGCGACACCACGCTGCCTGATCGACGCCGACGGCCAGCCCACCTCCGGCGACCCCGCTCAGCTACCCGATCCCGCCGTGCTGGCAGAGCTGTTCCGGCTGATGTCGATCGGCCGCCGTTTCGACAGCCAGGCCACCGCCTTGACCAAGCAGGGCCGGCTGGCGGTCTACCCGTCCTCCCGCGGCCAGGAGGCCTGCCAGGTCGGCGCGGTGACCGCGCTGGCCGAACGGGATTGGCTGTTCCCGACCTACCGGGATTCGGTGGCGCTGGTCAGCCGGGGCATCAACCCGGTCGAGGTGCTGACGCTGCTGCGCGGCGACTGGCACTGCGGCTATGACCCCTACCTGCACCGCACCGGCCCGCAGTGCACGCCGCTGGCCACCAACACCCTGCACGCGGTGGGCCTGGCGCACGCCGCCCGGATCGCCGGCGAGGACACCGTGGCCCTGGTGTTCGTCGGCGACGGCGCCACCAGCGAGGGCGACACCCACGAGGCGCTCAACATCGCCGCGGTCTGGCAGGCGCCGGTGGTGTTCCTGGTGCAGAACAACGGCTACGCGATCTCGGTGCCGCTGGCCAAGCAGACCCGGGCCGAGACGCTGGCCCACAAGGGCATCGGCTACGGCATGCCCGGCGTGCTGATCGACGGCAACGACGCCGCCATGGTCCACGTGGCGGTGACCGAGGCGGTCGAGCGCGCCCGTGGCGGCGGGGGGCCCACCCTGATCGAGGCGCTGACCTACCGCATCGAGGCGCACACCAACGCCGATGACGCCACCCGCTACCGGCAGGAGTCGGAGGTCGCCGGCTGGCTGGCGCGTGACCCGATCGCGCGGCTGCAGACCTACCTGACCAACCAGGGGCTGCTCGACGACGCGGCGCTCGCCGCGATCGCCGAGGAGGGCGAGACCCGGGCGTCCCGGCTACGGGCGGCGATGAACGCCGACCCGGTCCTCGACCCCGCGGACCTCTTCTCCCACGTCTACACCGAACCGACGGCTGCCCTGCGCAGCCAGGCGGCCGTCCTGGCCGACGAGCTCGCGGCTGGCCAGTCATGACCGCGGTGGCGGCGAAGACCGAGCTGGGCAGCCTTACGATGGCCGGCGCGCTGAACCGGGCGCTGGCCGACGAGCTGCGCGCCGATAACCGGGTGCTGGTCTACGGCGAGGACGTCGGCGCGCTCGGCGGCGTGTTCCGGGTCACCGACGGCCTGGCTGCCGAGTTCGGCGACCAGCGGGTGTTCGACTCGCCGCTGGCCGAGTCGGGCATCGTCGGCACCGCGATCGGCATGGCGATGCACGGCCTGCGCCCAGTGGTCGAGATGCAGTTCGACGCCTTCTCCTACCCCGCCTTCGAGCAGATCACCTCGCACCTGGCCAAGCTGCACAACCGCACCGGGGGCCGGATCACCCTGCCGGTCGTCATCCGGATCCCGTACGGCGGCGGCATCGGTGGCGTGGAACACCACAGCGATTCCTCCGAGGCGTACTGGGTTCCCACGCCCGGCTTGAAGGTGGTCACCCCGGGCACCGCCTCGGATGCGTACTGGCTGCTGCGCCAGGCCATCGCCAGTGACGACCCGGTGATCTTCCTCGAGCCCAAGCGCCGATACTGGGCGAAGGAGGAGATCTCTCTTGAGCCCGCGGCGCGGTTCGACCAGGCGCTGGTGCGTCGTGCTGGCACCGATGTCACGCTGATCGGCTACGGCTCGATGGTCCCGACGCTGCTGGAGACCGCTGACGCGGCCGCCGAGGACGGCATCTCGGCCGAGGTGATCGACCTGCGCTCGCTGGCGCCCTTCGACGACCGGACGGTGGTCGCCTCGGTCCGCCGGACCGGGCGTGCCGTGGTCGTACACGAAGCCAGCGGGTTCGCCGGCTACGGCGCCGAGGTCGTGGCCCGGCTCACCGAGCAGTGCTTCCACCAGCTGCACGCGCCGATCGGGCGGGTCACCGGCTTCGACATCCCGTACCCGCCGCCGATGCTGGAACACCATCACCTGCCGTCGGTGGACCGCATCCTCGACGCCGTGGACCGGCTGCAGTTCGACGACACCGTGGTGCTGCCGAGCGGGCCGGGTTCGAATGCCTGACTTCCTGCTGCCCGACCTCGGAGAGGGCCTGACCGACGCCGAGATCCTGACCTGGCTGGTGGCGGTCGGAGATCAGGTGAGCGTCGACCAGCCGGTGGTCGAGGTCGAGACCGCGAAGGCCTCCGTCGAGGTCCCGATCCCCTTTGCGGGCCGGGTGTCGGCGCTGTTCGGCGCCCCCGGCCAGCGAATTCCGGTCGGCTCGCCGCTGATCACCGTCGAGGACGTCAGCGTGTCCTCCGAGCCCGACGCCGCGGTCGCCGAGTCCGACGCCGCGGTCGCCGAGTCCTCGGAGTACTCCGGCAAGGTGCTGGTCGGCTACGGCACCTCCTCCGCGCCGGTCCGTCGCCGGGGCCGCCGTCGCTCCGCTGGCCCGACGCTGTCCGCTCCGGCTGCCCCTGCCGCCGCGTCTGCTGGCGGGCGGGAGCTGGTCGCCACCTCGGTCATCTCACCGGTGGTGCGCAAGCTGGCCCGCGACCGGGGCATCGACCTGGCCGACGTGCAGCCGTCCGATCCGTCCGGCGTCATTCGTCGTTGTGACATCGAGGCATTCACCCCAGCCGCTGCGACCCCGACCGTGACGCCGGCGTCGCAGAACGGATCGTCCGGTGTCGAGCGCGTGCCGCTGGTCGGGCTGCGCAGGACGATGGCCGACAAGCTCAGCCAGTCCCGGCGGGAGATCCCGGAGGCGACGGTCTGGGTCGACGTCGACGCGACCGGCCTGCTCGATGCCCGTCAGGCGCTGAACGCGGCCCGGCCGGACGAGCCGGTGACCGTGCTCGGCCTGCTGGCCCGGTTCTGCGTGCTCGGCCTGCGGCGCTACCGCGAGCTCAACAGCCGGATCACCGCCGATGCGGTCGAGATCCTGCCCGACATCAATCTCGGCTTCGCCGCCCAGACCCCGCGCGGGCTGGTGGTGCCGGTGATCCCGCAGGCGCAGGCCATGACCACCCGGCAGCTGTCCGCGGCGCTGACCGCCCGCACCGAGGCGGCCCGGGCCGGCTCGCTGAAGCCTGCCGAGCTGACCGGCGGCACGTTCACGGTGAACAACTACGGCGTCTTCGGCGTGGACGGCTCGGCCGCCATCATCAACCATCCCGAGGTGGCGATCCTCGGCCTCGGCCGGATCATCGACCGGCCCTGGGTGCACGACGGGGCACTCGCCGTGCGCAAGGTCGGTCAGCTGACCCTGGCCTTCGACCACCGGGCCTGCGACGGTGGGGTGGCCGGCGGGTTCCTCCGGTTCGTGGCCGACTGCATCGAGAATCCGGTGACCGCCCTCGGCGAGTTGTAGGTGGTTCGGGCAGGCCGCCGTGGCGGTGAGAGACTCAGCCGGTGACTGAACCGCGTCCTGAGCTGAGCGACTTCATCGCCGGCCTGCCCAAGGCCGAGCTGCACGTGCACCATGTCGGCTCGGCCTCGCCCCGCATCGTCGCCGAGCTTGCCGCCCGTCATCCGAGTTCCGGCGTGCCGGCCGACGTGGAGAAGCTCGCCGACTACTTCACCTTCTCCGACTTCAGGCACTTCATCGAGGTTTACCTTTCGGTGGTCGACCTGATCCGCGATGCCGACGACGTCCGGATGTTGACCTACGAGGTCGCCCGGGAGATGACCGGCCAGCAGATCCGCTATGCCGAGCTGACCATCACCCCGTACTCGTCGGTGCACCGGGGCATTCCCGCCGAGGCGTTCCTGGAGGCGATCGAGGACGCCCGGCTGGCCGCCGAACGGGAGTGGGGGATCGTCCTGCGGTGGTGCTTCGACATCCCCGGTGAGGCCGGCCTACCCGCGGCCGCCGAGACCGCCCGGATCGCGACCGAGCTGACACCCGACGGCCTGATCAGCTTCGGCCTCGGCGGCCCGGAGATCGGTGTGCCGCGCGCCCAGTTCGTCCCCTACTTCGACGCGGCGCGGGCGATCGGCCTGCACAGTGTTCCGCATGCCGGCGAGACCACCGGCCCGGACACCGTCTGGGACGCGATCCGGCTGCTGGGCGCCGAGCGGATCGGGCATGGGACGTCGGCCACGCGGGATCCGGAGTTGCTGGCCTACCTGGCGCAGCACCAGATCCCGCTGGAGGTCTGCCCCACCTCCAACATCGCGACCCGGGCGGTTCCGGAACTCGCCCAGCACCCGCTGGCCGAGATGGCCGCCGCGGGCGTGCTGGTGACGATCAATTCCGATGACCCGCCGATGTTCTCCACCGATCTCAACACCGAGTACGCGATCGCGGCCGAGTTGTTGAACCTCGACCACGCCGGGGTCGCCGCGCTGGCCGCCAACGCGGTCACCGCCTCGTTCGCTCCGGACGCGGTCAAGTCCCGGGTGCTGGCCGAGATCGAGGCCTACACGGCCAGCGCGGTCTGAGGGCCGTCCGCGTTTCTCCCGTCCGCGCAGGTAGAACGCCAACGAGCCCGGATCGGGATGCCCCGATCCGGGCTCGTGACTGGCAGGCAGCCGGGGGACGATCAGTCCGCCGGTCCGGACCCCAGGGTCACCGTGATGGTGTGGCTCTTGCCGCTGGCGTCGGTGTAGCGCAGCCGGATCTGGTCCCCCGGCTTGTGATTGGTCATCACGCTCGACAGCCCGCTGGCGCCGGTGACGGCGTCGCCGTCGACCTCGGTGATGACGTCGCCGGCCTGCAGCCCTGCCTTGGCCGCAGCGGAGCCGCTCACCACGCCGGCGATCGCCGCGCCGTCGCTCTGGCTGGACGGCGACAGCTCGACCCCGAGGAACGCCGGGTAGCCGATGTGCACGGTGCTGCTGGCCTTTCCGGACTCGATCTGGTCGGCGATGCTCAGCGCCTTGTCGATCGGGATCGCGTAGCCGGTGGTGACGCCCGTGCCGAACCGGGCCGAGGCCGAGGACGCGGCGGTGTCGATGCCGATCACGGTGCCGGTGGCGTTGTCATACAGCGGGCCGCCGGAGTCACCTGCCTCGATGGCGGCGTTCACCTCGATCATGCCGTTCAGCCGTTCGGCGTTGTCGCCATTGGCATCGCTGGCGGTCAGGGACCGGTTCAGCGCGGTCACGATGCCGGGCGCCGCGGTCGGGGTGCCGCCGGTCCCACCCGCGTTGCCCACCGCGGTGACGGCGTCGCCGACGGCCACCTTGTCGGAGTCCCCGAGCTTGGCGGTGGCCAGCCCGCTGGCGTCCTGGAGCTGCAGGACCGACACGTCATCGTTGGGGGCGGTGCCCACCACCGTGGCGGTGTAGCTCTTCCCGGTGGTCACCACCGTCACCGTGATGGCCGTGGACCCCTCGATGACATGGTTATTGGTCAGGATCTCGCCGTCGGACGTGAGCACGATGCCGGTCCCGGCGGCCTTGCCCGCGCCGTAGTTGAGAATGGTGTCGATGTTGACGACGCCGACCTGCTGGGCAGCGGTCGCCGGGCCGGTGGCCTGGTTGCCACGGGTACCCGAGCCTGGAAGGGGAGCGCTGCTCTCGCCGCTTCCGTAGCCATTGCCATACGGCGGAACCTGGCCGGCGCCGTTCTGCCCGAACGGGTTCTGGTTGGCCGGCGCGTTCAGCGCGGCCTGCTGGGACGGCCCGTCGTTCGCCCGGTCGACCGCCACCGCGATGCCTCCGGCGGCCAGCGCCGTAGCGGTCGCAGCCGCCACCGCACCGAGCAGCAGCCGGCGCGAAGGAGGCTTGGACGCGACCGGCGGGGTGGGCCAGAACTGCGAGCCCATGTGCTGCGGGCCCACGTACTGCTGGTCGGCGTACTGCTGGCTGTCGTACTGCTGCGCGGCCGACCACGCCTGCTGGTGGGCGGTCGGCACGAAGTACGGCTGCTCCGAGGGAGCGCTGGCGTATCCGGCCGGCTCGTCCGCGGCTGCCTGCCCCTTAGCCGGCTGCCCGAAGGGAAGGGAGCCGTACGGCGTCTGCCCCAGGGGCGGCCGGCCATACGGCGTCTGCCCATACCCGGCTTGCCCATACCCAGACTGGCCAGACACCGCCTGGTCGTACTCAGCCCGTCCGTATCCAGCCTGGCTGTCTCCGGCTTGCCCGTACGTCGGCTGGCCATACGTCAGATGGCGATCCGGAGCCGGCGGCTGCCACATCTGCGGCTCGGCGTGCTGATCGTCGGCGGGACGGTCTGACTGCTCGGGCACGGGTTGGTCGCTCACGCTGATCCCTTAAGTTCGCGTCGTCTGCTTTCCTACGACACGAGCTAACCTTGGGGACCTCGCCACTCGCTTTGAGCTCTTGTAGAACTGGCTGTGAATGCCAGGCCGCTCTGTAACAGCGGCCCGGCATCCGGCGATCAGGACGCGCGCTTGGCCACCAGGGTCAGGACGTCGTAGGTGGCGACCAGCTCGTCGTCCTGGTTGCGGACGATCAGATCCCACCGCACCTCGCCGTAGTCCTCGGTCTGGCGCGCCTTCTTCTCCTTGCAGGTCAGCTGGGCCCGGATCGAGTCACCCACCTTGACCGGGGTGATGAAGCGCAGGTTGTCCAGGCCGTAGTTGGCCAGCACCGGCCCGGAGGACGGCTCCACGAACAGCCCGGCCACCCGGGAGATCACGTAGTAGCCGTGCGCGACGATCCCGCCGAACAGCGGGTTGCGCGCCGCGGCCTCGGGATCGGTGTGGGCATAGAAGGAATCTCCGGTCAGGGCCACGAACGAGTCGATGTCCTCAGCCGTCACGGTGTGGCTGTCGGTGAAGAGCACCTGTCCGATCGCCAGGTCTTCCAGGTGCTTGCGGAACGGGTGCTCGTCCTCGGTGACCGTCGGGGCGCCGGGCACCCATCGCCCGGTGACCGCGGCCAGCGCACGGGGCGAGCCCTGCACCGCGGTCCGCTGCATGAAGTGCAGCACCCCCCGGATGCCGCCCAGCTCCTCGCCGCCGCCGGCCCGTCCGGGACCGCCGTGCACCAGCATCGGCAGCGGCGAGCCGTGGCCGGTCGAGGACCGGGCGTCGTCGCGATCGACCACCAGCATCCGTCCGTGGTGGGCGGCCGCGCCGAGCACGACCTCGCGGACGAAGTCCGGGTCGTAGGAATAGACCGAGCCGGCCAGCGAGCCCTCACCCCTGGCCGCGAGCTCGACGACCTCGTCGGTGCCCTGGTAGCCGATCAGCGTGGCCACCGGGCCGAACGGCTCGACGGTGTGCACCGAATCTGCGGTGGCGTTGCGGGCGCGCAGCACGGTCGGCGCCACGAACGCCCCGGTGTCCGGCAGCGCCTTCGCGGCGGGTGAGTCCAGGCCGCCGATCACCACGTCGGTATCGGTGGCAAGCTTCTCCAGGTTCGCCGCCAGCTGCTCACGCTGCTCCAGGGTGGCCAGCGCGCCCATCGTGGTTCCCTCGACGCGCGGGTCGCCGACCACCACCTTGGACAGCTTCGCCGTCAGCGCCTCGATGACCGGCTCCACCTGACCGGACGGCACGAACGCGCGCCTGATCGCGGTGCACTTCTGGCCGGCCTTGACGGTGATCTCGCGGGTCAGCTCCCGGATGAACAGGTCGAACTCCGGCTCGCCGGCGACCGCGTCCGGGCCGAGGATCGCGCAGTTGAGCGAGTCGGCCTCGGCGGTGAACTTGACCGACTCCCTGATGACCACGGGGTGCTGGCGCAGCTGCCGGGCGGTGTCGGCCGATCCGGTGAACGAGACGACATCCTGCCCGGTGAGGTGGTCGAGCAGGCCATCGGGGGCGGCGCAGACCAGCGAGATGGCGCCGGGCGGCAGCAGTTGGGACTCGACCATGTCGGCGAACACCTTGGCCGTCAGGTAGGCGGTCTGCTCGGCCGGCTTGACCACCACCGGGATGCCGGCCAGGAACGCCGGGGCGAACTTCTCCAGCATCCCCCAGACCGGGAAGTTGAAGGCGTTGATGAACAGCGCCAGCCCGTGCTTGGGGGTGTAGATGTGCTGGGCCACGAACGAGCCGTCCTTGGACGCCTGCTCGACCGGGCCGTCCAGGTAGACGGTGGAGTCGGGCAACTCGCGGCGGCCCTTGGACGAGTAGGCGAAGAGCACGCCGATGCCGCCGTCGACGTCGAACTTGGAGTCGAACAGGGTGGCGCCGGTGGCGAACGACAGCGGGTAGTAGTCCGATTCCCGGCGGTCGTTGAGGTAGGTGGCCAGCTGCTTGAGGATCGCGGCGCGCTCGGTGAAGGTCATCCGGCGCAACGCCGGGCCGCCGACCGTCCGGGCGTAGTCATAGGCCGCGGCCACGTCGACCGGCTCGTTGGACCACCGGGCCACCGGCTGCGAGGTGGACGCGTCGAGCAGCTCGAGTCCCTCATCGGTGGGGGTGACCCACTGGTCACCGAGATACGAACGCAGCAATTCGGCCATCGGAAGATCCCTTCGTTCTGGGGCGCCGTGCGGGGTTTTCAGCTCGTGGCAGCTTGCCAGCGGCCAGAACACCAGCATAGACTAACCGAACGATCATTCGGTTTTGAGGAGAGTTATGGACGCCACTCGGCAGCAGGCCGACTTCGATGCCCTGATCGCCTCCGACGGCCGGGTCGAGCCCCGGGACTGGATGCCCGAGGGCTACCGCAAGACCCTGATCCGGCAGATCGCCCAGCACGCCCACTCCGAGATCATCGGGATGCAGCCGGAGGGCAACTGGATCACCCGGGCGCCGTCGCTGCGCCGCAAGGCGATCCTGCTGGCCAAGGTGCAGGACGAGGCGGGGCACGGCCTGTACCTGTACTCGGCGGCCGAGACCCTGGGCATGAGCCGCGAAGAGATGCTGGACCTGCTGCACGCCGGCCGGCAGCGGTACTCCTCGATCTTCAACTACCCGACGCCTACCTGGGCCGACGTGGCCGCGATCGGCTGGCTGGTCGACGGCGCCGCGATCACCAACCAGGTCCCGCTCACCCGCTGCTCCTACGGGCCGTACGCCCGCGCCATGATCCGGATCTGCAAGGAGGAGTCCTTCCACCAGCGGCAGGGCTTCGAATCGCTGCTGCAGCTGTCCAACGGCACCCCCGAGCAGCACGAGATGGCTCAGGACGCGGTCAATCGCTGGTGGTGGCCGTCGCTGATGATGTTCGGCCCGCCGGACGACGACTCCCCCAATTCCGCGCAGTCCACCGCCTGGGGGATCAAGCGGTTCTCCAACGACGAGCTGCGCCAGCGCTTCGTCGACATCTGCGTGCCGCAGGCCGAGACCCTGGGGCTGACCCTGCCCGACCCCGACCTGGTGTGGAACGCCGAGCGCGGTCACTACGACTACGGCGTGATCGACTGGACCGAGTTCCAGCAGGTGCTCAAGGGCAACGGCCCGTGCAACCGGCAGCGGATCGCCGTCCGGCGGCAGGCGCACTCCGACGGCGCCTGGGTGCGCGAGGCCGCCGCTGCGTACGCGGCCAAGAAGCAGGCAGCCGCGGTGACGGAGGCCGCGTGAGCACGCCGCCCACCCCGCTGTGGGAGGTGTTCGTGCGGCCCGCTCGCGGCACCAATCACGTGCACGTCGGCTCGCTGCATGCCGCGGACGCGACGCTGGCGTTGCAGAACGCCCGCGACCTGTACACCCGCCGCAACGAGGGCGTGTCGATCTGGGTGGTGCGCTCGGTCGACATCACCGCCAGCTCGCCGGAGGAGAAGGACTCCTTCTTCGAGCCCTCGGCGGACAAGCCGTATCGGCACCCGACGTTCTACACGATCCCCGAGGGCGTCGAGCACCTATGAGTGGGCGGTCACGTATGAGTGAGCATCGCAGCGAGCGCCAGCGAGCGAGGAGCGGAGCGAATGACTAGCTCAGCCCCGGCCAACGCTGAGGTCGCCGCGTACGCGATCCGGCTCGGCGACGACGCGCTGATCCTGTCGCACCGGCTGTCGGAATGGTCGGCCCATGCCCCGCAGATCGAAGAGGACATCGCGCTGTCCAACATCGCGCTCGACCTGCTCGGCCAGGCCCGCACGCTGCTGACCTACGGCGGCTCGTACAGCGGCCGCTCCGAGGACGACCTGGCCTACCTGCGCGAGGAGCGCCAGTTCACCAACCTGCAGCTGACCGAGATCGAGAACGGCAACTTCGCGGTCACCATGATCCGGCAACTGCTGTTCTCCTGCTACCAGCACGAGCTCTACCGAGACCTGGAGTCCTCCCGGGACGCCCAGCTGGCCGCGATCGCCGCCAAGGCCGTCAAGGAGGTGGCCTACCACGTCGAGCACGCCAGCACCTGGATCATCCGGCTGGGCGACGGCACCGAGCTGAGCCACGACCGCGCGCAGGCCGCCCTCGAGACGGTATGGCCGTACAGCCACGAGATGTTCGCCGATGACGAGCTGGCCCGGCGGATCGCCGACCTGGGCGTCGGCCCGCTGCCGTCCGGTCTGCGGCCGGCCTGGCTGGGCTCGGTCCAGGACGTCCTCACCGAGGCGACGCTGACCCTGCCCGACGATGACTGGAAGCCCACCGGAGGCCGCAAGGGGCTGCACACCGAGGGTTTCGGCTACCTGCTCGCCGAGATGCAGCACCTGCACCGTTCCCACCCGGGAGCCCAGTGGTGACCCCCGAAGCGACGATGACGACCGGCGCCGACCTGGAGAAGCTGGCTGCGCTGCGGCTGGCCGCCGCGGAGGTTCCGGACCCCGAGATACCGGTGCTGACCATCGCCGACCTGGGCATCCTGCGCGACGTCCGGTTCGCCGCCGACGGCCTGCCCGAGGTGGTGCTGACCCCGACCTATTCCGGCTGCCCGGCGACCGAGGCCATCCGCCAGGACGTGCTGACCCAGACCCGAAGCGTCGATGCGCGGGTCCGGGTGGTCATCGAGCTGGCGCCGGCCTGGACCACCGACTGGATCACCGACGACGGCAAGGCCAAGCTGCGCGACTACGGCATCGCCCCGCCGCGGCCGACCAGAACCGGCCCCGTCCCGGTACGGCTGGGCAGCCGGCCGGCCGTGCGCGATGCGGCGCGAACCGACCCGGCCCGCTGCCCGCGGTGCGACTCGGCCGACACCGAGCTGATCAGCCAGTTCGGCTCCACGCCGTGCAAGTCGCTGCGCCGCTGCCGCGGCTGCGCCGAGCCCTTCGACGAATTCAAGTCGCTGTGAGCGGCGGCTTCCACTCCCTCGCCGTCGCCCGCGTCGAGCCGCTCACCGAGGCGTCCTGCGCGGTGCACTTCACGGTGCCGGCCGAGCTGCGCCACGAGTACGCCTTCCAACCCGGCCAGCACCTGACGCTGCGCCGGACCGGCGGCGACCAGGAGGAGCGCCGGACATACTCGCTCTGCTCGACGCCCGCAGACCTGGCCGAGCGCGGCGCGCTGCGGATCGGGGTCAAGCGGATCCCGAACGGGCTGTTCTCCGGCTGGCTGACCGGCGAGCTGCAACCCGGCGCCACGATCGAGGTGATGACCCCGGCCGGCCGGTTCGGCACCCCGGTCGCGCCGGAGAACGACCGCCACGTCTGTTGCCTGGCGGCGGGCTCGGGGATCACCCCGGTGCTGTCGATCGTCACCTCGATCCTGCGCACCGAACCTGCCAGCCGGGTCACCCTGATGTACGGCAACCGCACCTCCAACGACGTGATGTTCCTGGAGGAACTGGCGGACCTGAAGAACAGCTACCCCAGCCGGTTCACCCTGCTGCACGTGCTGTCGGCCGAGCCGCAGCTGTCTGACCTGCTGACCGGCCGGATCGACGAGGACAAGATCAACGTCCTGCTCGACGGCCTGTGCAAGGACGTCGACGAGTGGTACCTGTGCGGCCCGCTCGGCATGGTCACCACCGTCCGCGCCGCGCTGGTGACCGCGGGAGTGCCCGGCGCCTCGGTGCACTCGGAGCTCTTCTACGTCGGTGACGAGCCACCGGAGCCGGCCATCGTGCTTGCGTCGGAGCATGCGGCCACCGAGCGCAGCCAGGTGACGGTCACCCTGTCCGGCCGGACCTCGACGATTCCGGTCAGCTACACCGGCCAGAGCATCCTCGACGCGGTGCTGGCCAGCCGGCCGGACGCGCCCTATGCCTGCAAGGGCGGCGTCTGCGGCACCTGCCGGGCGATGGTGACCGCGGGCTCGGTCTCGATGACCCGCAACTACGCCCTGGAACCCGAGGAGCTGGCCGCCGGGCTGGTGCTGGCCTGCCAGTCCCGCCCGGTGACCGCCGAGGTCAGCCTGCGGTTCCAGTAACCGCAGCGGACCGTCCCCGGATCGAGGGTCCTCTCCACTAGCCTTGGCCGAATGGACGTCAAGGGCGCGGTCCCGATCGGCGGGCAGCCGGTCGAGCAGGTGGTCAACGTCCGCCGTCCCCGCTCGGTCATCGCGTTCGCCTGCTGGTTCGCGCTCGGGGTAGGAGTGGCCTACCTGGGGTTCGTGATCGTCGAGAAGCTGCGCACCATCGTGTACCTGCTGGCGTTCTCGCTGTTGATCGGCGTGACCCTCGACCCGCTGATCGGCTTCCTCCAGCGGCGCGGCATGCGTCGATCGGCCGCCGCGCTGCTGACCTGGCTCGGCGTCGTGGTGCTGCTCGCCACGCCGTTCGTGCTCGCGGTGGACGCCGCCACCACCCAACTGCCGGCGCTGATCAAGTCCGTGCCCGAGCTGATCCGCAACGCCGAGAGCCATCTGGGCGTGCTCGGTGACCGGCTGGCGGCCGTCACCGACGCGCCGGCCCGCGGCTCGGTCAATCCGACCGAGGTGCTCGACTACGTCCTGACCGGCGGGGCGCTGCTGTTCACCGCGGTCACCGACATCGTGGTGGTGGCGTTCCTGTCGCTGTACTTCGCCATCGAGCTGCCGCACCTGCGGCAGCTGGCGCTCAAGGCGGTGCCGGCGTCCCGCCAGGTTCGCACCGCCCGCATCCTCGATGAGCTGATCGTCCTGGTGGGGCGGTTCATGCTCTCCACGGTGGCGATCGCGATCCTGGTCGGGCTGAGCACCGCGCTCTGGGCACTGGCCTGGGGCATTCCTTACCCGGTGCTGCTGGGCGCGCTGGTGACGGTGCTGTCGCTGGTCCCGGTGATCGGCTCGACGGTCGGCGGCGCGGTGGTGACGCTGGTGGCGCTCACCGTCGGCCTGCCGACCGCGATCATCACCCTGATCTTCTACATCAGCTACCGGATGGCCGAGGACTACCTGATCCAGCCCCGGATGATGAAGTACTCCGTCGAGCTGCCCGGTGTGATCACGGTGCCCTCGGTGATCCTCGGCGGGGCGATGCTCGGCGTTCCCGGCGCGCTGTTCGGGGTTCCGATGGCGCTGATCCTGCGGGTGCTGGTCCGCGAGCTGGTGTTTCCGGCGACCGACCAGGCCTGACGCGGGCCGGGCGCGGGCCGGACGCGCTGGCCGCCTGCCGGATCAACGCTGGCCTGCCGAATCAACGCGGGCCGGACGCGCTGGCCTGCCGACAACGCTGGCCTGCCGGATCAACCGGGGTGAAGCCGCCCAGCCGTCAGAGCGACCTCAGGGCGTCCCCACCGTCGCGGCGGCCTGCCGGCCCGCCATCCTCAGCCACCGCACCGGATCGTCCTGGGCCGCCCGGACCGACCCGGCCAGCTCGGTCAGGCTGAGCAAGCTGGCGCCGGGCGCCGCGGCAGCCATCCCGCCGGCCACCGACCCGGCCACCACCAGCGCGGGCACGCCCCGGTCGGCGGCAGCCTGCAGGACGTACCCGCAGGCCTTGCCGGTCAGGGAGCCGGCGTCGAAACGTCCCTCGCCGGTGATCACCAGGTCAGCCCGCCGTACCGCATCCGGCAACCCGATCAGCTCCGCGATGGCCGCAGCGCCGGGCGCCAGCTCCGCGCCCCAGTACGCCAGCCCGTACCCGGCGCCGCCGGCCGCCCCGCAGCCGGGCCGGTCCGGATCGGACCCGAGCACCGCCGCGAGCCGGCGCAGCCCCCGGTCGAGCTCATCGACCTCGGCGTCGGTGGCCCCCTTCTGCGGGCCGAAGACGTAGGCCGCACCCGACGGGCCGTACAGCGGCGCCCGCACATCGACCAGCACCCGGACGCCGTCGGGCGGCACCGGCGCCAGCCGGTCGGTCCGCACCGCTGCCAGCCGGGTCAACCCCCGGCCGCCGACCGGCAGCAGCCCGCCGGCGCCCACCCACTGGGCGCCCAGCGCCGACAGCGCCCCGGTTCCGCCGTCGGTCGAGGCGGATCCGCCGAGCGCCACCACCAGCCTCCGGACCCCGGCGCGCAACGCCGCCGCCAGCACGATGCCAAGGCCGATGGTGTGCGAGCCCATCGGGTCCAGCGGGCTCAATCCGGCGATGCCGCAGGTCTCGGCGAGCTCCACGGCAGCGGTGTCGCCCGAACGCAGGTAGCGGCCGGGCCGGGGCATGCCGACGGCATCGACGGTGGGCACCGCGACCCACTCCGCGGCGGGCCAGTCCTGGGCCAGCACGGCCACCGTGCCATCGCCGCCGTCGGCCATCGGCAGGATCGTCAACTCGTCCGCCGGCCGGGCCGAACGCCAGCCCGTGGCCAGCGCGGCGGCGGCGTCCGGCGCCAGCAGGCTGCCCTTGAACTTGTCCGGTGCGATCAGCACCCGCAACGTCATCGACGGCCGGCGAACCGATCGGGCGCCAGGAAGCCGATGTCATGGCGGGTGGAGCCGTCGATCACCAGGTCGGCGACGATCTCGCCCACCACCGGGACGAACTTGAAACCGTGCCCGCCGAAGCCGAGCGCGAGCACCACCCGCCCGGACGAGCCCGGGTGGACGCCGAGCAGGAAGTCATCGTCGGGGGTGCTGGGATACAGGCACACCTGACTGGTCGCGCAGCCGCCGGTCAACCCCGGCAGCGCCGGGGCCAGCACCTGCCGCAGCGCCAGGCACTCGTCCTCCGACACCGTCCGCTGCATGGTGTCGGGATTGACGTCGACGTTCAGCCAGTCGTGGTAGAACGCGGCCTTGACCCCCTCGTCACCGGGCTGGTGCGGAAATCCGTACACCTCGAGCCGGTCGGCTCCGGCAGGGACCGGAAAGCTCCACAGGTAGACCGGGAACACCTCGGGCGCGTAGTCGGCGGCCGAGGTCTGGGGCCGCAGCCAGTGCACGGTCTGGCGCTGCGCCTGGATCGGATACCGGTCGAGGTTGGCCAGCCGGCCGGCCCACGCTCCGGTGGCGATCACCGCCCGGGGGGCATGCAGCTCCTCACCACCGGCCATCAGGTGCACGCCGCCGGGACCGAGCTCCACCTGCTCCACGGCCGTGTCGAACCACAGCTCCGCCCCGGCGTCAGCGGCCAGCTCGAGGTTGGCCAGCACGGTGACCTCCGGGCTGACGAATCCGGCGTCGGCCTCGTACACGGCCAGCTGGCCCTCCGGCAGCGCGAACTGCGGGTACCTGGCCCGTAGCCCGGCCGCGTCCAGGACGTCATGCGGCAGGCCCCAGCGGCGGGCCGAGGCCAGCGTCCCCGACACCACCGCGCTGTCCGGCGCGCCGATCATCAGCGCGCCGCACCGGGTGAACAGCTGGCTGCCGAAGGTGGCCGACAGCTCGTCCCACAGCTCGTAGGCACGCATCAGCAGCGGCACGTAGTCCGGTTTCTCGAAGTACGCCTTGCGCACGATCCGGGTGGCGCCGTGGGAGGAGCCGAGCGGGTGCGCCGGGGTGAACTGCTCGATGCCCAGCACCCGCTGACCCCGCGCCGCCAGCGCGTAGGCCGCCGCCGAACCCATCCCGCCCAGCCCGACGACGATCACGTCGTATTCGCTCATGCCACCTCGCTCTTCGCCCGCCTGAACTGCCCATCCCATGATGTCGCAGTCACCGGCGGCCGGTTCGCGCGGCACGGCTCAGCCAGGCGCCACACCGAAGTCCAGGGGTTACGGTGTGCGCGTGAGCTGGCTGACCGAACCGGACGAGGAGTGGGACGAACGGGAGGCGCCGCCCCGGGGCCACCGGTTGAAGATGGCAGCTGCCGTGCTGGCCGGCTGGCTGGCGGTGAGCCTGATCGTCCTGGTCGGCCTGCTCAGGTTCGGCGACCGGGACTCCCTGGGCAAGCGGGCAGGCTCGCCCGCGCCGAAGGCCACCTCGACGGCGACAGCCCCGACCGTGACAGCCCCGACCGCGGCGACTTCCCGCCCGGCAAGCCCAGCCAGCAGCCCGGCCACCGGCGCGGTCCCCGCGGGCTGGGTGCGCCGGGCCGGTGATGAGCAGGCCAACTGCACGGCGCACTCGTACGGTCAGGTGCAGATCTTCTTCGCCCGGACGCCCTGCTCCGGGGTGCGGCGAAGCCTGCTCACCACCGAGCGGAACGGCCGGGCCATCGTGGTGGCGGCCAGCACGGTCACCTTTGGCAGCCCGGCGCAGGCCACCAGCTACCTGCGGCTGGTCACCTCGGACGGGACCGGCAACGTCAACGACCTGCTGCGCGAGGGCGTCCGCTACCCGGGGTCGCCGAGCAAGCTGCCCGGCGCCGCGTTCGCGTCCCGGCAGGACGGCCCGCGGGTGCTGGTCGCCGAAGCCGCCTTCGAACAGGGGCCGTCGGACTACCAGGATCCGACCCTGCAGGCAACGGCCCGCGCGGCCGTCGAGGCCGGCTGACGCGGTTCAGCGGCGGGTCACGGTCCAGCGTCGCGTCCAGGCTGATCTGCACCCCGGTGAGTGCCTTGCTGACCGGGCAGGTTATTGAACTGGAATCAAGGCATTCGATTGAACGCATACGACCTTATCGCGCCCGATCTATTGATCGCTGGGAGAGCGGGCACGGGCGGTATCAGTCCTGCTTCTTCTCCAGGTCGGCGGTCAGCCGGCGCAGTTTCTTGATCAACCGGGCCCGGCTGGGAGCGTCGAGTTCGGTGGCCTCGCAGATCTGGGCGGGCACCCTGGCAGCCCTGCGCCGCATCGCCTTGCCCTGCCTGGTCAGCTGCACGTCCACGGTCCGCTCGTCACCGGCGCGCCGGTGCCGGGTGACGAGCTCCAGCGCCTCGAGCCGCTTGATCAGCGGCGAGAGGGTGTTGGACTCCAGGTGCAGCCGGGTGCCGATCTCGCCGACCGAGGAGGTCCCCTGCTCCCAGAGCAGCATCAGAACCAGGTACTGCGGGTACGTCAGCCCCAACTCGTCGAGCACCGGGCGGTAGGTGGCCGTCATGGCGCGGGACGCCATGTAGAGCGCCAGGCAGAGCTGGTCATCGAGACCTTCGGGGATCTCGTCCGCGCGCATCATCGCCGTCATACCGGCAAGGGTAATCCGGGTTGAGGGGATTTGGATGCCTTCAAACTGCCTGATTTTCCTCGCGCGGCGGCCCGGAAGGTTATCGGGACGGCCGCGGCTCGTCACCGCGGTGCGCAGACGCAGAGAAGCCTTGCCCGACCCAGTACCCCCGTACCGTCGCGACAAGGCTTCTACTGCTCTTGCGTCCCTCGTGTACCCCCGTACGAGCGAAAGAGTATCGAGCCGAGCGCTAGGCACACAAGCGGCAAACTAGTCACCGACCAACTACTGCCAGTGGTCGAACTGGGTCGAGTTTGTGCAGCAAACTACGCACGATTCGCCACTGGCAAGCGATAGAGTCAGGTCCCGTGGCTTCTCCTCCGGACACCGGTTCCCACAGCGCCGACGAGGGCAGCCAGCAACCCACCGTTCCTCCCGTGAAGGGCAACCGGATGCCGTGACCGCCCAGACGTGCGCATTCTGCGGCGGCGCCGACGTGGTGTGGGTCCACCCGCTGGCAACCGACCGGGTCCAGTTCCGCAAGTTCGGCAAGGACGACTCGCTGCAAAGCTTCTGGACGCTCTGTCAGAGCTGTGAGCAGCTCTACCAGGACGGCCAGGACGATCAGCTGATCGCCCTGATGAAGAGCGCCGGCGAGTGGGTCTGGCAGGGCACCGATGTGGAGGACGTGCTGCGCAAGCCGGTGGACGTCTTCCGGGAGGCCGACCTGGGCCGCCGGGCGATCGGAACCGCCTGAGCTGCCGCCCAGCGATCAGACCCGCTCAAGAGGTCGGCCAGGGCGGTCAGGCCGAGGTGAAGCCGCGGGTCCTGCCCTTCCGCTTAGGCTGGGCTCGAAGTCACCTACGTACGCCCAGGGACCGTCACAGATGCAGCCCGCTGAGAACGCGATCGCGACCGTTCTCCAGCGGCTGCCCACCTCCACAACCGACATCCCACAGCTGATCTGCATCGAAGGCCCGGGCGGCTCAGGCAAGACGACGCTCGCGCTGGCCGTGGCAACGAGCCGGCCCGATATCACGCTCGTCCACGGCGATGACTTCTACGGCCCGGAGGAACGCGACTGGCGGTCGTGGACCCCGCGGCAGGGCTACGAGCGCTACTTCGACCACCAGCGGGTCGAGCGTCAACTGCTCCGGCCGCTCAAGGCCGGCCAGCAGGCAAGGTTCCAGCGCTATGACTGGGACAACAACACCCTTGCCGACTGGGTCACCGTCGAGCCACAAGGCATCGTGCTGGTGGAGGGCGTGTACCTGCTTCGTCGCGAGCTGCGGTCCTACTGGGATCTCACCGTCTACGTCGACGCCCCGCGGGACCTCCGCCAAAACCGCCTGCACGCCCGAGGCGAGAACGACGAGGGCTGGATCCAGCGATGGGCCGCTGCCGAGGACTACTACGAGCAGGTCGAGCAGCCTGCCCAAGCGGCGGACCTGGTCGTCAACGGTTACTGAGGCGCCTCGCGACCTCAAGCAGGCCCGAACGGTGCCGGAAGGTCTATCCCGAACCGCTCGCCCAGCCGTCGCATGTCCTCGAAGTCCGTCTTCCGTGGCGGATAGCCGAGATGGCACAGGACCTGGTCCTCGGCCGGGCAGCACAGCACCTCTCTGCCACCGAGCACCCCCTGCACTGGCGCCGAATAGTGCCATCGCGACCGGCCGTCGAGCTGGATCTGGTCACCGCCACCGTCCGGCGTCGGGTCCACCGGGTGCAGGTCGACCTGCCTGCCCGCCAGATCGACGTAGGCGATCGCGTTCGGCAACCAGTCCCGCAACACCTCGAACCTCAACACCCACAGCACATCGTGGACGACTTCGAGATCGGGCCGTGCGACCACCAGGTCGAGATCGGAATGCGGCCGGCTCTGCTCGCCGAGCAGCGCATCCACGCCCCAGCCACCGTCCACCCACACCAGCACCTCGGCCTGCTGCAGCCGGCCGAGCAGCTGCACCACGTCGCGCTCGTCCACCGCCCGATCATGCCCCACCGTCAGAGCTGCCTGCCGTGGGCGAGGCAACTAGGATCACGGGCGAGGCGCCGAGCCCGCGCGACCGATTCGCCCCGGGAGATGCGATGGCCACCACCAGCACCACCAGCACCGCTGAGCCGTACGTGCCGGAGACCGACCGGCTGCCCGACCTGGCCCGGGCAGCGGCCGGATGCCGTGGCTGCGAGCTGTACCAGGACGCCACCCAGACCGTCTTCGGCCGTGGCCCGGCTGGCGCGGCGATGATGCTGGTCGGTGAACAGCCCGGTGATGTCGAGGACCAGCGGGGCGAGCCGTTCGTCGGGCCGGCCGGCAAGCTGCTGCACCGTGCGCTGACCGAGGCCGGCATCGAGCCGGAGAGCGCCTATCTCACCAACGCCGTCAAGCATTTCGCGTTCACCATGCGCGGCACCCGTCGACTGCACCAGACACCGAAGCGCGGCCACGTCGTGGCGTGCCGGCCCTGGCTCGCGGCGGAGCTCCGGTCCGTCCACCCGAAGGTGTTGGTCGCTCTCGGCGCTACTGCCAGCCAGGCGCTGTTCGGGCCGTCGTTCCGGCTGAGCCAGCATCGCGGCGAGGTGCTGCGCCTACCCACCGCGGACCAGTCACCGGCCATCGACCCTCAGGTGATCGCGACGATCCATCCGTCGGCGGTGCTGCGCGCCGGGGACGATCGTCAAGCGATGTACGACGGGCTGGTCGAAGACCTCCAGCGCGGCGCCACGCTGCTGTCCTGAACCCAGCCGATCGATCCGGGCTAGGTCGCCGGGATGCCGTATTCGGCCGCGAACTGCTGCACCGTGCCGTAGTAGGCGTTGTGATCGCAGTTGCCGAACGGCGCGGACGAGCGCGGCCAGCCGGTCGGCACCGGCCAGGTCGACGAGCCGTCGGTGTACTGCCAGCCGTCCCACGGCTCGGGAGGCGCCTTGCTCGAGTAGTTGGCCTTGACGAGGCCGAGCCATGACGGGCGCTTGGGGTACAGCTGCGCGAGGTCACCGGAATTCCCGTACACCTTGACCCGGCGCTGGCTCAGCTTCGCCGCGAACAGGTTGGCCAGCGTGGTGATGCTGGCTGAGTGGTCGCCGCTGTACTTGCCGCCCCAGGACTCGACGTCGATCATCGCGACGAAATGCGGGCTGACCTTCGCGTTGGCGAAGAAGAGGTTGGCCTGCGCCTGCTCGTTGCCGGGCGACCAGACGTGGTAGCCGCCGTACCCGACCAGCTTCTTGCCCGAGCCGGAGTTGCTGAGACACCAGCTGCCGTTGGCAGCGGCGTTCGGGTCGACGTAGCTCGTTCCCTCAGAGACCTTGAACATCAGGAACGGGCCGGTGAACTGGTTGTTGACCGGCGCCTGGTAGTGGCTGACGTCTGGCCAGAACACAACATTGGTCATCGCGGGTCTCCCTGGGCGTGCTGCAGCTGCGGGTACGACGCGAGGCTATCGAATCGGGTCACTTTGCGCCCGTTACGCTACGGATTTCCTGATTAATGCAGTTATCTCGCGAGCGGGCCTTCGGCGATCAGCGAGTAGGCACGCCGGTTGTAGGAGTGCGGGAAACCGTACTGCTCCTTGAGCATGCTCGCGATGTGGATGAGCTGCACCTGCGAGTAACGCTGCTCCATGTACTGCCGCATCACCGGCGCGCTGAGCAGGTTGTAGTGGTACTGCCCTCGCGGCTCCTCCTGATGCTCCGGCTGCTCGTCCATCCGGAAGAAGCAGAAGTACAGCCCGCGGCGAGCCATCCGGACCGCGGTGGTGACCACGGTGTCCATCGCCTGCAACGACAGGTGCTCCAGGATGTCGAAGCCGAACACGTAGTCGACGCTGGCATCCGGCTCGGTCAGCGAGAGGATGCTCCCGACGCGGAAGTCGACGTCCGGGAACCGGAGCTTGGCATTGGCGATATTGGTCTCGCTCAGGTCGATGCCGGTGTAGTCGAGGAAGCGGGCGATGCCGTAGTCGGCGAAGGCCCGGTAGTCATTGGCCGACCCGCACGCGAACTCGACGACCCGCAACGGCGGCGCCTCTTTGGCTGCGAGCGCCTCGCGCCAGCGGCCGGCGAACACCGGCGCCCGGTCAGCGATCACGTCCATCACCTGACGCACGATCGCCAGCCGCTCCGGATTCATGGTGTTGGTCAGCGGCACGCCGAGCTCCTTGGCGCGCAGCCGGATCGCGTCGTTGAGCTCGACCGCGTGCGCCAACTCGTCCCGCATCAGGTCCTCGAAGCGCGTTCCGAACAGCGCCCGTACCAAGGTGTGCCGGGCCAGGATGCTCTGGGCGTTCAGGCGGGGATCCTGGTAGCCGGTGACCAGGTAGACGTCGAGGATCTCCGAACTCTTCTGTGCCCAGGCACCGCGGAGCTTGGCCTCCTCCTGCCGGGTGGTCTCCTTCGGCAGCTTGAGCCTGCTCTTCGCTTCGGAGAACACCGACGAGGCCCGGCGGACGGCGCGGGCCACCACGGCGCGGCGCCGGCTGCCCCTGGGCAGGGCTCTTTCGACCAAGGGGTTGCCAATCAGATCCGACCGTCGCATCACTCGATACTCTTCCTCGCCGGCCCGGCGTGCAAGACCGCAGCAGGGCGAGCAGCACCAGCAGCCAGATCCATCAGCGATGCGGCTCGTCCTCCAGCGGCGCCATCACCGGCTCGGGCAGCGGAGCCTGCCCGCGGCAGCGACCCTGCTGGACTCGGCTCATGTCTCAGGCTCGTGCGGGATCACGTAGAACGGGTACACCAGGTTGCGCCGGTCATTGGTCACCCGAACCCGGTAGCTGATGGTGATCCGGATCAGGGCCGAGTCGTTGGGATCCACCGTCGGCTGCACGTCATCGACGACGATCCTGGGTTCCCAGCGGGCCAGCGAGTCACGGACCGCCTCGGCAATCAGGCGGAGCAGGTTCGGGGTGACCGGCTTGAACAGCAGGTCCCAGATGTGGCACCCGAAATCCGGTCGCATCAGGCGCTCGCCGGGAGCGGTGAGCAACACCATCCGGATCGACCGGTCGAGATCCTCGGCGCCGTCGGTGAGATTGATGGAGCCGGTGTGCTCGACCTCCAGTGGCCGGCTGCTGCCACGGCCGACGTAGGAGCCGTCGGACTGAGCCAGGTCAGCGCGCTTGGTGGGGCTGTAGTCGTTCATCGGTCGATCGCCACCATCGCAGCTTCGAGAGTGGGCGGACCGCTCGCCTCCACCGCGATCGAGCAGGGGCGGGCGCCATCGGACCTGGCCGGAACTGGCTGGGGCACTGCGGGTTCACCGTCCTACCCAAATCGCCTGACAACCCCCCGCTCGGGCGCAGAGGCTACACGCCGTGCCGGCGTCAGGGTGGCTGTTCGCACACCTGATGCGGGCCGGGCGCCGCTCTGGTACCACCGGGTGTGCCTGGTGCACAACCGGCTGTTCGGCTGGCTGTTCATCGCCGGGCTCGCCGTCGGGGCGGTGATTCCGGATTGGCGGCTGGGCTGAACTTCGGCAGCGTCGCGGTGTCGTTGAAGGCCGCTCCGGAGTGACGTAGCTTGAAAATCAGGGTTGAACAGCCAGCCGCCCGGTCCGGCGGAAGGACACCCATGGCCGACTATGCAGCCCGCGCGCACGTCGCGGCGCCGGCTGACCAGCTCTTCGACTACCTGTCCCAGGTCGAGAACCTGCCGGACTACTTCGACCGGATGACCTCGGTGACCGACAACCAGGACGGCACCATCACGGCCGCGGCCGATCTCGGGGATCGGGTTGTCGAGGGCGAGGCCTGGTTCGAGGTGGATCAGGACGAGCGGGCATTGAGCTGGGGCTCGGAAGGGCCCAACAACTACTCGGGGCAGTTGCAGGTCATCGAGAGCGAAAACGGCTCGGTGGTCGAGGTGACCCTGCACACTGAACGAGCCGGCGGCGAGGAGATCCAGGAGGGATTGGAACGGACGGTGGACGCCGTCAAGCGCATCATGGAAGACGCCTGAGCGCTGCCCGCTTGTTCGTGAATCCGACCCGACCGTGATCCGACCTGACTGAGGAGAAGCCCAGCCGATGCCCGCCAGCCCCGCCACGACGACCGCGCCCAAGACCGCTGGGTCCGGCGGGAGGAAGCGCGTCGCCAAGCCGGCTGACGCCAAGAAGACCAAGCCGATGACGGTCGCCGAGATCGACGAGCTGCACGCCGACGCCCAGCGGTGCGCCGAGGTGGCCGGGCTGGTCTACGTGGCAGGCGAGGAGCCGGGGATGCGCCGGATCCGGCGGGGGAAGGGCTTCAGCTACCTCGACCACCTCCAGCAGCCGCTGACCGACGCGGAGATGAAGGCCCGGATCACCCAGCTGGCGATCCCGCCGGCCTGGCAGAAGGTGTGGATCTGCCCGAATGCCGACGGCCACATCCTGGCAACCGGTCAGGACGACAAGGGCCGCAAGCAGTACATCTATCACCCGCGGTGGCGGGCGATCCGGGACATGTTGAACTTCTACCGGCTGATCCTGTTCTCTGCCCACCTTGCCGAGATCCGTGAGCACACCGCACGGCAGCTGCGCCGGCGCACCTTCGACCGGGACAGGCTGCTGGCCGCGATGATCCGCATCATCGACCTGACCAACATCCGGATCGGCAACGAGGTCTACGCCGAGGAGAACGACAGCTACGGCCTCACCACGCTCACCCGCAAGCACGTCCGCGTCCGCGGCGACGAGGTGACCTTTGCCTTCCCCGCCAAGTCCGGCAAGCCCTGGGACGTCTCGATCAACGACCCCGGGGTGGCCAGGGTGGTGGAGCGGCTGCTCGCCGAGCGCGGGCGCCGGCTGTTCTCGCTGGACGGCAAGCCGGTGAGCTCCGACGAGCTCAACCAGTTGCTGTTCGCCCTGACCGGCGAGCACATCACTGCCAAGAACTTCCGCACCTGGGGCGGCACGCTGGCGGCCTTCACGTACCTGAAGAACCGGCTGGACAGCGAGCGGTCGGCGGAGAAGGTGGTGATCGAGGCGGTCGACCAGGCTGCCGAGGCGCTGGGCAACACCCGCACGGTGGCCCGGGCGCATTACGTGCACCCGCACGTCCTGGAGACCTATACCGAGCACACCTTCGGCGACTACCTCAAGCAGGCCAAGCCCCGCCCGGTGCCCGGCCTGCACCCGGACGAGCAGTTGCTGGCCGCGTTCCTGGTCGAGCTGTTCGAGGCGGAGTTCTCACTGCTGTCCACCCGGAGCTGACCCCGGCAACTGGGGGTGAGTCCGGCCTAGACGTCGACGATGCCGACCACGCCGCCGTCGGTGTGCATGCGCTCGGCGTCCGGGTCGTCGAACCACCGGCCGCCCGACCCGAGGTAGCGAAACTGCAGCCGCTGACCTGCTGCCACCGGGACGGTGACGCTGCGGGTGCCGTTGGCGCGGCGCACCAGCCGGTGCCGGCCGGGGGTCCAGTCGTTGAAGCTGCCGACGACCGAGACCGGTCCGTCGTGAATGTCGTCCGGCAGCACCAGGCGGAGCTTGGGCTGGCGGGTCTTGGGATCGGTGAGGATGGTGATGGCCACGTAGGTGCTCCTGTGTTGCGTGTGCGTGGGAATCGCGTCCGGCAAGCGCGGCTTGCCGCACTCGACCGTACGTGACCGCGGAGAGGGCGCCGGCCGCGACCCACGGGCGTGCGGAGGAGTTCAGATCAGGTGTAGGAAGGAGGGGAAGCTACTTACGGGGAGGCTGGCATGCAGTACCGACTGCTCGGACGGAGCGGGACGGCGGTGTCGAACCTCGCCCTGGGCACCATGACCTTCGGGACCGAGACCGACCCCGACGGCGCGCACTGCCAGCTGGCCAGGTTCCTCGACGCCGGTGGCAACCTGGTCGACACCGCTGACGTCTACAGCGGTGGGTCGAGCGAGGAGATCATCGGCCGCTGGCTGGCGGCCAACCCCGGCCATCGCAGCCGGGTGGTGCTCGCGACCAAGGGCCGGTTCCCGATGGCGGACGGGCCCAACGATCACGGGTTGTCGCGCCGGCACCTGCGGTTGGCGCTGGAGGCATCGCTGCGGCGGCTGCAGACCGACTGGATCGACCTGTACCAGGTGCATGCCCACGACCCGTTGACCCCGATCGAGGAGACCCTGCGGTTCCTGGACGACGCGGTCCGGGCCGGCAAGATCAATTACATCGGGCTGTCGAACTTCACCGGCTGGCAGTTGCAGCACGCGGTCGACACCGCTGAACACCTGCGGCTGAGCGTGCCGGTCACCCTGCAGCCGCAGTACAACCTGCTGGCGCGCGAGATCGAGTGGGAGATCGTGCCGGCCTGCCAGGCGAACGGATTGGGAATGCTGCCCTGGTCGCCGCTGGGGGGTGGCTGGCTGACCGGCAAGTACCGCAAGGAGGAACGGCCCGCCGGCGCCACCCGGCTTGGTGAGAATCCGGATCGCGGGGTGGAGGCCTATGACCGGCGGTCCAGCCGGCAGCGCACCTGGGATGTGCTCGACGCGGTCCAGGCGGTGGCGGGCGAGCTCGGCGTGTCGATGGCCCAGGTCGCGCTGGCCTGGCTGTCGGACCGTCCCGCGGTAACCTCGGTGATCTTGGGCGCCCGGACGATCACCCAGCTCGAGGACGACCTGCAGGCGGCTGACCTGCGCCTGAGCGCCGAGCAGACCGAGCGGCTGGACGTGGCCAGCGATCCGGAGCCGGCCGACTACCCGTACGGCGAGCCTGGCGTCCAGCAGCGGGCCCGGAAGATCGCCGGCGGCCGCTGAGTCCGGCTGCCGTGCCCGGACCACTGGACGCAGGCTGAGGCCGGCTCTGCCAGAATCAGAGCTGAGCGGTGGCCTCGTCGGGGCTGCCGCGCACTGGAGGGTTCGCATAGCGGCCGAGTGCAAGCGCCTTGAAAGCGCTCGACAGGAGACTGTCCGTGGGTTCAAATCCCACACCCTCCGCACCGTTCCGGTCGATGTACCGCAGTTCTATCGATCACCTCAATGTGCCTGCTGACAACTGAAGGCGGGCAGGAGATGCGGCAGGGTGTCGGCTCCTGGCGTCGTCGTCCTTGCATGCCAGACTGACCGACATGAGGAGCCAGCCGTGACAGCGCTGACCCAGCCGCCGGGACGTCTGCTTTCGATCGCGGACTACGCCGCGCTCAGCGAGGACGACCGCAACCGGTGGGAGCTGCAGGAGGGCAACCTCGTTATGTCACCCAGCCCGACACCGCGTCACATGGTTATCGCTGCTGAACTCTATGTACAGCTGAGAAGCCAGCTGCCCGGCAACCTTCGCGCTGTTCCCGATGTCGATCTCGATGTGCAACTCGCTCCGGCCGGGCAGCCCGGCACCGCGCGTCGACCAGACTTGGTGGTCGTCGAACAGGCGGAATTCGATCGGGTCACCGAAACGGGCGGGCTGCTGCGTGCGGCAAGCACGATCCTGGTCGTGGAGATCGTGTCACCAGGGTCGCGACGGACCGACAACCTGGTGAAGCGGGGCGAGTACGCCGACGCTGGCATCCCGTTCTACTGGATCATCGACGCCGAGGCCCCCATCTCACTGGTCGCGTGCCACCTTGCCGGCACCTTCGGCTATCAGGACGGCGGCTCGGTCACCGGTGTCTTCGAGGCGGTCGAACCCTTTCCGGTACGCATTGATCTGGACGCCCTCTGCTGATTGGCGCGCCGCCCCGGATGCGGCCGCTCGCCCTCTACAGCGCCGAGTTGTCGCTGACCAGGAAGCCGGAGGCGCTCGGTGCGCCGGCATTGGTGAAGCAGTTGACGTCCCGGACGAACGTGTCGGATCCCGCATGCGTCCACGGGAAGTTCAGGCCGCAGAAGTCGGAGCCCGGCCCGTACGCGGTCACCTGGATGTCGTCGGGCAGCATCGCCAGCGCGGGGAACGTCACCAGCGACAGCGTGCCCGGGCTCAGGGTGTTGGCGCCGGGGCCGAGGATGCTGTTGAAGTTGGTGGACGGCGGCCCGCCGACCGGCTTGTTCCACAGGTAGCCGAAGTACTTGGGCGGCGCGAATCCGCCGTACAGCGAGCGCTGGTACTGGTAGGTCAACGTGAACCGGGTGTCGGCCAGCGCGCCAGCGGCGTTGAAGCATCTGACCTGTGCGACCTGGCCGCTGGAGCTCGAGGACCAGGTCAGCACCTTGCAGCGGGCCGGCACGGTCGGCGAGCTGACCGCGGTGGCTTGCAGGCTGCCGTCGATCGGCCCGGGGGTGCTCAGGCCGGGGAACTTGACGTCCCACTGCCCGGGGCCGGTGTGGATCACAGTGTTGGCCCATCCCGCCGAGTTGTACTGGCTGACCAGCGCGCCGGTGGGCGTGGAGTGCACATAGCCGAACGACCCCACTGCCGAGGCCGGTCCGGAGCTGCTGCTGAAGATCGCGCTGAAGTTGGTGAAGTCGGGTGCGCCGCCGACCCGGTAGCAGCTGATCATGACCACCTCGTCGACGCCGGACGGCCCGAAGCTGTTCACCTGGCACCAGTGGGGCGCCGAATTGATCGCCGTCACGTGCACCACGCCGCCGGAGGCCGCAGCCCCTGCGAAAGTGATCTTGTACTGACCGGTGCCGACCACGCTGACCGTGCTGCCGGCCGGTGTCGTGCCCGAACCGACGACCGCGCCGTTCCACAGCACGAAGCCGAACCGGTCTGGCACCGCCGCTCCGGCCGGGCCGCCAACGCTGACGACGGTCGCTGCCAGAACCCCCACGCTCAGCCCAGCGGCCAGCAGGCGCAGCCACGTGCGGACTCGCACTCGGTGGGACATGAGACCTCCAGCGGGGATGCGGACGAGATGTGGCGGGACACTACTCGGATAAATTGCCTCAAATCAACCCAATCAATGCACGCGTTTGGAAGCCGGCTCACAGAGCGGTGCTTCCCTTCGCGCTGGGTTACACCAGCGCAGAGCCATAGGCCCGCCGCGCGACGAAGCCGTCACAAGGTCCTGCGAGTCTGGCTCGGGCAAGGTTCAGCACTCTAGAGTTCGCCCATGCCCAGTGACCTGATGCTCAAGACGATGAATGCCGTGCACCGTGGCGTGCTGAAGCTGACCGGCAATCGGGTGGGGGCGAGCTTCGGGGGGATGCCGTCACTGGAGCTGACCACCATCGGACGCAAGAGCGGCAAGCCGCGTTCGGTCATGCTCACCGCGCCGCTGCAGGAGGGCGACACCTATGTGATCGTCGCGTCCCGCGGCGGTGATGACCAACATCCCGCCTGGTTTCTCAACCTGCGTGACAATCCGGCCGTCGAAGTGCAGGTGGTGGGCAAACCCAAACAGCACATGCGAGCCAGGATTGCCACTGCCGAAGAACGCGAGCGCATGTGGCCGCTCATCACCGGCAGGTACAAGAACTATGCGGGTTATCAGAAGCGCACCAATCGCGAGATCCCGCTCGTGCTGCTCGAGCCCTAACAGCTAACGGATAACCGCGGGGTAGGACTAATCCTCATCCGTTTCCGCCGTGTACGCCGAAGGATATCGATGCCTTACGTCCTGACTCCTCGCGATGCCGGTGGCTGCGAACCGGGGCGGTTTGTGCTGCCAGCGTTGACTGAACGTACCCGCGACCAGCTCGACGCCCGCTTAGTCCAGGTGCGCCGGGCAGTCACGGGCGAGGTGAGTGACTTGGGGACGGGTCTCACCAAGAAACCCGTCCCCCCGCTGTGGCGCCATAACTTCATATTTAAAAGCGCGTCACAAAAAGCAAAGTGTCGGCGTGCATCAGACCCATTCGTAGTTCTTCATCATTGTCACCCCCCTTTGGCGCGGAACATTCGCAAGCGAACCGACCAAGTCTGTCCATAGCCAGGTGCAATGCGAGGCTAGCTGCCTAGACGGTTCTTCGCGCGGTGACAGTGCCCGGTAAAGCGTCTATATAACCCAACGAGAACGCGGAGTTTTCTAGGCGCTCCGGCTGGCAAGCTAGGCAGTGTGACTGACGGTCAGTGGTCGCTGCCGGACGGCAGCGATATCCGCACCAATCGGCCGCGTTGTCTGCGGCTGGAGGGCTTTATAGCATTACTTCCCCCGCTGAAGCACACTTTTCTAGGGGTAGCTGCCTGGTAAAGATGCAGTAACTTTGACGTGACAGCTAGAAGTTCGTTATGTACTGTCTGTCACCACGGCGCGTCAGGGATAGACCCTTCTTAGGTCCTCACCCGGTGTTCGCACGTTAGCGGTCGGGTTCGCGGCGGGAGACGTTCATGTTGAAAGCGGTATCTGCGTGGTCGCTATGGCGGACGTCGCCGTGCGCGGTCATCGTGATCCTGGCTGTGGACCTGGCGGCCGCGGCGGCCGCGCTGGTCTCGGTAGGGGCAATCCAGCAGACCGATCTCTGGACCGCGGTTCTGCTGGCGTCCCTCAGCATCGTGTACTCCCGCTTCACCGTCAGCTGGGAGCGAGCCCGGCGCGCGTTGCGGCAGGAGAAACTGCCCACCCTCTATCCGAACCTGCTCGCCACCTGGGCCTTCGCAGCGGCCGTCCTGTTGCCGCTCTCGCTCGCGGCGGCGGTGATCGCCCTCGCCGCGCTTGCCGAATGGCCCGCTCGCAACATCGCCGGCCAGGCCACGCCGTATCGGTACATCTACAGCACCGCCGGCGCGATCCTGGCCGCCACCGCCGCCAACGCCTGCATGGCGCTTGACCTGGCAGAACCGCTTGCCCTCGCTCTGGCAGCTGCCGGCTACATGCTGGTGGGCATGGCCGCGGTCGCGCTGGCGATGGTGTCAGCCGGCCAGTACAAGGCGCTGGGCCTGCTGGTGAAAGCCGAGAGCCACAAGCTGGAGGTGCTGACCATCGCCCTCGCCACAGCTCAGGTGCAGTTGATCAACCTGCACATCCCGTTGGCGTGGCTGTCGCTGCCGGCTGCGATCGTCATCCAGCGTTGGGCGGTGCAATCGGACCTGCACCTGTCCGATGACACCACCATCCGGCCGATGACCGAAGGCGCGTGGCTGACGGTGGCCCGGGAGGTCGTCGCCGCCTGCCCGGTGACCGCCATCATGCGGATCGATACCGCCGACCCGGCCGCGGTCAGCCTGGTGGCCCGGATGCAGGTGGGCTGTGACGCGATCGGCGCGATGGGACGGTCGGGCCTGGCGATCCTGCTCGCGGACTGCCCCGGCACCAACGCCGAAGCGCTGGCGATGCGGATGCGCACCGCGCTGAGCCAGCAGGGCATTCCTGCGCTGGTGGCGGTCGCGGCCAAGCCTCGAGACGGCCAGTCCTCAGCCGACCTGCTTGCCGTCTCGGAGGCCGAGCTGATCACCCGGGCAGCGGCGCAAGGGCCGTCGAAGTCGCTGCGGCCCGAGGCCTGACGGACCCGCTCGGCTCAGGAGCCGAAGTCGCTGCGGCCGAGGCCCCGACTAACCCGCTCGGCTCAGGAGCCAACCGCTCGCCTCAGGACGAGCCGCCGTTGCCCCGTCCGGTCTTGGCCTGCAGCCGGTCGATGTGCTCGGACGCCTGCGCCTTCGTCAGATCGGCAGGCAGCTGCTCACCCGCCTCGCGGGCGAGGGTGTCGAGATAGCTGCGCTGGGCGCCGGTCATCGGCTCGTCCCCGGTGACCCAGTCACTCGGGTCCTTCTCGGTGGTGCCGGCCGCTCCGGGGCTGTTGGCGCCGATCGTGTCACCGCTCGGGTCGCCGGGGTCGCTGGTGGGTTCGGGCTGCTCACTCATGCTTCCAGCCTAGCGAAACGCCTTCTTGAGGATCCCTTGAGCCACCTGGCGTCGAACGTTGAGGTGCAACGTAACCTAACGCAGAACAAACATCGACAGAGTGGTGCTCACCAATCGCACATCCCGGTCAACCCCCGACCGGACCTACCAGGGAGTCCCCGATGTCGTTCCACCTCAACACGGTCCGCAGCAAGGTCCTCGTCTCGGCCGCACTGCTCGGCACCGCGGCGGCCGCCTCGGGCCTGGGCACCTTCGGCTCGTTCACCTCGGCCACCTCAGCCTCAGCCAGCATCAGCTCGGGCACCGTCTCGATCGCTCTCGGCGCGCCCGGCACCGCTGCCAACCGGTTCAATGTCGCAGCAACCGGATTGGTCCCCGGCGACACGGTGCAGCGTGCCGTGACCCTGACCAACGCAGCCGGCAACCAGGCGCTGTCCAGCATCGTGCTGACCACGACCGCCACCACCAGCTCCAAGCTCGACACCGACCCCACCCTCGGGCTGCAGCTCAAGATCGACTCCTGCTCCACCGCGTGGACCGAGACCGGCACCGCGCCGGCCTACGTGTACAGCTGCTCCGGCACCACCAAGTCGGTGCTGGCCAGCCGCGCGGTGATCGGCAGCAACCTGGCGCTGAGCAACCTGAGCGCGCTGGCGCCCAACAACACCGACAACCTGGTGGCGACCCTGACCTTCCCCGCCGCCGCTGACAACACCTTCCAGAACCAGTCGTCGGTGGTCAGCTTCACCTTCACCGGCACCCAGCGCGCGGCCACCAATCAGTAGCCGCCCCTGAGCGGGCTGGTCCCGGTGTTGTCCGCCCGGGATCAGCCCTCCGCACTCGCACCACCTCGCAGTCCAGCAGTACTTGAAAGGAAGCCCGTGATGACCCGCCCCGAGCGTCCCGCGCGCCTACTGCTCGTCGAAGACGACGACGACATCCGGGCGCTGTTCTCGGCGACGCTGCACCGGGCCGGCTACCGGCCGCGGGTTGTCAGCTCCGGACAGCAAGCGCTGGACCAGGTGGACGAGCTGGTGCCGGACCTGGTGATCTCCGACGTCTCGATGCCGGGGCTGTCGGGACTGGACGTCTGCCGGACGCTGAAGGGCCAACCGCGGACGGCCGGCACCGCCGTGCTACTGGTCAGCGCGCTGTCCTCCCAGCAGGACCGCGAGGCCGGCCTGCAAGCCGGCGCGGACGACTACCTCACCAAACCGATCCGGCCGTCCCTGTTGCTCGAGCGGGTCCAGTCGCTGCTGGGAGCGCTGGCGTGACCCTGCTCCGGCGGGCTGCTCGGCTGCTGAGCACACTGCTGCTGGGGCTCGCCGTGCTCGGCCTGCTGTCGGTCACCGTGGGCCCACGGCTGCTGCACTACCGCACCGCGACGATGCTCACCAACAGCATGGCCCCGGCCATCCGTTCCGGTGACGTCATCGTCGACACCCCGCTGGCGTTGAGCGACGTGCGGGTCGGGCAGGTGCTGACCTACCACATTCCCGTCGATGACCACCGGGTCGTCAGCCACCGGGTGATCGAGGTGCAGCGCCCCCGCCCGGGCATCGTCAACGTCCGTACCCGTGGAGACGCCAACACCGCTGCCGATCCGTGGACGGCCACCCTGAGCGGCGACACCGTCTGGCAGGTGCGGACCGTGGTTCCCAAGGCCGGCAGCGCGATCCGGGCGCTGCGAACCCCGCTGGTGCACACCGTGCTCACCGGCGCGGTGCCGGTGCTGGTGCTGTGCTGGTTGCTGCTGGGCATCTGGCGTCCGGCCAAGCCGTCCGACGGAGCCAAGCCGTCCGCACAGGCGCAGCCGTCCGGGTCAGCCCCGCCGGCCGAGGAAACCCTGTCGGCCGAGGAAACCCTGTCGGCCGAGGAAGCTGAGCGCGAGGAAGCGAAACCCACCGCCCCTGCCCTGTGAGCCGTGCCGTCAGCTCTCGCCGGATCCGGTGTCTGCGATGCGGGGCAGCCGGATGCACACCGTGGCCCCGCCACCAGCGGTGCCGGTGATCGAGAGGGTGCCACCGTGGGCGGCCACGATCCGCTCGCAGGTGGCCAGCCCCAGGCCCGTTCCGGCGGTCTCCGATTCCAGCCGCGCCAGCGGCCGCAGCACCACCGAGCGCTGATCGGCAGGGATGCCCGGTCCGTTGTCGGCCACTCTGAGCTCGCTGCCCCAGCTCGTCGGAGCGACGGTCACCGCCACCTCGCAGCGAGCGTCGGGCTTGCGGTAGCGCAGCGAGTTCTCGATCAGGTTGTACAGCAGCACGCGCAGCTGCACCGGATCAGCGACCACGGTGGCCTCGTCGCAGCGCACCTCGGCCCCGGCCACCGCCGGCCCCAGATCGGCGAGGACCCGCTCGACGAGATCGGGCAGGTCCACCGGCGCGCGCTGCGGAGCGCCCCCGACGCTGGCGTAGCTGAGCAGCTGGTCGATGGCTGACATCATCCGCTGGCTCGCCGACAGCGATCGGTTGACGTAATCCAGGGCGGTCGGATCCTCACGCACCGCCGGATGATCCTGCAGCAGCTCCCCGAAGCCCAGCGATGCGGTGAGCGGGGTCTTGAGATTGTGGCTGAGCTGGGCGGCGAACTCGGCCAGCTGCCGGTGCGAGCGCGCGAGCTCGGCCACCGTCTGGCGCAGCTGGTCCGAGCGCCGGCGCAGCTCCAGGACGTCGACGACGCCACCGGCCAACGTGTGCAGCGCCGCCCGCTGGCCGGCATCCAGCGTCCTCGGCTCGCGGTCGAACACGCTGAGGGTTCCCACCAGGTGGCCACCTGGCGCCCGCAGCGGGCTGGCCGCATAGAACCGGATCAGACCCAGCTCGCCGGTCACCCACCGGTTCGAGGAGAACCGCGGGTCCTGCCGGGCATCGGGCACCACGACCTGATCACCGACGCGCAGGGTGATCTCGCACATCGAATCGGCGCGGTCGGTGACGGCCGGCTCACAGCCGAAGGGCGCGAGCTGGAACTGGTGCCGGTCATCGATCAGGTTCAGCACCGCGCTGCGCGCGCCGCAGATCTGGGCGGCGAGCTCGGTGAACCCGACCAGCGTCGGCTCATCGGAGCTGCTGAGCCGTTGCACCGGCAACCCCGGCGGGATGCCGTACTCGCGCAGCGCCGAGATCCGGTCCCGCTCACGATCGGCCTTGGTGACCGGACGTGCCGGGCTCATCCCACCCCGAGCCGGTATCCGACACCGCGGACCGTCCGGATGTAGCGGCCGCTGCGCGGATCGTCGCCGAGCTTGCGACGCAGGTTGGCCATGTGCACCTCGACCAGGTGACCGTCGCTGACCCAGTCGGTGCCCCACACCGTCCGCAGCAGGGTCTCGCGGGGCCAGACCCGCCGGGGACCCGACAGCAGCGTGGCCAGCAGATCGAACTCGGTGCGGGTCAGGTCCAACTCCACCCCGTCCAGCATCGCCAGCCGTCCCTCGATGTCGACCTCGAGGCCGCCGTGCCGCACCGATTCGGTCGCCGCCGCGGGCCCCGCCGAGGACCCCGAGCGCGGCCTGCGCAGCATCGCCGCGATCCGGGCGCGCAGCTCCCGCGGGCTGAACGGTTTGGTGAGGTAGTCATCAGCGCCGATCTCGAGCCCCATCAGCCGATCGATCTCGTCCGGCCGGGCTGTCAGCATCACCACGTAGGCGTCGGTGAGCTCACGGATCCGCCGGCACACCTCGATGCCGTCGAGATCGGGCAGATTGAGATCGAGGGTCACCACGTCGGGCTCGACCTCCCGGACAGCGGCGATCCCGTCGGCGCCACTGGCTGCCTCGGTCACCTCGAAGCCCGATTGCCGCAGCAGTTCGGCGATTAGGGCGCAGATGTCGGGATCGTCATCAATGATGACGGCGGACCACGCTCTCTCGACCTGCACATCGATCACGGTATGTGACCGGGCGCACGCAGGCATAGCGAAACGCGAGAACAGCCGCGATCAGGTCCAGCGGCTGCCGGTCAGCAGCTGACCGAGACGGCCTGGCTGATGCTGCTGGTCCACTTGAGGTACGTGGTCACCATCCGCAGCGAGTAGGTGACGTTCCTGGTGATGCTGAATCGCTGGCTGCTGACCGTTTTAGGAGCGATCGTCATGAGTTGCGTGTTGCCATTGAACAGGATGTACCCGCTGGCCTTCGCATCGATCGTCGGGGTCCAGGAAAGCGTGACCGTGCAGCTGGAACGGGAGGTCGACAGACCCGTCGGCGGATGCAGCATCCCGCTGCTTGCTGACTGGGCCGAGGCAGCCTGCTTGTTGAAGCTGGCCTCGGCCACCGTCGGCGCGGACCATAGGGTCGCGGCGAGCAGCACTGCGGCAAAGATTCGTGCCCGCATAGCGCCCTCGTCCCTTCCCATCCGGTGACCTGATCGCGCTGGCGAACCGGGAGGGACTCCCGGTTGATATGAGCGTGTCAAACTAACATCAATCTCACCCGGTTTGAGGCTCAAGGTTGCCTCAAGACTGCTGACCGCAATTGGTGGTAGCCATACTGGAGAAGTGATCTCGATCGACACCGCTCGCTTGCTCCGTGACGCCGGCCTGCGCTGGACGCCCGTATCCGGCGATCGTTTCGTGGTGGTCGACCGCGGCATGGACGAGGAGATCTTCGTGCTCAGCGAGATGACCGTCGAGGTGCACCAGCTCGAGCACGGCCAGGTCATCGGGTTCAACGGCACCACCGAATGGGCGCTCGACTCGGTGGAGGACCGCGACGCGGTCTGGTTGCCGCGGGAGAACCAGCTGCGCGAGTTGCTGGCAGGGACGTTCCGCAGCCTGGACCGGATCAATGGCGACTGGCGGGTGCAGCTGGAGATCAACTCCTCGCCGGTGCAGGTGCGGCATCCCGATCCGGAGCAGGCCTACGCGCTGGCCCTGCTGCAGTTGATCTCGCATTCGGTCTGATCCCGGCTCTTGGCCTGATCCCGTCCTTGGTCTGGTAAGCCCGTCTCAGCTGCGCGCCGGGTCATCGACGAGCGAGCCCTGCAGCTCACGGCACCGGCCGCGCATCTCGGCCACCACCGCGCCGTCGGCCCGGCGCACCGTGACGTCGTACAGGCCGCTGCGGCCGTGCCGATAACGCTCCACCGCCACCGCGCGCAGCTCGTCGCCGGCCCGCACCTGGGCGACGAAGTCGATGTCGCAGCCGGTTGCGACCGTGATGCGGTTGTAGCTGTTGCAGGCCACCGCGAACGCCGTGTCGGCGAGGGTGAACACCATGCCGCCGTGGCCGATCAGGTGGCCGTTGAGCATCGCCGGCGTCACCGTCATCGCCAGCTCGGCCCGGCCGGCAGCCGCCTCCAGCGCCCGGATCCCGAGCGAGGCCGAGGCGGCATCGGAGCCCAACATGGCGCGCATGCACCGTTCGGCCAGCTCACGGCCGGCGTCCCCGGCAGAGGGGTGATCGGCAGGCGGATGATCGGCGTCGGTCATGCCGCACACGCTAGCGGCGCGCCGCCCCCGCCGACCGTGGTCGTAGGGTTGAGGACGAGCTTGCGGGTCCAGTCCTTCCCGAAGGGATGCCAGCGATGTCGCACGACAGTGAACAACCCATCCTGCGGCAGATTCACGACCTGGTCGCCGAGGAGCACCAGCTGCGCTCCACGCATACCGGCATCGGGCTGAACTCGGCCGAGCGCAGCCGGCTCGATGCCATCGAGCGGGAACTCGACCGGTGCTGGGACCTGCTGCGGCACCGGCGGGCGGAGGAGGAGTACGGCGCGAACACCGGCGGGGCCGCCCGGGAGGGTGCCGATGCCGAGGACATTCCGGAGATCTAGTTCCTCACCCGTCGCTTCCGCCGTACCCTGACGTCAGGCGCCTCAGGGAGGTTCGACCATGCGACTGCTCTTCTGGAAGAGGTCGAAGCCGGCTGACCGGAACACCGCCCTGCGTGCGCTCCAGTCGTTGAAGCGCGACCGGCTGCTGCGCCCGGCCGCCGATCCGACCCCGGGCTCGGTCAACGACGAGTACTACGCCACCCAGGCCGGCGGCGGGAGCTAGGCCAGATTCCAGCCGGCCACGGGAGCTAGGCCGGATTCCAGCCGGCACCGGAGCCAAGGTCCGGCCATCGATCAGCTCGCGTGCCGCGTCCAGCTGCCTGCCAGCCTGCCATCGTGGCCTCACCCGGCCGGCAGCTGGCGGGGCGCCCCGAGCAGGTGCGTCAGCAGCACCACGGTGATCACCTCGGCGCACAGCAGCCCGACCAGGACGACGATCTGGAACCTGGCCGCCTCCACCGCGCTGGCGCCCCCGAGCAGCGCGCCGACGAACGCTCCGGGCAAGGTCACCAGTCCCACCGTCCGGGTCTGGTCCAGGACCGGCACCAATGCCTCCGAGGCCGCCCACCTGGCCACCTCCCGGACGGCCTGCCGAGGGGTGGCGCCGATCGAGAGCCACGCCTCCACCTCGTCCCGGCGCCGACGCAGGCCCTCGCTCAGGTGCCGGCCGGCCAGCGTCGCCGCAGTCATGACACCGCCGAGCACGATTCCGGACACTGCCACGAAGTTGCGCACGTTCCGGTCCAGGGTGGGCAGCGCGACGATGATCGCGATCACCACCGACGCCCCCGCGCCGCACGAGAGCATCACTGCGGCCAGCGCTCCCTGGCTGCCCCGCAGCCGCCGCGCCGCGGTCCAGGTGGCCACCGCGAACATCACCGCGACGACCGCGATCGAGGTCACCGGCGCGGCGAACACCCCGCGCAGCGCGGCGGCCACGAACGCCAGTTGCAGCACCGCCCGGCCCGATGCGACCACCAGGTCGCGGTGCCGGTTCAGCCGGCCGGCGTAGGAGACGCCGACCGCGATCGCCAGCAATGCAGCCAGGCCGACAGCCAGGCGGACCCATTCGGTCACACGAGGGACCGTACCGCCTGAAGATTTAGGCGGGGAGATCCTAAAGGCGCGCCCAACCGCGGCCAGGTCCAGTCGGAGCGGCGATACCGGTCCAGCGGGCAGCTCGGTCGGCTACCGTCGGGGCAGCCGCCGCACCGTGGAGGAGCACGCCGTGGATTTCACCGAAACAACCGAACAGCTGGCGCTGCGCTCGGCGGTCGCCGCTCTGGGTCGGGAGTTCGGCGCCGACTACTGGCTGGCCAAGGCGCGCAAGCACGAGGTGACCAGCGAGCTGTGGGAGAAGGCCGCCGAGCTGGGCTTCATCGGGGTCAATACCCCTGAGCAATATGGCGGTGGTGGCGCCGGCATCACCGAGCTGGCGATCGTCTGCGAGGAGCTCGCAGCCGCCGGGGCGCCGCTGCTGTTGCTGGTCGTCTCACCGGCGATCTGCGCCACGATCATCGCCCAGAGCGGCACCGAGGAGCAGAAGCAGCGGTGGCTGCCAGGGATGGCCGACGGCTCGATCAAGATGGCGTTCGCGATCACCGAGCCGGACGCGGGTCTGAACTCGCACAAGATCTCCACCAGCGCGGTACAGCGGCCGGACGGTGGCTACACCGTGAACGGCCGCAAGTACTACATCTCTGCCGTCGACCAGGCCGATTACGTCCTGGTGGTGGGCCAGTCCCCGGCCTCCCGCGACGGTGGTCAGATCCGTCCGGCGCTGTTCGTGGTGCCGACTGATGCGCCGGGCTTGGAGTACCGGCCGATCGACATGGAGCTGGTCTCGCCGGAACGGCAGTTCTTCTGCTACTTCGACGACGTGCAGGTGCCGATCGAGAACGTGATCGGCGGATCGCTGGACGCTGCGCTGCCGGCGCTGTTCGCCGGCTTGAATCCGGAGCGGATCACCGTCGCCGCGTTCTCGATCGGCACGGCCCGGTTCGCGCTCGACAAGGCGACGCGGTACGCCAAGGAACGCACGGTCTGGAAGCAGCCCATCGGAGCGCACCAGGCGATCGCGCACCCCCTGGCCAAGGCATACATCGAGACCGAGCTCGCCAAGCTCATGGTCTACAAGGCGGCCGGCGCGCACGACGCGGGCAATGCGATGGCGGCCGGAGAAGCATCGAACATGGCCAAGTACGCGGCGGGCGAGGCCGCCTGGAACGCCCTGGACGCCGCGATCCAGACCCATGGCGGCAACGGATTGACCAGTGAGTACGGCCTCGGCGCGTTGCTCGGGGTGGTCCGGGCGATGCGGATTGCCCCGGTGAGCAAAGAGATGTTGCTCAACTTCATCGCGCAGTACTCGCTGGGATTGCCGAAGTCCTACTGAGCTGGGTGTGCCCCCGCGGGTCACATCGGAGAGGATGACGCGATGGCACAGTACGGCCCATATCGGTGGTCGGCGGGGGCGGGCGACCACACCGACGCGTTCCGCGCGGCGCTCGGGATGGCTCTCGACGCGCGCCCGTCGTACCCGGAGGTGATGGCCGTGCGCGCCGACCGGATGGCGCTGGTGCGCGGCAGCGTCGACGGTCTTACCGACAGCGAGCTCGGACGGATCTGCACGCGTGCACCGGCGCCCGGTTACCCCGACGAGACGCGCACGGTGGGTGTCTGCCTGTACGTGGTGATGAAGGAGGAGTGCGAGCACCACCGCTATGCGGTGCGGGACCTAACGGTGCTGGAGGCGCACGAACGTTCCTGACCTTCGCCGGAGTCCCTCGACGCGCACCGTAAGCGCGAACGTACCTGTCGGGTAGGCGATCCGCGCGTCTGGAAGCATCGGCGTTCCACATCGGCGAGCGGCGAATTAGGTTATCCACAAAGCAGAATTGCGACCGGATCTGTCAGTGGTCTCTACTATTCTTGAAGAATGATCGCAGCGGACTTCGACCTCAGCGAGTGGGACTTCCTCCCGCCGCTGGACGAGGCCACGCTGCCGGACGAGCCACCCGTCGAGCTGGTTCTCATCGAGTGGGCACAACCGACGGCCCCAGCACTGCTCTTCGCCGATCCCGCTGATTCTGAAACGGATGCAGCCGAGGCAGTACGGCAAGGCCTGGCCTGGAGACAACCTGGAGCCGCAGAAATAACCCGGTTGGCCTTATTGGACTATCACACGCTGAATGCCGCCGAGCGCATCAGTGCCTTGGCCGATCAGCACCGGCAGGCAGCATGGTGGTCGGCACGCCAGGCGACCTTGCTGAGCCTTATCTCAACACGCGACTCATCGGACAAGCACTGGTGCGTCGAAGAGATCGGCTGCGCGCTAGGCCTGTCCGGTGCGGCTGCGCAGAACCTGCTCAAGAACGCCGAGCAGCTGTGCGGTCAGCTGCCCGCCACCTTCCTAGCGCTGGCCGAGGGTCGGATCGGGATGGCCCAAGCGACCGTGATCACCGAGGCATCCTACGAGCTGCCGGACGACGTCCTGTCCGACTACGAGGCCCGGGTTCTGAAGCATGCGCACCGGCATTCCACCGTGCAGCTGAGGAGAGCCGCCAAACGAGCCGCGCTGCAGTTGGATCCTGCTTCGGCCGAGGATAAGCACCAGCGATCGGTCGCTGATCGACACATCCGGCTGGCGTCCGCCGACCACGGCGCTTCCTGGCTGATGGCGTTGCTCCCAGCCGCTCAGGCGCAACTGCTGTACGACCGGGTCGACGCCGTGGCGCGGCTGGCGCCGGCCGGCGATTCCCGGACGATGGACCAGCTCCGGGCCGACGCGCTGGTGAGCGCGGTTCTGCATGGCGTCGCGGGCGATCTGCCGACGCTGCACGGTCATCAGCCGGCCATCAACGTCACGGTCGCCCTGTCGACCCTGGTCGGTCAGGACGACGAGCCGGGCTGGCTCGATGGCTACGGCCCGATCACCGCGGGCTATGCCCGGCAGCTCGCCCACGATCCGACCGGGACTTGGCGGCGGCTGGTCACCGACCCGGTCAGCGGCCAGCTGCTGGACTACGGGACCACCAGATACCGCCCGCCCCAACACCTCAGCGACCATGTCATCGGCCGCGACGCAGAGTGCGCCTTTCCGTTCTGCGCCCACCGGGCTCGCCGGTCCGACCTCGACCACATCATCGCCTACCCACGCGGCAGCACCAGCGCCGGCAACCTGCAGCCGTTGCATCGCAGGCACCACAACGCGAAGACTGAAGCGGGCTGGCAGGTCCGGCGTGAGGCGAGCACCGGCGCCACTCGCTGGATCAGCCCGGCCGGACGGCACTATCGAACCCACCCGCCCGAGCGATGGCCGGTGCCCGAACCGGTAAGGGCGGGTGCCGGCCCAGCTTCCGGACCGGCCCCGCCACCCTTCTAGACGGGCTGCCTGGCGCAGCGCTTCAACCAGCCTCGGCCTGCTCCAGACCCCTGCTCAGCCAGGGGTGCAGGACGGGTTCGAGCTCGGCGCCGGCGAGCTGCTCGACGCCGAGGTGCTCTTGCTCGGGGTAGCCGAGGAGGTCGCCGAACCAGTCACCGAACCAGTCGCCGAAGCAGAGGGGGATGGGGTGGCCGACGGCGTGGGTGTCGGGCAGATCGGCTTCACCGCCACGGTAAGGGTGATCGTCGTCGACGGGTCATAGAAGATGCCCGGCGTCGGATCCATCGCCATCACCTGCCCGACCTGGTAACCGGGTTGCACCGGAGCGGTGTTGGACCGCGCGATGGTGGTGAATCCCAGCTGGTTGAGCTTCATCCTCGCCTGCTGCTCGGTCAGCTTGGTGACGTCGGGCAGCTTCACCTTGCCGTTGGCGACCTGCAGCTTGACCGTGGTGCCCGGCGGCACCGAGGCGTTGGCCGGCGGATCCTGGCCGACCACCTGGCCGGGCGGCTTCGCGCTGTCGATATCGGTCCGGCTCGCCACTAGGCCCTCCGAGGCCAGCGCCTTCTGCGCCTCGCTGTAGGACAGGCCCACAACGTGCTGCACCAGCACATTCGCAGGCCCGGCATAGATGGTGAAGCTGACCGTGGTGCCGTCGGCCACCTCCTTGCCGGCGGCCGGGTTCTGGGTGCAGACCTGACCCTTGGTCGGGTTCTTCAACGGCACCGCGTCCGAACCAGCGCTGCACGGGCCGTTGCTGCCCTCCGGCTTTCCTGCCGCCGGGATCAGGTGGTTGCTGCGCAGGGTGTCGATCGCGGCCGCCGGGGACAACCCGACCAGCGCCGGCACCTGGTACAGCACCGGGGCGTCCGGGGTGTTGCCCCTTCTCAGCACGTACAGCGCGGCGCTGCCGATGACCAGCAACAGCGCCAGCACCACCGCGGTCCAGATCAACGCCCCACGGTGAGCCGCGCTGTCGTCATCGTCGTCGTAGTTCGGAGTCAGCACGCCGGGCCGGGCGACCGGGCGCGCCCCCGCCGCGATGAACTGGGTCCGCTGGGCGTCGGTCATCACCGCCTCGGCCTCGACCGCCTGGCCGCTCAGCGCCCGCTGCAGGTCGGCCCGCATCTCCGCGGCGGTCTGGTACCGGTTCAGCGGGTTCTTGGCCAGCGCCTTCATCACGATCGAATCCAGCGCCGGTGGCACCGCATGGTTCACCGAGGACGGCACCTGCGGATTCTCCCGGACGTGCTGGTAGGCGATCGCCACCGGCGAATCCCCGGTGAACGGCGGATGCCCGGTCAGCAGCTCGTACAGCAGGCAGCCGGTGGAGTAGACATCCGAGCGGGCATCGACCGATTCCCCGCGGGCCTGCTCCGGCGACAGGTACTGGGCCGTGCCGATCACGGCCGCGGTGGCGGTCACGGTCGCTGCGTTGTCGGCCAGCGCCCGGGCGATCCCGAAGTCCATCACCTTGATCGCCCCGGAATCGGTGATCATCACGTTGCCCGGCTTGATGTCACGGTGCACGATGCCCGAACGGTGGGAGAAGTCCAGCGCCGAGCACACCTCGGCGGTGATCTCCATGGCCTGCTGAGAAGGCAGGTGGCCCTGCGCCTTGAGCACGTCGCGCAGCGTGTGGCCCTCGACATACTCCATCACGATGTATGGGGTATGACCATCCGGCCCGTCGTCCTCGCCGGTGTCGTACACCGCCACGATCGACGGGTGGTTCAGGCCGGCGGCAGCCTGCGCCTCGCGCCGGAACCGGTTCTGGAACGACGGATCCCGCGCCAGGTCGGCCCGCAGGACCTTCACCGCGACGTCGCGGCCGAGTCGGACGTCCTTGCCCTTGTGCACCTCGGCCATGCCGCCGTAACCGAGCAGGTCCCCGATCTCGTAGCGGCCACCGATCAGCCATGCTGCCGTCATCGGACGTCCTCACTGTGTCGCTGCCGTGCGTAGCTCATCTAACCCCTATCGCGGCCAAATAAGCCTTCATCACAGCTTGTGCCACCGGCGCGGCGGCAAGGCCACCGGTGGTCTCGCTGCCGTGCACCCCGCCGTTCTCGACGATCACCGCCACCGCGATCTTGGGATTGTCGGCCGGCGCGAACCCGGAGAACCAGGCATGCGGCGGGTTGAGGTAGCGGCCTTCGGCATCCTGCGGGCCGTTGTCGGCGGTGCCGGTCTTGCCGGCGACCTGGATCCCGGGGATCTGGGCGGCCTTCGCGGTGCCCTTGTTCACGACGTCCACCATCATCGCCGTCAGCTGATCGGCCTGGGTCGCGTTCATCACCTGGTTGAGCATCTGCGGATCCGGGTGGCTCAGCACCGCGAGATTGGGCGCCTGCTCCTCCGAGACCAGGAAGGGCTTCATCAACTCGCCGTCGTTGGCCACCGCGGCCGAGATCATCGCCGCCTGCAGCGGAGTCACCCGGACGTCGCGCTGGCCGATGCTGGACTGGGCCAGCGACGCCTGGTCCACGACCGGCCCGATCGAGGATCCGGCCACCGGCACCGGCACCTCGAACCCGTCGTCGTCGATGCCGAACAGCGCCGACTGCTGCTTGATGGTGTCGGTGCCCAGATCCATGCCGAGCTGGGCGAAGGCGGTGTTGCAGGAGATGGTCAGCGCGTGGCTGAGGGTGTCGGTCTTGCCGTCGGCGCACTGCTCGCCGGCGAAGTTGCGCAGCTGGGTCCGGCTCTGGGGCAGGGTGAGGGAGTTGACCGCGGGGATCCGGGTCTGCGGGGTCCGGCCGTTCTTCAGCGCGGCGCTTGCCACCACCACCTTGAACACCGACCCCGGCGGATAGGTCACGGCGAACGCCCGGTTCAGCAGCGGGTTGTCCGGATCGGCGTTGTACCGCTTGTAGGCGGCCTGGATCTTCTCCGCCGAGTGCGAGCTCAGCGCGTTCGGGTCGAAGGACGGCGTGCTGACCGCCGCCAGGATCGCCCCGGTCGCCGGATCCAGCGCCACCACCGCCCCGCGCCGGTTGCCCATCGCCTGGTAGGCCGCCGCCTGGGCCTGCTTGTTGATGGTCAGCAGGACGTTGCCGCCGCGGGTGTCCCGGCCCGTCAGCAGGTTGGTCAGCCGCTGCACGAACAGCCGGTCATCGGTGCCCGAGAGCACCCCGTCCTCGGCCGATTCGATCGCGGTGTTGCCGTAGTACAGGGAGTTGAATCCGGTCACCGGCGCGTACACCGGGCCTCCTGAGTACTTGCGCAGGTACATCAGCGCGTCCTTGGTCGCCACCGACTCCGCAACCGGTGTCCCGGAGCCCTGCAGCACGATCGAGCCACGCTGGCGCTTGTACTCGTTGAGCACGGTGCGCCGGTTCGCGCTGTTGTCCTGGTAGTGGTCGGCCTTGATCACCTGCACCCAGTTCAGGTTCACCACCACCGCCAGCAGCAGCAGCCCGACGAAGACCCCGACCCGCCTGATCGGCCGGTTCATGAGCCGTCCCCCGCCGTGATCGGCACCGGGCCACTCTCGGTGGTGACCGCTGACGGCGGCGTGGTCGGTGGCCGGAGCGCGGCGTCGGAGACCCGCAGCAGCAGCGCCAGCAGCCCGAAGTTCGCCACCAGGGACGAGCCGCCGTAGGACAGGAACGGGGTGGTCAGGCCGGTCTCGGGCAGCAACCGCGAGATGCCGCCGGCCACCACGAACAGCTGCAGGCCCAACGAGAACGTCAGGCCGGTGACCAGCAGCTTGCCGAACGAGTCCCGGACCGCCAGTGCGGTGGCGAAGCCGCGGGAGAGGAAGACCAGGTAGAGCGCCAGGATCGCGACCAGGCCGAACAGGCCGGTCTCCTCGCCGAAGGAGGCCAGGATGAAGTCGGACTTGGCGACCGGCACCAGCTCCGGACGGCCACCGCCCAGGCCGGCCCCGAACAGGCCGCCGGTGCCCAGGCCGAACAGCGACTGGCTCATCTGGTAGCCCTCGTCCTGCAGGTAGTCGAAGACGTGCAACCACACGGTGACCCGCTGCCGGACGGTGCCGAAGAGCTCGTAGGACAGCACGCACCCGCCGGCGAACAGCAGCACGCCGATGATCACCCAGCTGACCCGCTCGGTGGCGACGTAGAGCAGCACCACGAACAGCCCGAAGAACATCAGCGAGGTGCCCAGGTCGTGGTTGCGCACCAGCACCCCGATGCTGATCAGCCAGGCCACCAGCACCGGCCCGAGGTCGCGTCCGCGCGGCAGGTCGATGCCCAGCAGCCGGCGGCCGGCCAGCGACAGCACGTCCCGCTTGTCGACCAGATAGGACGCGGCGAAGATCGTCAGCGCGATCTTGGAGATCTCACCGGGCTGGATCGAGAAGCCCGCGATCCGGATCCAGATCCGGGCGCCGTTGACCTCGCTGTACTGGGCGGGCAGCACCGCCGGCAGCATCAGCAGGAACAGCCCCACCAGCGCCAGGGTGTAGGCGTAGCGGGTCAGCATCCGGTGATCCCGGATGACCAGCAGGACGGTCAGGAAGACCGCCAGGCCCACGAAGGCCCAGACCACCTGGCTTGCCGCGGCGACCCCGGTGTAGGTGGTGTCGTTCTCGGCGGCCTGCTGGGCCAGCCCCAGGTCCAGCCGGTGGATCATCACCAGCCCGAGCCCGACCAGCAGGACGGCGCACGGCAGCAGCAGCGGGTCGGCGTACCGGGCGGTCTTGCGGATCGCGAGGTGGCAGGCCAGCCCGACCGCCAGCACCACCAGCGGATAGGTCACCACGTGGTTGGAGAACTCGCTGTTGCGGGTGATCTCGACGAACGCCTCCGCGCACGCCACGATCACCGCCGCGGCGATCACGAACAGCAGCTCGGTGCCGCGCCGGGTAGCGATCCGGTTGGGCCGGCTCATGAGATGCCCTCGTTGCGATACCCGTTCATCGGCAGTCCACTCCCGGCACCGGAGTGTTCGACGGGGTCGCCGTCAGGGTGGTGGTGCTCGACGACGGCGTCGGCGACCTGGTCAGCGCCCGGCTCGGGGTGCGGCCGGCGGGAACCGTCGGCGCCCGGCTGGGAGTGCGGCTGGCCGGCGCCGTCGGGGCGCGGCTGAGCGAGGCGGTCGGGCTGGACGGCGCCGCGGTGGCGACCGGGCACGGTGGCTTCAGCTCGGCTGCCAGCCGCTTGAGGATCGCGTCGGCGTCGGCCCGGCTGTTGGCGGTGATGCCGTTGACCACCTGCCCGCTGGCGGACTGGGTCAGGTCATCGACCTTCAGGTCGCTGTTCTGGATCACCGAGTACAGGCTGACCGGGCCGAAGTGGGTGTTCACGCCCCGGAACACCGCGACCTCGTTGCCGTCCCGGCCGACGAAGTACTGCGTCTGGGTCCAGAGGTATCCGCTCACCGCGGCCACCACCAGCAGCAGCGCAGCCAGGCCGCCGACCAGCAGGCGCCGTCTGCCCCGGCGGGGCTGGGCCACCGGTGGCTCGACCCGGTCCGGGCTCGACATCCGCGCGGCCCGGGTCGCCGGGGAGTTCGAGCCCGAATCCATCGTGTCGACCCGGTCGGTCACCGCGCCGCCCACGATCGGGAAGTCGTCGCCCTCGGAGACATCGACCACGTCGGCGACGATGCAGGTGACGTTGTCCGGGCCGCCGCCGCGCAGGGCGAGCTCGATCAGCCGGTCGGCGCACACCTGCGGGGAGCCGGAGGCGAGCGTCTCCAGCAGGGTGGTCGCGGTGACCACATCGCTCAGCCCGTCGCTGCAGAGCAGATAGCGGTCACCCTTGCGGGCCTCCCGGATGGAGATGTCGGGATCGACCTCGGCGCCGTTGAGCGCCCGCAGGATCACCGACTTGCGCGGGTGGTGGGAGGCCTCGTCCGCGGTGAGCTTGCCCGAGTCCACCAGCGACTGGACGTAGGTGTCGTCATGGGTGATCTGGCTGAGCTGGCCACCGCGCAGCAGGTAGGCGCGGGAGTCCCCGACGTGCACCAGCGCGATCCGGGTGCCGGCGAACCGGATCGCGGTGAGGGTGGTGCCCATCCCCTCCAGGGACGGGTTCTCGTTCACCGCGTGCGCCAGCGCCGCGGTCGCGTCGGCCACCGTGTCGCGCAGCGTGCCGATCAGGTCGGCGATCGGCCGGTCCTCGTCCAGGCTCTCGACGGTGCCGATGACGATCTTGGACGCCACCTCGCCGGCCGCGTGGCCGCCCATGCCGTCGGCGATCGCCAGCAGCCGCGGGCCGGCGTAGACCGAGTCCTCGTTGTTGCCGCGTACCAGCCCCCGGTCCGAGCGGACCGCGTACTTCAGGGTCAACGCCATGCGCTATCGAAGTTCCATCGCGGTCTTGCCGATCCGGATCACCACGCCGGCCTCGAGCGGCATCGGGCCGGTGACCTTGCTGTGGCCGACGTAGGTGCCGTTGGTCGAGCCCAGGTCCTCCAGGTACCAGGTGCCGTTGTTCTCGCTGATCCGGGCGTGCCGGGTGGAGGCGTAGTCGTCGGTCAGGACCAGGGTGGAGTCGTTGGCGCGGCCGATCAGGATCGGCTTGCCGGTCAGCGCGACCCGGGTGCCGGCCAGGCTGCCCTCGGTGACGATCAGCTGCGACAGCGCCCCGCGCCCGGGACGGCCGTCCGAGGCCGCGGCGCGGGCCTTCTTGGACTTGGGCTTGGTGGGCACCGGCACCCGGGGCGCCCCGGCGGTACGCAGTTCCATCCGGATGACCCGGATCATGCCGAACAGGAACAGCCAGAGCAGTGCCAGAAAGGCAAAGCGCATCAGCTGGATCGCCAGCGGCGAGGTCAAGAGTCGTCCTCGTGGAACACCAGCCGGGTGTGCCCCACCCGGATCACGTCGCCGTGCTGCAAGGCCTGACTGCGGACCGGGTGGCCGTTGACCGAGGTGCCATTGGTCGAGCCGAGGTCATAGACGGTGGTCTGCCCGTCGGCCACATGGACGTCGGCATGCCGGCGCGAGACGCCCTGGTCCATCAGCTGCAGGTCCGAGCCGGTGCCGCGTCCGATGATGTTGCTGCCCTGGTTCAGGCGCGCCACCTTGGGGGTGCCGTCCACCGACAGCCGCGGCTGGTAGGCCGGGCGGCTGGGCGGCTGGGCGTACCCCGGCTGCGCCTGCGGGGAGAACTGGGTGGGCTCCGGCTCGGCCGGCGCGGGGCGGCTGGGCGCTTGCGGCACCGGTGGAACCGCGACCGCGGCCTGCTGGGCGGCCTGGGCCGGGGGCTGTGAAGTGTAGGGCTGCTGGTACTCATCGGGCCGGCCGGCGACGAACGGCATGGACATCGAGTCCATCGGCCGGCGGCGCGGCGGGGCCTGCGGCTCCATCCGGGAGGCGACCCCGAAGACGCCGGTGTGCAGCGACTCGTCGCGGGCCAGGTAGACCTCGATGTCGCCGATGGTGGCCAGCCGGTTGTCGTCGAGGTACTCCTGGACCAGCTCGGCCAGCGACCGGGTCAGCTGGACCTCCCACGGCGCCAGCCGCTCGTAGTCCGAGGCGCCCAGGGTGATCCGGTAGCGGTTGGGCACCAGCACCTGGCCGTTGCCCATCACGGCCTTCTTGTCCATCACCTCGCGCTGTAGGGCGTTGCCGATTTCGACCGGTTCGACCTGGCCCTTGAAGACCCGGGCGAAGGCCGCGCCGACCATGCTTTCGAGCCGTCGTTCGAAACGCTGGGCGAGGCTCATAGTCGCGGTCCTCCTCTCCGGGGTGCTCGTCGACGTCGTGGTCAGCAGGCCCTGCGGAGGGCCGGTACGCCGTTGATGGTATCCGCGAGCGGCCGTCCGGGCCCCGCAGGGACGTCAGAGGTGTCGTGCTAATCTGGGCCGTCTTTTCAAGACGCCTCGGGCAAGTGGCGGAATGGCAGACGCGCACGGTTCAGGTCCGTGTGTCCGTAAGGACGTGGGGGTTCAACTCCCCCCTTGCCCACCCGAAGATTCACCGGTTAATCACCGAGCCGCCGCCGCCGGTCGCTAGCATCATTGGATGACCGTCCGGGCCGAGCCAGCCACCCGGCGTCGCGTACATGGGCCACAAGGCCCGTCCCAGGTCATCATCTTCGCCTTTGCCGCGGCCGCGGCGGTCGGCACCGCGCTGCTCTGGCTGCCCGTGGCAACGACCGGACCGGGGCACGCCAGCTTGTTAGAGGCCCTGTTCACCGCTACCTCGGCGGTATGCCTGACCGGGCACCTGATCGTCAACACCGCGACGCACTGGAGCCCCTTCGGCCACGTGGTGATCCTCGTGCTCATCACCATCGGCGGCTTCGGGATCATGACGCTGGCCTCGCTGCTGGGCGTGCTCGTGTCACGGCGGATGGGCCTGCGCACCCGCATCACCGCAGCTGCCGAGTCGCGCAGCATCGGCATCGGCGACGTCCGCAGGGTGCTCGCCAACGTCGTGCTCATCACCCTGGCGTTCGAGGCGGTGACCTCCCTCGCCCTGACCGCCCGGTTCTACTTCGGCTATGACGAGCGGGCCCCGCGGGCGATCTGGCTCGGGGTGTTCCACGGGGTGTCGGCGTTCAACAACGCCGGCTTCTCGTTGTTCGACGACAACCTGATCGGCTTCGTCGACGACCCCTGGATCTGCCTGCCGATCGCCCTGGCCTCGATCGCCGGCGGCCTCGGCTTCCCGGTGCTGATCCAGCTGCGCAGGGACCTCACCCACCCGCGCTTCTGGACGCTCAACACCCGGCTGGTGCTGGCCGCCACGGCCATCCTGCTGGTCAGCGGGGCAGCCTTCGTCACCGGGATGGAGTGGAGCAACGACGACACGCTGGGCAAGCTCAGCCCCGGCGGCCGGATTCTGGCCGGATTCTTCCTGTCGGCGATGGCCCGCACCGCCGGTTTCAACAGCGTCGACATCGGCGCGCTGGATCCGGCGACCTGGTTGGGCATGGACGTGCTGATGTTCATCGGCGGCGGCCCGGCAGGCACCGCCGGGGGTCTGAAGGTCACCACCTTCGCGGTGCTGTTCTTCATCATCTACACCGAGCTGCGCGGCGACGGCGCGGTCAACGCCCTGGGCAAGCGGCTGCCGCGCTCGGTGCACCGCCAGGCGATCACCGTCGCCCTGGTCTCGGTCGCGGTGGTGGTGATCGCGACCCTGGCGCTGCTGATCATGACCGAGTTCACCCTCGATGAGGTCCTGTTCGAGGTCATAGCAGCGTTCACGACGGCGGGCATGAGCACCGGGATCACCCCCGACCTGCCCCTTGCCGGCCAGCTCATCCTGGTGGTGCTGATGTTCCTGGGTAGGGTCGGACCGGTCATCCTCGCAACCGGACTGGCGCTGCGGCGCACCACCAGGCTGTACGAACTCCCGAAGGAGCGACCCATCATTGGCTAGGACCCCATGGCTCGGCAAGTCCAGCACCGGCTCCCGGCTGGCCGCGGCAGACTCCGTCGTGGTCATCGGCCTCGGCCGGTTCGGCACCGCCCTGGCGCTGGAGCTGATGGCCGCCGGCACCGAGGTGCTGGGAATCGACGACGACGAGGACATCGTCCAGTCACTCAACGGCCAGCTGACCCAGGTGGTCCGCGCGGACTCCACCAAGGAAGAAGCGCTGCGCCAGCTCGGCGTGCACGAGTTCGACCGTGCGGTGGTGGCGATCGGCACCGACATCGAGGCAAGCATCCTGACCGGGTCGCTGCTGGTCAACTTCAAGGTGCCCAACGTCTGGGCCAAGGCGATCAGCGAGCCGCACGGGCGGATTCTCGACCAGATCGGGGTCCACCACGTGGTGTACCCCGAGCACGACATGGGCCGGCGGGTCGCCCACCTGGTGCGGGGGGCGATGCTGGACTACATCCAGTTCGAGGACGACTTCGCGATGGTCAAGACGGTGACGCCGGTCGAGCTGGTCGGCACGCGGCTCGGTGACACCGGCATGCGGGCCCGCCATGACGTCACCATCGTGGCCGTGCACCGGGCGGGTGCCGGCTTCACCTACGCCACCGCCGACACCGTGCTCGAGGAGGGCGACACCATCATCGTGGCCGGCCGGACCGCGGCGGCCGAGCGGTTCGCCCAGCTGCGGTAGCCGGCCCGGGCGTTCCGATCACGGCCGGTCGAGCACCGCTTGCAGGTAGGGGGCGGTGCGGCTGGCAGCGTTGCCGGCCACCTCGGCCGGAGCGCCGGCGGCCACGATCCGGCCGCCCTGGTCGCCGCCGCCCGGTCCGAGGTCTAGGACGTGGTCGGCGCCGGCCACCACGTCCATGTCGTGCTCGATGACGACCACCGTGTTGGAGGCGTCCACCAGTGAGTGCAGCAGCCGCATCAGCTGGTCGACGTCGGCCGGATGCAGGCCGGTGGTGGGTTCGTCCAGGACGAAGAGGGTATGGCCCCGCCGCGCCCGCTGCAGCTCGGTGGCCAGCTTGATCCGCTGCGCCTCGCCGCCGGACAGCTCCGTCGCCGGCTGGCCGAGCCTCAGGTAGCCGAGCCCGACCTCGCCGAGGGTGGCCAGGCTGCGAGCGATGCCCGGCACGTCGGCGAAGAAGCCGGTGGCAGCGTCCACGGTCAGCGCCAGGACGTCGGCGATCGACTTGCCGCGGTAGCGCACCTGGAGGGTCTCGGGGTTGTACCGCGCGCCGTGGCAGAGCGGGCACGGCGAATACGTGCCCGGCAGGAACAGCAGCTCCACCGCGACGAATCCCTCGCCCTGGCAGTGCGGGCACCGGCCGCCCTCGACATTGAAGGAGAACCGGCCGACCGAGTAGCCCCGCCGCCGCGCCTCGTCGGTGGCCGCGAACAGCTTGCGGACCCCGTCGAACAGGCCGGTGTAGGTGGCGAGGTTCGACCGCGGCGTGCGCCCGATCGGCTTCTGATCGACCTCGACCAGCCGGTCGATCGCGTCCAGGCCACCGATGCGGGCGATGGTTCCGGCGGTGTCGATGTCATCGTCGCCGTTCTCGTCGTCGGTGGTCGCGTCGTCGGGCGCCGCGCCCTCGCCGGAACGGGAGCCGGAACCGGAGCCGCCGAGGTGATCGCGGACGGCCGATGCCAGCACCGCGACGACCAGGGTGGTCTTGCCCGAGCCGGACACTCCGGTGACGGCGGTGAACACCCCGAGGGGGATGTCGACATCGAGGCCGTCCAGGTTGTGGTGGGTGACGCCGCGCAGCTCGATCGCCCCGGTGCGCGTCCGACCGCGATTGTCCGGCCGCACCGGCTCCACCAGGTAACGACGGGTCGCCGAGTCGGTCGCCGCTTCGAGCCCGGCCGGCGGCCCGCTGTACAGCACCCGGCCGCCGTGCGTTCCCGCGCCCGGGCCGACATCGACCAGCCAGTCGGCGGAGGAGATCACGTCCAGCTCGTGCTCGACGACGAGCAGCGAGTTGCCGGCCGCGCGCAGCCTCCCCAGCACGCCGAGCAGGGTGGCCGTGTCGTCGGGATGCAGCCCGGCCGACGGCTCGTCCAGGACGTAGACGACGCCGAACAGGCTCGATCGCAGCGCGGTCGCCAGCCGCAGCCGTTGCAGCTCACCGGAGGACAGGGTGGGGGTCGCGCGGTTCATCGCGAGGTAGCCGAGGCCGAGCTCGGTCAGCACCTCGATGCGGGCCCGCAGGTCCGCGACCAGGCCGCGGGCGACCTCGCCGTCGCCGACCGCGGCCAGCCGAGCCGCAAGCATCGTCAGCGGCAGCGCGGTGAGTTCGGCGATGCTCGCGCCGGCAACCGTGACGGCCAATGCCTCGGGCCGCAGCCCGGCGCCGCCGCACACCGGGCAGGGACGTACCTCGACGTGTTGCAGCGCCTTCCTGCGCAGCGTCGCGCTCTGCGAGGTGGCGAGGGTGTGCAGCACGTAGCGCCGGGCGCTCTGGTAGGTGCCCTGATACGGCCGCTGGATCCGGTGTGCCTCTCGCTCGGCATGGACGGTGACGACGGGCTGCTCATCGGTGAACAGGATCCAGTCGCGCTCGGCCTGACCGAGCTCGCGCCAGGGCCGGTCGATGTCATAGCCGAGGGTTGCCAGGATGTCGCGGTAGTTCTTGCCCTGCCAGGCGCCCGGCCAGGCAGCGATTGCCTTGTCGCGAATGGACAAACTCGCATCCGGCACCAGCGAAGCCTCGGTCACCTCGTGCACCCTGCCCAGCCCGTGGCAGCGCGGGCAGGCGCCGGCCGGGGTATTGGGCGAGAACGCGTCGGAGTCGAGCCGGTCCGCGCCGGCGGGGTAGCTCCCGGCCCGGGAGAACAGCATCCGCAACGAGTTGGACAGCGCCGTGATGGTGCCGACCGTCGACCTCGACTGGGGCACGCCGCGTGCCTGCTGCAGCGCGACCGCCGGCGGCAACCCGGTGATCTCGCGGACATCCGGTACGGCGACCTGCTCGATCAGCCTGCGCGCGTACGGGGCGACCGATTCCAGGTAGCGGGCCTGCGCCTCGGCATACACCGTGCCGAACGCCAGCGACGACTTGCCCGAGCCCGAGACGCCGGTCACCACCACCAACGCGTCGCGCGGGATGTCGACGTCGACGTCGCGCAGGTTGTGCACCCGCGCCCCGTGCACCGCGATCACCGCATCGTCATGGCCGCGCATCCGTCGATCTTCGCATCAGCCTGCCGCGGCCCTGGACGCACGGGGCGGGCGCTGGTTCACAGCCTGCTGCGCGGAAAGGGGCTCACCCGTAAGGTCACCGTGCCGGTGTCCGCCGGGCTGCTGTCGGACATCGACGCCTACTTCGGCGCGCTCACCGACTACCGGCAGGCCCACCCGGAGTCGATTGTGACGATGATGTCCAACGCCTCGTACGCGGCGATCAACAACAGCCGGCAGTTGGTCGCTGACCTGCACGCGGTCCAGGACGGTTGGGCGGAGCGGATCCGCGCCCGGCGTGGGTCGGCGCCAGCGCGGATCTTGGACCTGCTGCTGAGTCAGCCAGTCGTCGACTCACCCATGCTCCAGCGCCAGTTGGGTGTCTCCGACACCGTCGCATTGGAAGCGATCAAGCGGCTGGAGGCGGCTGGCGTACTCACCAAGGTGAGCGGCAAAGCCCGCTACCGCAAGTATGCGGCCGGCGAGATTCTCGCCCAGCTCGATGCGTTCGCCGTACGTGCCGGACGGCGGGGCGGCCTCTAGGTGTACTCGGCCATCAGGTTGGTAGCCGGCTGACGGGTGGGTGCCCTGCGAGTGCGCTGTGGCGTCGGTCAGTGTTGTAGTGCTCGAGCCAGGGTGCAAGGGCGGCGGTGCGTTGGTCGTTGCTGGTGAAGATTTGCCGGTA
>NZ_DASVSG010000162.1:0-6140 GCF_036388195.1 Jatrophihabitans sp. | reverse complement strand
ACCTTGCCGGGATCGATCTTGCGGTCCCAGATGAGCTGGATCAGCTCGGGCAGGTACTGCCGGACGGGGGCCGGGCCGCCGTGGATGTGGAGACCGGCCATGAACAGGTCGCCGCCGGGGATCGCGACGTCGTGGGAGACGCCGACGAAGCCCAGGTGGCCGCCCGGCCGGGTGGAGTGGATGGCCTGCATCATCGCCTCTTGGGTGCCGACCGCCTCGATGACCGAGTGGGCTCCGAGCCCGCCGGTGAGCTCCTTGACCCTGGCGACGCCGTCGTCGCCGCGCTCCTCGACGATGTCGGTGGCGCCGAACTCGCGGGCCAGCGCTTGGCGGTCGGGGTGGCGGCTGAACGCGATGATGCGCTCGGCGCCGAGCTGCTTCGCGGCAAGGATGCCGAGGAGTCCGACCGCGCCGTCACCGACGACCGCGACCGTCTTGCCGGGGCCGGCCTGCGCAGCCACGGCGGCGAACCAACCGGTGCCGAGCACATCGGAGGCCGCCATCAGGGACGGGATGAGGTCCGGGTCGGGCATGCCCGGGGTGGCGACGAGGGTGCCGTCGGCGAGCGGGATGCGGGCGAGCTCGGACTGGGTGCCGAGGGTCCCCATGAGCACGCGGTGCACGCAGTAGGCCTGGTAGCCCGCCTGGCAGATCTCGCAGGTGTTGTCCGAGGCCCAGAAGGACCCGACGACGAAGTCGCCGGCCTTGACGGTGCGGACCTCGGAGCCGACCTCCTCGACCACGCCGACGTACTCGTGGCCCATCACCTGGTGGTCGACCGGCTCGGCGCCGCGGTAGGGCCACAGGTCGCTGCCGCAGATACAGGTTGCCGACAGGCGGATGATCGCGTCCGTCGGCTCGATGATCCTCGGGTCCTCGCGGTCCTCGACCCGGACGTCACCGGGCCCGTACATGACAACCTGACGCATCGCAGGCGCTCCTACTCCTAGTTCTCGTTCGTGGGGCAGTCGTCCCCACGGCATCGAGTGAACCCGCCACCGAGGACGGGAGGAAGGCACTGTCGATGGGTGCACTGGCAGGGAACCCCTCATCGCTCGGACGCCGACTCAGCGCGGCCTACGCTCGAAGACGTGGACAACCGCCATGACGTTCGCCAGGAGGTGCGTGAGTTCCTCACCACCCGTCGCGCTCGCATCGCCCCGGACCAGGCCGGGCTGCCAGCCACCGGAAGCCGAAGGGTTCCGGGACTTCGGCGCAGTGAGGTCGCGACCCTGGCAGGTCTCAGCGTCGAGTACTACGCCCGCCTCGAGCGGGGTCAGATCGCCGGCGCCTCGTCCGGCGTCCTCGAAGCGCTCGCCCGGGCGCTGCGACTGGACGAGACCGAACGCGCCCACCTCTTCGACCTCGCCCGCGCCGCCGACGGCATCCCCACTTCCGGTCGGGCCAGGCGCCGCGCCCCAGCCAAGGCCGTCTCCCGGCTGAGCCTGCAGTGGGCCTTGGAGGCCATCACCGACGGCGTCGCGTTCGTCCGCGACCCGCACCAGAACCTTCTCGCTACCAACACCCTCGGCCGAGTGTTCTACTCACCCGTCCTCGGCGACGGTGGCCGCACCCCGAACTTGGCCCGGTTCCAGTTCCTCGACCCCGCCTCGCGCGATTTCTACCCCGACTGGGACCTGTTCGCCGAGATGTGCGTCGGCATCATGCGGGCTGAGGCCGGCCGGGACCCGCACGACCGCGGCCTTCAAGATCTCGTCGGCGAGCTCTCCACGCGCAGCGAGACGTTCAGACGGCTGTGGGCCGACCACAACGTCCGCACCCACGGCAGCGGCACCAAAAGGTTCCGCCACCCCGTCGTCGGCGAGCTCACTCTCGCCTACGAGGAGCTCGCCATCACCGCCGAACCCGGCCTCGTGCTCCTCATCTACACGGCCGAGCCCGGATCGCCGTCCGCCGAGCGGCTCGGCCTCCTCGCATCGTGGGCCGCGCCGGCTGAGGCGGCTACGGCCCCCAGGCAGGTCCCGCGGAACGAGCACTAGAAGGAGCCCTCGTCACCGAGGAGGAGTACACCCGCGCCCCGTCGTGAGCGCTGGAAATGCGCGTCTCAGACCGGCAGCGAGGCAACCAGCTCGTCGGCCGCGGCGTACGGATCCAGCCGGCCGGCCGCCACCCGGGCGGCCAGCTCGTCCAGCGCGGCCGCGCCGTGGATCTCGTTGAACCGGCGCCGCACGGTCTCCACCGCGATCGCCTCGATCTCCGACCCGGCCCGGGCCTGCCTGCGGCGTTGCAGCTCCCCGGTGCCGGCCAGCCAGTCCCGGTGCTTGTCGATGGCGGCCACCAGGTCCTCGATGCCCTCGCCCTTGGCCGCCACGGTCTTGACGATGGGCGGACGCCAGGCGCCGGCCTCGGAATGCTTGCCGCCGAGGGACAGCATGTACCGCAGGTCGCGCGCGACCTGATCGGCGCCGTCCCGGTCGGCCTTGTTCACCACGAAGACATCGGCGATCTCGAGGATGCCGGCCTTGGCCGCCTGGATCCCGTCGCCCATTCCCGGCGCCAGCAGCACCACGGTGGTGTCGGCCAGCTGCACCACCTCAACCTCGGACTGGCCGACCCCCACCGTCTCGATCAGCACCACGTCGCAGCCGACCGCGTCCAGCACCCGCAACGCCTGGGGCGCCGCGGCGGCCAGCCCACCGAGGTGGCCGCGGGTGGCCATCGACCGGATGAAGACGCCCGGGTCGGTGGCGTGGTCCTGCATCCGCACCCGGTCACCGAGCAGCGCGCCGCCGGAGAACGGCGAGGACGGGTCGACCGCCAGGATCGCCACCCGCTTGCCGGCGGCCCGCAGCGCGCCCACCAGCGCCGAGGTGGAGGTCGACTTGCCCACCCCCGGCGAGCCGGTGATGCCCACCACCTGGGCATGCCCGGTGAAGGGCATCAGCCGCTCGGCGACCTCGCGCAGCGCCGGCGAGCCGTCCTCGACGAGGGAGATCAGCCTGGCGACGGAACGCGGATCGGCCTGTCTCGCCCGTTCCACGAGGTCGGCGATGTCGACATTCCGCCGCCTGGAGACCACCGATCAGGCCGCGCTCGTACGCCGGGGGGCCCGCAGGATCAGGGCGTCGCCCTGGCCCCCGCCGCCACACAGCGCCGCCACCCCGGTCCCGCCGCCACGGCGCTGCAGCTCCAGCGCCAGGTGCAGGATGACCCGGGCGCCCGACGCCCCGATCGGGTGGCCGATGGCGATCGCGCCGCCATTGACGTTGACCTTCTCGGCCGGCACGTCCAGGACCTTGGCCGAGGCCAGCCCGACCGCGGCGAACGCCTCGTTGATCTCGAACAGGTCCAGGTCGGCGACCGTGATGCCCTCCTTGGCCACCGCGACCTGGATCGCCTCGGCCGGCTGGTGCTGCAGGGTCGAGTCGGGCCCGGCAACCGTGCCGTGCGCGCCGATCTCGACGAGCCAGCTCAGGCCCAGCTCCTCGGCCTTGGCCTTGCTCATCACCACGACCGCGGTGGCGCCGTCGGAGATCGGCGAGGCCGAGCCCGCCGTGATGGTGCCGTCCGGGCCGAACGCCGGCCGCAGCCGGGACAGCGTCTCGACGGTGGTGTCGGCCCGGATGCCCTCGTCGTACCGGAACTCCAGCGGGTCGCCCTTGCGCTGCGGGATCAGCACCGGCACCACCTCGTCGTCGAAGACGCCGTTCTTCCAGCTCTCCGCCGCCAGCTGATGGCTGCGGGCGGCATAGGCATCCTGCTCGGCCCGGCTGAACTCCGAGTCGCCGCTGTTGGCGGCCTCGGTCAGCCTGCCCATCGCCTGGTCGGTGAAGGCGTCCCACAGGCCGTCGTAGGCCATGTGGTCGAGCATCTCCACCGCGCCGTACTTGAAGCCCTCGCGCGACTTGGGCAGCAGGTGCGGGGCCTGGGACATCGACTCCTGGCCGCCGGCCACCACCACGTCGTACTCGCCGGCCCGGATCAGCTGGTCGGCCAGGGCGATGGCGTTGATGCCGGACAGGCAGACCTTGTTGATGGTCAGCGCCGGCACCGTCAGCGGGATGCCTGCCTTGTGCGCGGCCTGCCGGGCCGGGATCTGCCCCGCTCCGGCGGTGAGCACCTGTCCCATGATCACGTACTGGACCTGGTCCGGGGCGACGCCGGCCTTCTCCAGGGCGGCCTTGATGGCCAGGCCGCCGAGCTCGGCGGCGGAGAAGTCCTTGAGCGAGCCGAGCAGCTTGCCGATCGGCGTGCGGGCGCCTGCGACGATCACCGAAGTGGTTGACATACGGTCCTCCTACAGCTGCGGTCGGGCAGCCGACCTGCCGCCCGAATGCCACGGGCCCCGCCCATGGGGTGAACGGTGGGCGGCCGCGGCACAGTACCTCCACAATATCGAGCTGACCGGCCAGAGCCATCCTGCGATTGGTATGAGTCGCACCACCTGCCCCTTTTCCTCAGGGGCGGCCAGCCTCCACCATGAGCCATGACCATCCTGCGGATCGACCATGTCGGGATCGCCGTCGCGGATCTGGACGAGGCGATCGCCTTCTACCGCGACACCTTCGGCATCCTCAGCGTGCACGAGGAGGTGAACGCCGAGCAGGGCGTCCGGGAGGCGATGCTGGCCGTCGGCGACGGCTCCAGCCGGATCCAGCTGCTGGCGCCGTTGAACGACAGCTCGACGATCGCCAAGTTCCTCGACCGCAACGGCCCGGGCATGCAGCAGCTGGCCTGGACCGTCGATGACGTCGAGGCGGTCAGCGCCGAGCTGCGCGCCAAGGGGCTGCGGCTGCTCTATGACCAGCCCAAGCGCGGCACCGCCGGCTCCCGGGTCAACTTCGTCCACCCCAAGGACGCCGGGGGCGTGCTGATCGAGCTGGTGGAGCCCGCTTCCTAGCGGCTGGCCGGGCCGCCGGGGTGTGGAACCGGTCACCACGTCCGGACCGAAAGCGCTACCCGTCAGTAACCTGCTCGCACCGTTGCACCCGCCGCGTTCTTGCCGAAGGGTTTCGCCGTGGACCAGATACGTGCCGCCGTCAACGCTGACAGCGGGTCCGAGTCGCTCGCGGAGCTCGCCGGGCTGCCGGTTCCCGACAGCTACCGCGGCGTGGTGGTGCTCGCCGACGAGGCCGAGATGTTCCAGGGCCTCAGCACCCGGGACAAGGACCCGCGCAAGTCGCTGCACCTGCAGGAGGTGCCCACGCCGGAGGTCGGCCCGGGCGAGGCGCTGATCGCGGTGATGGCCAGCGCGATCAACTACAACACGGTCTGGACGTCGATCTTCGAGCCGGTGTCGACGTTCGGGTTCCTGCGCCGCTACGCCCGCAGCTCCGAACTGGCCCGCAAGCACGACCAGCCCTATCACGTGGTGGGCTCGGACCTCTCCGGCGTGGTGCTGCGGACCGGGCCCGGGGTGTCGCGGTGGCAGGTGGGCGACCGGGTGGTGGCGCACTGCCTGTCGGTGGAGCTGGAGGAGCCCCAGGGCCACGACGACACCATGATGGACCCGCAGCAGCGGATCTGGGGCTTCGAGACCAACTTCGGCGGGCTGGCCGAGCTCGCCCTGGTCAAGTCCAACCAGCTGATGCCCAAGCCCGCGCACCTGACCTGGGAGGAGGCCGCCTCGCCCGGGCTGGTCAACTCCACCGCCTACCGGCAGCTGGTCAGCCACAACGGCGCCCAGATGAAGCAGGGCGACATCGTGCTGGTCTGGGGCGCCTCCGGTGGCCTGGGCGGCTATGCCACCCAGTACGCGCTCAACGGCGGCGCCATCCCGGTGTGCGTGGTGTCCTCGCCGGACAAGGCGGAGCTGTGCCGCCGGATGGGCGCCGAGCTGATCATCGACCGCTCGGCCGAGGGCTACCAGTTCTGGAAGGACCCGCAGACCCAGGACCAGTCGGAGTGGAAGCGGCTCGGCGCCCGGATCCGGGAGCTGACCGGCGGCGATGACCCCGACATCGTCTTCGAGCACCCCGGCCGCGAGACCTTCGGCGCCTCGGTCTACGTCGCCAAGCGGGGCGGCACGATCGTCACCTGCGCCTCCACGAGCGGCTACCTGCACGAGTACGACAACCGCTACCTGTGGATGAACCTCAAGCGCATCATCGGCTCGCACTTCGCCAACTACCGGGAGTCCTGGGAGGCCAACCGGCTGATCGCCCGCGGCGCGATCCATC
>NZ_DASVSG010000161.1:0-11596 GCF_036388195.1 Jatrophihabitans sp. | reverse complement strand
TCCAGTGGCGTCATGTGCCCTTCGACGAGCTCAGGGCCCTTCGACAGGCGCGGAGACCGGGTTGGGGACGGCCCGGCCATAGCGGCGGTCGCGTCCGGCGTAGGTCTCGATGGCCCGCCACAGGTCGCGGCGGTCGAAGTCGGGCCAGAGCCGGTCCAGGAAGACCATCTCGGCGTACGCGGACTGCCAGACGAGGAAGTTGGACGTGCGCTGCTCGCCCGAGGAGCGGACGAACAGGTCGACGTCGGGGATGTCGGGCTCGTCGAGGTAGCGGCGGAAGCGCTCCTCGGTGAGCTTGCGCGGGTCGAGCCGGCCCTCGGCGGCGAGCTCGGCGATCCGCCGGGCGGCGTCCACGATCTCGGCCCGGCCGCCGTAGTTCACGCAGAACTGCAGGGTCAGCCGGTCGTTGCGCTCGGTGAACTGCTCGGCGTCCTCGAGCTGCTCGATCACGCTGCGCCACAGCCGCGGCCGCCGGCCTGCCCACCGGATCCGGACGCCGTAGCCGTTGAGCTCGTCGCGGCGGCGCCGGATCACGTCCTTGTTGAAGCCCATCAGGAACCGGACCTCGTCCGGCGAGCGGCGCCAGTTCTCGGTCGAGAAGGCATAGGCCGAGATCACCGGGACGCCGAGCTGCATGGCGCCGAAGAGGACGTCCATCAGGGCCGCCTCGCCCGCTCGGTGTCCCTCGGTGCGGGGCAGGCCGCGGCTGTTGGCCCACCGGCCGTTGCCGTCCATCACGATCGCGACGTGTTTGGGCAGCAGGCCGGCCGGGATGTCCGGAGGCTGGGCGCCGCTCGGGTGCGGCGGCGGGTCCGGCCAGGACGAGCGACGGGCAGGCATGGGGCCACCGTAGTACGGCACGTTGTCCACGCGGCCGATCGTTGGCCTCGTAGCAGGGTGTGGGCCGGCGGGTCGCCCTGCTGGGCGGACAACGATCACCGCGGCTGCCGGAAGTACGGGCGGCAACGACCTGCTGAGCGGGCAGGTTCAGCGGTCCACCAGCGGCAGCGATCGGATGCCGCGCTCGAGGTGCCATTGCAGGTGGGCGGCGATCAGGCCGCTGGCCTCGCGGCGCAGGTCCACCGCGGCAGCCTCGGCGCCGGCCCAGTTGCCCGACAGCAGCGCCGCCATCAGGCTCAGCGACCCGGCCTGGGGCCGCACCGAACCGGGCGGGCGGCAGTTCGGGCAGACCGCGCCACCGGCCGGCACGTTGAAGGCGCCGTGCGGTCCGGGCGCCGAGCACACCGCGCACTCGGCCAGCGCCGGCTCCCAGCCGGCCAGCGACATCGACCGGATCAGGAAGGCGTCCAGGATCATGGCCGCCTCGTGCTCGCGGTCGGCCAGTGACCGCAGCGCTCCGATCACCAGCAGGTACTGCCGCAGCGCGGGCTCCCCCTCCTCGGAGGTCAGCCGCTCGGCGGTCTCGCAGATCGCCACCGCCGCGGTCCAGGCCGGGTAGTCCGACGCCAGCCGGGCGCCGTAGTTGTCGACCGACTCCACCTGGGTGATCAGGTCCAGGCCGTGGTGTCGCGGATGCCCGCGCTCGGCGTCCGGCACCGCCGTCCGGGTGTGCAGCTGCACGTCGATGTGGCTGCCGGGCTCCAGCCGGGCGCCGTAGCGCGAGGTGGTTCGCCGCACGCCCTTGCCGACCGCCCGGATCCGGCCGTGCCGGCGGGTCAGCAGCGTGACGATCCGGTCTGCCTCGCCCAGCTTGTGGACGCGCAGCACCACGGCTTCGTCACGGTAGAGCGGCACCCGTCCATCGTCCCAGATCCGGCGCTGTCGCAGACAGGACTGGCCGTGCGCGCTGTGCGGTGACCGTGCTGGGCATTACAGCTAGCGGACGGCGGTCACTGGACGGTCAGACGCCGCGGTGGTGCGCAGCCGGGCGGCCAGCAGCATCGCGAACACCGCCGAGGCCAGCGCACAGCCGACCGGCAGCGAGAACGCGAACCGGGCGCCGTGCCGGTCGGCGATGCCACCGACCACCGCCGCGCCCAGCCCGTAGCCGACCGACAGGCCGGTCCCGATCCAGGTCAGCCCCTCGGTGAGTGAGCTGGTCGGCACGATCTGGTCGACCAGGCCGAACGCGCCGATCAGGGTGGGCGCGATGCCCAACCCGACCACCCCGGCACACACCGCCAGCGCCGGGATGGTGGTGGCGGCGAAGTACAGGAAGGGCATCACCCCGAACAGCACCGCGCTGATCACGAACCGGCGCAGCAACGACGACCGCCAGTGCCGGCCGCCGTAGAACAGCGCCGACACCGCGCTGCCACCGGCAAAGCTGGCCACCACCCAGCCGGCGGCAGCGCGGTCGCCGAGCTGGCCGCAGAAGGCCACCATGGTCACCTCGGCGCTGCCGAACACCGCGCCCATGAACACCATCGACCAGGTGATCAGCGCCATCCCCCGGTAACGCAGGGCGAAGTCGTGCCGCTCGCCGACCGCCCTGGGCCGGACCGGTGGCTCGGTGGACCGCAGCCCGGCCAGCCACATGGTTCCCGTGCTGATCACCAGCAGCGCCAGCCCCAAGGTCACCAGCGGGTGGGTGTGCAGGGCCAGCACGGTGGCCACCAGCGGGCCCAGGACGAAGATCAGCTCGTCCAGGGTGGATTCGACCGAGTAGCCGGTCGAGCGCTCGGGAGCGTCCCCCGGCCAGACGTGGGACCACCGGGCCCGCACCAGCGCGCCGATGTTGAGCATGGTGATGCCCATCAGCACCGCGGGCGGCAGCAGCGTCCAGAGCGGCGCGTGCACCGTGATCAGCGCGCCGAATAGAGCGGTCGAGAGCAGGTGCGCGATCAGGAACCCCGGCAGCACCCGGTGCTGTCCGAGCTTGTCGACCAGCACCGCGGCGATCGGGTTGCCGACCGCCCCGCCGACGACGTAGCTGCCGCTGACCACGCCGGCGTAGCCGTAGGAATGGGTACGGCCGGAGATGATCAGGACGATCGCGATCGGGTAGATGGCCAGCGTGATCCGGGCCAGGAACCCGGCTGCGGAGAATTCCAGCGTCCCGGGCAGGGAGAACGCGGCGCGATAGCGGCTCAGCACTGTCTAGAAGCCCAGCCGATCGAGCTTCTTGGGGTCCCGCTGCCACTCCCCCATCACCGCGACGTGCAGGTTCAGGTTGACCCGCCGGCCCAGCAGCTGCTCGATACCGTGCCGGGCCTCGGTGCCGATCCGCTTCAGCCGGGCGCCGCCGCTGCCCAGGATGATCGGCTTCTGGCTGGAGCGCTCCAGGTGCAGGGTCGCGAAGATGTCGATCAGGGGCAGCCGGCCCTCGGCTGCGGCGCCCGACCGCGGGTTCATCTCCTCCACGGTGACCGCGATCGAGTGCGGCAACTCGTCGCGGACGTCGGCCAGCGCCGCCTCGCGGATCAGCTCGGCGACCCGGCTCTGCTCGGACTCGTCGGTGGTCATGGTGTCCGGGTAGAGCTGCGGGCCGACGGGCAGCCGGGAGATCAGCAGGTCGGCCAGCAGCTCGACCTGATCGCCGGCCCGGGCCGACACCGGGACGATGTCGAGGAACTCACCGAGCCGGCTGACCGCCAGCAACTGCTCGGCGACCCGCTGCCTGCCCACGGTGTCGGTCTTGGTGACGACCGCGATCGCCGGGGCCTTCAGCGCCTGCAACTCGGTGGCGATGAACCGGTCGCCAGGCCCGATCTTCTCGTTCGCCGGCACGCAGAAGCCGACCACGTCCACCTCGGCCAGCGCGTCGTGCACCACGTCGTTGAGCCGCTGGCCCAGCAGCGTGCGGGGCCGGTGCAGGCCCGGGGTGTCGACGATCACGAGCTGGCCGTCCGGGCGGCTGAGCACTCCCCGGACGGCCCGGCGGGTGGTCTGCGGCTTGTCGCTGGTGATCACGATCTTGGAGCCGACCAGCGCGTTGGTCAGGGTGGACTTGCCGGCATTGGGCCGGCCGACGAACGCGCAGAAGCCGGAGCGGTAACCATCCTCGACCTGATTCACCCGGCCATTCTCTCAGCACCGCGGCACCGGGTTTTCCGCCCTGTCGCCGTCTCGCCGACGAGCAGTGCCGGGCGGGCAGGCCTAGGCCAGCCGGCCGCGCTCGTCGACGAGGTACACCGGAGCCGACGGCGCCAGCTCGGCCACCGCCGCGGCGCCCTCGGGGTCGGCCTCGGCGCCGGGTGACAGCACCACCGCGGCCTCCAGGCCCGGAGCCCCGGACGAGATCGCCATCGCCACCGCCACCTGCAGCGCTGACAGCCGCAGCGACGGCAGCGCCACGGTCGCCGCCGCGTACGTCCGCCCGTCGGTGTCGCGGACGGCAGCGCCCTGGGCGGCGCCGGTACGGGCCCGGGTGGCGCGCGCCAGGGTCACCAGCTTCGCGTCCTCACCCTGCAGCGACCTTCCCTGCGTTGGACCGCCCTGCCCAGACCTGTCCTGCGCCGAGCCCCCCTGCTCCGGACTGCCCGACGGCTCAGCCATCCTCGTCCTCGCGGTGGTCCGGCTCGTCCAGCCGCCGGGCCAGCACCGTGTCGATCCGGTTGCGCCGGCCGCCCACGCTCTCGGCGGTGAGCTGCAGGCCGTAGGCGGTGGCCGAGGAGCCCGCGATCGGCACCCGGCCGAGCAACTGCGCCAGCAGCCCACCCACGGTCTCGACATCATCGCCGCGGGGCAGGTCGACCCCGAACAGCTCGCCGAGGTCCTCGACCGGCAGCCGGGCGGTCAGCCGCAGCGACCCGTCGTCGAGCTCCTCCACGGGCGGCCGCTCGACGTCGTACTCGTCGCGGATCTCGCCGACGATCTCTTCCAGGATGTCCTCGATGGTCACCAGCCCGGCGGTGCCGCCGTACTCGTCGATCACGATGGCCAGGTGGGTGTAGGTGGCCTGCATCTCGCGCAGCAACTCGTCCACCGGCTTGGATTCGGGAACGAAGACGGGGGGCCGCATCACCTCGTCCAGCTTGGTCTGGCGGGCCCGCTCCTGGTCCTGGGCGCGGCGCACCAGGTCCTTGAGGTACACCACCCCGACGACGTCATCGACGTTGTCGGCCACCACCGGGATCCGGCTGAACCCCGACCGCAGGGCAAGCGCCAGCGCCTGCGGCACCGCCTTGGTGCTCTCGATCCACACCACCTCGGTGCGCGGCACCATGACCTCGCGGGCGATGGTGTCGCCGAGGTCGAAGACCGACTGGATCATCTCCCGCTCGCCGCGCTCGACCACCCCGCGCGACTCGGCCAGGTCGACCAGCTCCCGGATCTCGACCTCGGAGGAGAACGGGCCGTCACGCAGCCCCTTGCCGGGGGTGATGGCATTGCCCAGCAGGATCAGCAGCGAGGCCAGCGGGCCGAAGATCCGCCCCAGCAGCAGCACCGGCCCGGCGCCGACCAGGGCCACCGGATAGGCGTGCTGGCGGCCCAGGGTGCGCGGCCCGACGCCGATCAGGACGTAGGAGATCACCACCATCACCCCGACGGTGAGCAGCACCACCGGCCAGGTCGTCCCCCACTCGGAGGTGGCGACGACGGTCGCGAACACCGTGGCGGTGAGCTCCGCGGCGACCCGCAGCAGCAGGAGCAGGTTGGTGTGCCGGGCCCGGTCGCCGAGCACCTTGGACAGCGCCACCGCGCCGCGCCGGCCCTCGCGGACGTACTCCTCCTCGACCCGGGCCACCGACACCCGAGCCAGCGCGGCGTCGACCGCGGCCAGCGCTCCGGCGGCGGGCACCAGCACCAGCGCCAGGACCAGCAGCACCAGATAGATGCCGGTCATCTCAGCCCACCCCGCACCGGAGCGCTCAACCCGCTCATCCGGCCCCTAGCCGCGCTGCTCGCCGGCGGTGCCGGGCAGCGGCGTCCGGACCGGGCCCCGGCCGGTTGCCTTGACCCAACCGGTGACCAGCCGGGACTGCAGCTGGAACATCTCGCGCTCGTCCTCGGGGTCGCCGTGGTCGTAGCCGAGCAGGTGCAGTACGCCGTGCGTGGTGAGCAGGAACAGCTCGGCGTCGGTGCTGTGGCCGGCCGCCTCGGCCTGCCTGGCGGCCACCGCGGGGCACAGGATCACATCGCCCAGCAGCGACGGACCGGGATCGGTCTCCAGGCCGGGCTTGTCGTCCAGGGTGTCCATCGGGAAGGCCATCACGTCGGTCGGGCCGTCCAGGTCGAGCCACTGCTTGTGCAGCGTCGACATCGCCGCCTCGTCGACCACCAGGATGGACAGCTCTGCCAGCGGATTGATCCCGAGCGAGTCCAGCACGTGCCGGGCGACCGAGCCGATCGCCCGCTCGTCCACGCTGACGCCTGATTCGTTGTTGATCTCGATGCTCACCCGGGCACTCCGCTGACCGACCCGGCCCCCGTGCTGCGGTGCTCAGTCATCCGGCTCCAGAGCCCTAGATAGCGTCGTCGTACTTGGAGTAGGCCTCGACGATGTTGCCGACGAGCTGGTGGCGCACCACGTCCTTGGCGTCGAGGTAGGCGAACTCGATGTCCTCGACGTCGCTGAGGATGTCACGGACCACCCGCAGGCCGGACTTGCTGCCGTTGGGCAGGTCGACCTGGGTGATGTCGCCGGTGACCACGATCTTGGAGCCGAACCCGAGCCGGGTCAGGAACATCTTCATCTGCTCCGGCGTGGTGTTCTGGGCCTCGTCCAGGATCACGAAGGCGTCGTTGAGGGTCCGCCCGCGCATGTAGGCCAGCGGCGCGACCTCGATGGTGCCGGCCTGCAGCAGCCGCGGCACCGACTCGGGGTCGAGCATGTCGTGCAGGGCGTCCATGAGTGGCCGCAGGTACGGGTCGATCTTGTCGTTCAGGGTGCCGGGCAGGAAGCCCAGCCGCTCCCCGGCCTCGACCGCCGGCCGGGTCAGGATGATCCGGTTGACCCGCTTGGCCTGCAGCGCCTGCACCGCCTTGGCGACCGCCAGGTAGGTCTTGCCGGTGCCGGCGGGGCCGATGCCGAAGACGATGGTGTGCTCGTCGATGGCATCGACGTAGCGCTTCTGGTTCACCGTCTTGGGACGGATGTTCTTGCCGCGCCTGGACAGGATGTTCAGGCTGAGCACCTCGGCCGGACGCTGCTCGGTGTCGGCCTGCAGGATGCCTAGCGTGCGGCCTACCGAATCCGGGGTCAGGTCATGGCCGGACTGCATAAGTTGAACCAACTCCTCGAAGAGCCTGATAGCCAGGGCGTTGTCGCCGGGTTGACCGGTCACCGTGATCTCATTGCCGCGCACGTGGATCTCGGAGTCCAGCCGCGCTTCCATCAGCTTCAGCAGCTCGTCGCGCGGGCCGAGCAGGGCCACCATCGACAGCTTTGCGGGCACCACGAACGAGGTCTGGACTCGCTGGCGTGGCCGTGCTGGTGTCGGTTCCGACAAGTGCTTCTGCGCTGCTTTCTTTCTTCCGGCGGAGACTGGAGGACGCTGAGTGGTCTCAGTTTACCCGTCCGTCGCCATAACCAAACTGCTGTTATGCCGCGAACTATTCCGGTCCAGGCCAAGCCGACCCGTTATTTCTGGCCGGCAGGTCAGCCCGGCGGCCAGGACAGGTTGCGCCCGCCGAGCACATGGGCGTGGGTGTGGAAGACCGATTGACCGGCCTCGGCGCCGGTGTTGAACACCGTCCGGTAGGCCGAGAGCCCCAGCTCGCGGGCCACCGCGCCGATGCCGGCCACCAGCGAGGCCGCGGCCGCCGGGTCCGTGCCCAGCTCGCCGATGTCGGCCAGGTGCCGCTTGGGCACCACCAGGACGTGCACCGGCGCCTTGGGGTCGATGTCCTCGAAGGCCAGCCAGCCGTCGCCGTCGAGCACCACGGTGGCCGGGATCTCGCCGGCGACGATCTTGCAGAACAGGCAATCCACCATGAGCAGACGCTAGCGCGGAGGTCCGACAGCCGGCGACCAGCCCCCCGGCCCGCGCTCAGCCCTGTCAGGTCCCGCGCTCAGCCCCAGCGGCCCGCCGTCGCCGACAGCACCGCGAGCGCGGCGGCGCCCGCCGTAGAGGTGCGCAGCACCTCCGCGCCCAGCCGCACCGGCCGGCCGCCGTGCTCGCCGAACAACGCCAGCTCGGCCGGCGACAGGCCGCCCTCGGGGCCCACCACCAGCACCACCTCACCGACGGCCGGCACGGCGGTCTGCGTCAGCGGCTGGTCGGCGCCGGAGTACAGCAGCAGCGCCAGCCGCGCGGCGCTGATCCGCCCGGCCACCTCGGCGCTGCCGGCCAGCGCCGATATCGCCGGAATCCAGGCCCGGCGGCTCTGCTTGGCCGCCGCCTGAGCCACCCGCTGCCACTTGGCGACGCCCTTGGCGGCCCGGTCGCCCTTCCACTGGCTGATCGCGCGGTCGGCCGCCCACGGCACGATCTCGTCCACTCCGAGCTCGGTGAGCAGCTCCACCGCGAGCTCGGCCCGTTCGCCCTTGGGCAGCGCCTGCACCACCACCAGCCGGGGCTCCGGCCGCTCCAGCAAGCGCCGGGATCGCACCTGGAAGACCACCCGGTCCGGGCCCACCCGGCTGACCTGAACCTCGGCCAGGCCGCCGTGCCCATCGGCCAACAGCGCCGGCTCGCCTACCGCCAGCCGCTTCACCGTGGCGGCGTGGTACGCCTCGGCTCCGGTGAGCACGATGGTGTCGCCGTCCTCGAGGTCGGGCACCAGAAAGAGCGGCGGCGTCACAGCAGCGATATCACGGCAGCAGCTCAGCGGGCGCCGAAGGCATCGCGCATCTTGGAGAACAGCCCGCCCCGGCTGCCGCCGAGGCCGATGTCCTCGTTGCGCAGCTCCGCCAGCTCGCGCAGCAGCTTCTCCTGCGCGTCGTCCAGCCGGGTCGGGGTGCGCACCTCGACGTGGACGTGCAGGTCGCCCCGGGTGGTGCTGCGCAACCGGGGGACGCCCTTGCCGCGCAGCGTGATCACCGAGCCGGACTGGGTGCCCGGCCGGATCTCCACCCGCTCCTCGGCATCCAGGGTGGTCAGGGTCAGCTCGGTGCCCAGCGCCGCGGCGGTCATCGGCACCGCCAGCGTGCAGTGCAGGTCAGAGCCCTCCCGGGTGAACATCTCGTGCGGCTGTTCGGTGACCTCGATGTAGAGATCGCCGGCGGGGCCACCGCCGGGACCGACCTCGCCCTGGCCGGTCATCCGGATCCGCATGCCGTCCTCGATGCCGCCGGGGACGTCCACGCTGATGGTCCGCCGGGCCCGTACCCGGCCCTCGCCGGCACAGGTGGGGCACGGGGACGGGATCTGCTGGCCGGTGCCGCCGCAGGCCGGGCAGGACCGGGTGGTCATCACCGGCCCGAGCATCGAGCGTTGCATCGACTGCACCTCGCCCCGGCCGCCGCAGGTGTCGCAGGTGCGGGGCTTGGTCCCGGGGGCGCAGCCGTCCCCGTGGCAGGTCTGGCAGGCCACCGCGGTCTCGACGGCGATCTCCTTCTGCACGCCGAAGGCCATCTCGGCCATGCTCAGGTCGATCCGCAGCAGCGCGTCCGCGCCCTGGCGAACCCGGCTGCGCGGCCCGCGGGCGCCACCGGCGGCGCCGCCGAAGAAGGTCTCGAAGATGTCGCCGAAGCCCCCGAAGCCGGCCCCGAACGGGTTGCTGCCGTTCCCGCCGCCACCGGGCGCCAGCGGATCGCCACCGAGGTCGACGATCCGCCGCTTCTCCGGGTCCGACAGCACCTCGTAGGCGGCGGTGACCTCCTTGAACCGGGCCTGCGCCTGCGGGTCAGGGTTGACGTCGGGATGCAACTCGCGGGCGAGCTTGCGGTACGCGCGCTTGATCTCTTCCGCCGTCGCGTCGCTGCTGACGTTGAGCAGCCCGTAGTAGTTCCGGACGGTACCTGCCACCGGTGCTTTCACCTCAGTCTCTACTGGCACTCAGCAATCCTGAGTGCCAACCACTCTGGTCGAGTGTACGGAAAACGCCGGCCCGTTCCGGCAGCCGGCAGCCGATCAGCCGTCGGCCAGCAGGTCGCCGACGTAGCGGGCCACCGCGGCCACCCGGGCCATCGTGTGCGCGTAGTCCATCCGGCGCGGACCGAGCACTCCGACCCCGCCCAGGGCCAGGCCGCTCGGGCCGTAGCCGGCCGACACCACCGAGGTGGTCTGCAGCCCCTCGTAGGCGTTCTCGTTGCCGATCCGGACCAGCACCTGGCCCGAGACGGTGGACTCCTGGTCCAGCAGCCGCAGCAGCACCACCTGCTCCTCCAGGGCTTCGAGCACCGGCCGGATCGCCGGGAAGTCCAGGGAGCGCTCGGTCAGGTTGGCCGAGCCCGCCATCACCACCCGCTCGGACGGGTGCTCGACCAGCGTCTCCAGCAGCACCGCGCTGAGGATGTTCACCAGCGGGCCCAGGTGCCCCGGCGCCGCGGCGGGCAGCTCGGCGACGATCGCGGGCGCGTCGGCCAGCCGCTGGTCCCGGAGCTTGGCGTTCAGCGTGGTGCGCAGGTCGGCCACGTCGTCGGGCTCCACCTGGGAGGGCAGCTCGACGACCCGCTGCTCGACCCGTCCGGTGTCGGTGATCAGCACCAGCATCAGCCGGGACGGGCTCAGCAGCACCGTCTCCATGTGCCGGACCCGCGAGCGCGACAGCGACGGGTACTGCACCACGGCCACGTTGCGGGTCAGCTGGGCCAGCGCCCGGACGGCGTTCTGCAGCACCCCGTCCAGATCGACGGCGGTGTCGAGGAACTTCTCGATGGCCCGGCGCTCGGCTGCCGACAGCGGCTTCAGCGAGGTCAGCCGGTCGACGAAGATCCGGTACCCGGCATCGGTCGGCACCCGGCCCGCCGAGGTGTGCGGCTGGTGGATCAGGCCCTCGTCCTCCAGGGCCGCCATGTCGTTGCGGATCGTCGCCGGGGAAACCCCGAGGTTGTGCCGCTCGACGATCGCCTTGCTGCCGACCGGCTCGTTGGTGGCGATGAAGTCCTCGACGATCGCGCGCAGCACCTCGAGCTTGCGCTCCTCCACGTTCACAGTCATCGCCTCCTCACGCCGGGGTCACCTGTCAATCTTAGGTGGGCCGCCCCCGAAGAAGGAGGGGAACGTGCCGACCTGCCGGCGATCGCCCGCGGACGCCGCCACACCGGTTAGGGTGCTGGGCGGGCGTGCGATGTAGACACTGCTCGAAGCGGAAGGTGCGCGGTGATCTGCGGTGATCTTTAAAGCGGTGCGGGACAGCAGGCCCTACCCCGACCACAAGTTCTCGACCCGCGACTGGGCCAACGTCGCGCCGCGGCCGGTCCGCCTGGACGAGCTGACCACCACCAAGCGCGAGCTGGCGCTGGACAAGCTGCTCGACGAGGACTCCACCTTCTACGGCGACCTGTTCCCGCACGCGGTGCAGTGGGAGGGCGAGCTCTACCTCGAGGACGGCCTGCACCGGGCGGTCCGGGCGGCGTTGCAGCAGCGCAACACCCTGCACGTCCGGGTGCTCGATCTCGACGAGCTGCGGCCCAAGCGGCGGCCGGAACCGGACAGCCGCTAGCTGTACTCGGCCATCAGGTTGGTAGCCGGCTGACGGGTGGGTGCCCTGCGAGTGCGCTGTGGCGTCGGTCAGTGTTGTAGTGCTCGAGCCAGGGTGCAAGGGCGGCGGTGCGTTGGTCGTTGCTGGTGAAGATTTGCCGGTA
>NZ_DASVSG010000160.1:0-14102 GCF_036388195.1 Jatrophihabitans sp. | reverse complement strand
AAGGTCGGCTCCTCCTCCCTGACGACGCTGCCCGGGGGGCTTGACGCCGGCCGGCTCACCGCCCTGGTCGACGTGCTCGGCGCGCAGCGCTCGGCCGGCCGCGAGGTCGTGCTGGTCTCCTCCGGCGCCATCGCGGCCGGCCTGGCGCCGCTGTCGTTGCGCAGCCGTCCGCGCGACCTGGCCACCCAGCAGGCGGCGGCGTCGGTCGGCCAGGGCCTCCTGATGGGCTACTACACCCAGCTCTTCGGCGCCCACGGCCTCGGCGTCGGCCAGGTGCTGCTGACCGTCGACGACGTCACCCGGCACGGTCACTACCGCAACGCATTCCGCACCTTCGGCCGGCTGCTCGAGCTCGGGCAGGTGCCGATCGTCAACGAGAACGACACCGTCGCCACCCAGGAGATCCGCTTCGGCGACAACGACCGGCTGGCGGCGCTGGTCGCGCACCTGGTCCGGGCGGACGCGCTGGTGCTGCTGTCCGACATCGACGGCCTGTACACCGCCGACCCCCGCAAGCCCGGCGCGGCGCTGATCGAGCAGGTGAGCGATCCGGAGCAGCTGGCCACGGTGCGGGTCAGCGGACGCAGCTCCGACGTCGGCACCGGGGGGATGTCCACCAAGATCGACGCGGCGCTGATCGCCGGCGGGGCCGGCATCCCGGTGCTGCTCTCGCACGCCGACGCGGTGGGCGAGGCGCTTGCCGGGGTGGGCGGCACCTACTTCGTGCCGCTCGGGCAGCGGACGGCCGCCCGGCTGCTCTGGCTGCGCCATGCCACCACTCCGCGCGGGCGGCTGTGGCTGGATGCCGGAGCGGTCACCGCGGTGGTGCGCAACCGGGCGTCGCTGCTGCCGGCCGGGATCACCGCCGTCACCGGTGACTTCGCCGCCGGTGACCCGGTGGAGCTGGCCGACCCGGCCGGCGCCGTGGTGGCCCGGGGGCTGGTGGCCTTCGACAGCGAGGACCTGCCCGACCTGCTCGGCCGGTCCACCCGGGACCTGCCCGCGGACCTCCGCCGGGAAGCGGTCCACCGGGACGACCTGATCATCCTGTAACCGGCTGGCCATGCCGCCCGCCGCGGGCAGCGTGCCCTCTCGGCGCGCGCGCATACCCTGGAGTCCATGACGCACCACCCGCACAGCGCCCCGTCCGATCCCGGCGAGGAGGCGGTCCGCGCGGTGGCCGCCCGGGCCCGGCAGGCCAGCTTCGAGCTCGCGCCGTTGAACCGGGGCGCCAAGGACCAGGCGCTGCACGCGATGGCAGATGCGCTGGACGCCGCCACCACCGAGCTGCTGGACGCCAACGCCGCCGACGTGGCCGCCGCGCGCGAGGACGGCGCCGCCGAGCAGCTGGTGGACCGGCTGGCGCTGAATCCCGACCGGCTTGCCGCGATGGCGCAGGGCCTGCGCGATGTCGCGGCGCTGCCGGACCCGGTCGGCGAGGTGATCCGGGGCTTCACCCGGCCCAACGGCCTGGAGATCCGCCAGCTCCGGGTGCCGTTCGGGGTGGTCGCGATGGTGTACGAGGCCAGGCCCAACGTCACCGTCGACGCCGCCGGGCTGGCGCTGAAATCCGGCAACGCCGCCTTGCTGCGGGGCTCGGCCAGCGCCATCTCCTCCAACCGGGCGCTGGTGGCGGTGCTGTCGGAGGCAGTCGCCAAGGCCGGGCTGCCGCAGGACGCCATCCAGTTGGTGCCCGGCGTCGACCGGGCCAGCGTCGGGCACCTGCTGCGCGCCCGCGGCCTGGTGGACGTGGTCATCCCGCGCGGCGGCGCCGGCCTGATCCGCCACGTGGTGGAGAACTCCCAGGTTCCGGTGATCGAGACCGGGATCGGCAATGTGCACATCTATGTCGATGCCGAGGCCGACCTGGAGCTCGCCGAGCGGATCGTGCTGAACGCCAAGACCTCCCGTCCCAGCGTCTGCAACACGGTCGAGACGCTGCTGGTACACCGCTCGGCAGCTGCCGAATTCGTGCCCCGGATCGTCTCGGCGCTGCGCGGGCAGGGCGTGCTGGTGCATGGCGACGCCGACTTCGCAGCAGCCGACCCCGAGGTCCGGCCGGCCACCGACGCCGACTGGCAGACCGAGTACCTCGCGTTGGAGATCGCGGCACGGGTGGTGGGCGACGTCGACGAGGCGATCAGCCACATCAGGCAGTGGTCCTCCGGTCACTGCGAGGCGATCATCACCACCAATCTCGACACCGCCCGCCGCTTCGTGTCCCGGATCGACTCCGCGGCGGTGCTGGTCAACGCCTCCACCCGGTTCACCGACGGCGCCGAGTTCGGGTTCGGGGCCGAGATCGGCATCTCCACCCAGAAGCTGCACGCCCGCGGGCCGATGGGGCTGACCGAGCTCACGTCGACCAAATGGGTGGTATTCGGCGACGGCCAGGTCCGAGTCTGACCGGCGCCACCGGATCGTTGCAGAAGCGTTCAGCTTGCCCGGCGTCAGCTATGGACAGCCGCAGTCATCGGTGTTCGAATGGGAGCACCACCGCGTTCGCCGCATGCCCGGCGACAGCGGGATCGTTCTTGGCATCCCACACGGAGGAAAGGCATTCCATGACATCTCGACTGAGGCGCATCTTCGGCGTCTTGTTCGTCATCCTCGGGCTCACCATCGGCTCGATGAGCCCGGCTGTGGCCATCACCGGCGGTGAGCCGGACGGCAACCGCCACCCGAACGTGGGCCTGATCCTGTTCTACAGCCCGGACGGCCGCTTCCGGTGCAGCGCGACGCTGGTCACCCCGACCGTCCTGCTCACCGCCGCGCACTGCACGGTGGACACCGTCGGCAAGACGCTGGTCGACTTCCGTTCGGTGGTGGCCTACGAGCCGCCGACCGGCTACCCGGTCGCAGCCAACCCGGAGACCGGCTACACCCAGGCTGAGATCGAGGCCGCCGGCTTCCTGTCCGGCACCGCCTACGCGCACCCGGACTACTCCGGCTTCACCGACCTGGACAACTGGAACGATGTCGGCGTGATCGTGCTGGACCGCCCGGTCACCAACATCGAGCCGGCGACCCTGGCTCCGCTGAACTACCTCGACGCCTACGCCCAGCCGCGGCTGAACCGGACGCTGTTCACCTCGGTCGGCTACGGCACCGAGGTGCGCAAGCCGGACTCCGGCCCGCAGAAGCCGGAGCCGATGAGTTACCCGCTGATCCGCCGGATGGCGGTGCAGCCGGGGCAGAAGTTGACCAACCAGATCCTGCAGCTCAACGGCAACCCCAACGACAACCGGGGCACCGGCGGCACCTGCTTCGGTGACTCGGGTGGCCCGACGTTCCTCAACGGCTACATCGTGACCGTGACCAGCTACACCTACACCCAGAACTGCCGCTACCTCGGCGGCTACCAGCGGGTGGACATCGAGGGCGTCCAGGACTGGCTGGCGACCTTCGGGGTCTTCCCGGCGACTGCCTGATCACCGGAGATCTAGCCCTGCCCGGAGCCGGGGCTGGCCGCGACACCGCGGCCGGTCCCGGCTCCGCTGTCTGTTCAGACCATGCTCGGCTGTCCGGGCCCTGCGCGGCTGTCCGGACCCTCCGCTGTCTGTCCAGACCATGCTCGGCTGTCCGGGCGGCTGGGAACCTGCCTGGCGCGCGACGGCAGCCTGCTGCGACGCGGCGTCACGTATCCTTTCGCTGGGCCGGCGTTGTCCCGTGTGCAGGCAACTCCACGAGAAGGGCTGGCCCCGTGGGCGACGTCACCGGATTTCTCAAGCATGGCCGCGAGCTTCCACGCCGCAGGCCGGTCGCGGTTCGCATCTCCGACTGGCGCGAGGTGTACGAACCGGCCGACGACGCGGTCACCAGGACCCAGGCGAGCCGCTGCATGGACTGCGGCATCCCGTTCTGCCACAACGGCTGCCCGCTGGGGAACCTGATCCCCGAGTGGAACGACCTGGTGTATCGCGACCGGTGGCGCGATGCCATCGACCGGCTGCACGCCACCAACAACTTCCCGGAGTTCACCGGCCGGCTCTGCCCGGCGCCGTGCGAGGCGTCCTGCGTGCTGGGGATCAGCCAGGACCCGGTGACCATCGAGCAGGTCGAGAAGGAGATCATCGAGCACGCCTGGGACAACGGCTGGGTGACGCCGCTGCCGGCCAGCCGGCCGACCGGCAAGCGGGTGGCGGTGGTGGGCTCCGGACCGGCGGGCCTGGCCGCGGCGCAGCAGCTGACCCGCGCGGGCCACCAGGTGAGCGTGCTCGAGCGCGCCGACCGGATCGGCGGCCTGCTGCGCTACGGCATCCCGGAGTTCAAGATGGAGAAGCGGGTGATCGACCGGCGGCTGGAGCAGATGCGCGCCGAGGGCACCGAGTTCCGCACCGGGGTCAACGTCGGGGTGGACATCTCCGTCGAGCAGCTGCGCGAGGACTACGACGCGGTGCTGCTGGCCGGCGGCGCCACGGCCTGGCGCGACCTGCCGATCGCCGGCCGCGAGCTCACCGGCGTCTACCAGGCGATGGAGTTCCTGCCGCTGGCCAACCGCGTGCAGCAGGGGGAGTACGACACTCCGCCGATCTCGGCAGCCGGCAAGCGGGTGGTGATCATCGGCGGCGGTGACACCGGCGCCGACTGCCTGGGCACCGCGCACCGGCAGGGCGCGGTCTCGGTGCACCAGTTCGAGATCCTGGCCCGGCCGCCGGCCGCCCGGTCCGAGGAGCACCCGTGGCCGACCTGGCCGTTGATGTACCGGACCGCCTCGGCCCACGAGGAGGGCGGCGAGCGGGTGTTCGCCGTGAACACCGAGTGCTTCCTCGGTGATGACCAGGGCAACCTGCGCGCGCTGCGCGCCCACCAGGTCGAGCTGGTCGACGGCCGGTTCCAGAAGGTGCCCGGCAGCGAGTTCGACCTGGAATGCGAGCTGGTGCTGCTGGCGATGGGCTTCCTGGGCCCGGAGCGCAACGAGCTGCTGGACGGCCTCGGGGTGCAGCTCACCGATCGCGGCGCCGTCGCCCGGGACGCCGGCTTCGCCACCAACGTCGACGGCGTGTTCGTGGCCGGCGATATGGGGCGTGGCCAGAGCCTGATCGTCTGGGCGATCGCCGAGGGCCGCTCGGCCGCGGCCGGTGTCGACCGCTGGCTGACCGGCGAGTCGATCCTGCCCGCGCCGATCACCCCGAGCACCGTCGCCCAGCGTTAGCCAGCCTGGCGGGCGCCGGGAGGCACGGCCCTTAGGATGCCCGCCATGACTGCTCAGTCCGACCCCGAGAGCTGGCCGGCGGTCCTTCCGGTGGACGGCAAGCCGCGCCGGGTGGGCATCATGGGCGGCACCTTCGACCCGATCCACCACGGCCACCTGGTCGCGGCCAGCGAGGTGGCCGACCTGTTCGACCTCGACGAGGTGGTCTTCGTCCCGACCGGTCAGCCGTGGCAGAAGGCCGAGCGGGAGGTGAGCCCGGCCGAGCACCGCTACCTGATGACCGTGGTGGCCACCGCGTCCAACCCGCGGTTCTGGGTCAGCCGGGTGGACATCGACCGCCCGGGCCCGACCTACACGGTGGACACGGTGAGCGACATCGCGGCCATCCGGCCGGGAGCGGAGATGTTCTTCATCACCGGCGCCGACGCCCTGCAGGCCATCCTGTCCTGGAAGGACGCCGACGACCTGTTCCGCACGTGCCACCTGGTCGGGGTGACGCGCCCGGGCTACCACCTGTCCGGCGACCACCTGCCTCCCGACATCGTCACCCTGCTGGACGTGCCCGCGATGGCCATCTCGTCCTCGGCGGTCCGGCAGCGGGTCCAGGCAGGCCGGCCGGTCTGGTACCTGGTGCCGGACGGGGTCGTGCAGTACATCGCCAAGCACCGGCTGTACCTGGATTGACGTCACATCGCCAAGCACCGGCTGTACCTGAACTGCCCCCTGCCGCCCGGCGCGGGGCCGCCCGGGCACGGCCGGGTCTCAGGCCTGCGGGCGCACCAGCCCGAAGACCAGCTCGTCGCTGTAGCTGCCATCGGGGTTGCGGAGCCGGCCGGCCCGCCGGCCCTCCTGGACGAAGCCGGCGGCCAGCGCCACCCGGGCCGACGCCACGTTGTCGATCTTGCAGCCGAGCTCCAGCCGGACGATCGGGGTCCGGCTGAACGCCCAGCCGGCCAGCAGCCGCAGCGCCCGGGTGGTGAAGCCGCGGCCCCGGAACTCCGGCAGCACCCCGTAGCCGATGCCCACCACGTCCGGCGGCCCGAACCGGCGCAGGCTCAGGATCCCGGCGCCCGCGCCGGTGGCGGCCTCGCAGATCAGCAGCAGGTTCTGGGCGCTGACCAGCCGGTCCAGCCCCGCCCGGGCGGCGAGCTGGATGGCGGCCCTCTCGGGCATCGGCTTGGCGTGGAACCCCCACCGCAGGGCGGCCTCGTTGGTGGCCTCGGCCAGCAGCACCGGCCAGTCGTCCGGGGCGGTGGGGCGGACGGTGACCACGCCGTCGCTGACCGGCTCGAGCTCCGGCCAGGACTCGGCGACCGGCTCGTCCGGGTCGGTGGCGGTCCGGGCGAAGACGGCGGCATCGAGCGGTGAGCCGCCGGGGCTGCGCAGGGTGGCCCGGCTGACCGTCTCGAAGCCGAAGCCGGCCCGCATGGCCACCACGGCGGAGGCGAGGTTCGGCACCGTGCACCGGATCTGGATCCGCGGCAGGCCGTGAGCGAAGCCGAAGCGCGCCAGCGTCCGGGCAGCCTCGATGGCGTAGCCCTGGCCCTGGTCGGCGACGCCCACCCAGTACGCGATCTCGGCGCTGCCGGCGTCATAGGCCGAGGGCAGCTGCAGGGTGGCGCCGCCGATCAGCCGGCCGCTGGTGTTCTCGGCCAGGGCGCAGTCCAGCCGGCTGCCCTCGGCGCGGCCCACCCCGCCGTGCTTGGTGACGAAACTGCGGGCATGTTCGGGTAGGTAGGGCCAGGGCAGCGGCAGGTGCCCGTGCATCCGCTCGTCGGCCAGCACGGCGTGCACCGCCGCGGCGTCGTCGGCCTGCCACGGCCGCAGCGTCAGCCGTCCGGAGTGCAGCACCAAACCCTCGAGCTCGACCCCGTTCCACTCCGCCATAGCCCCCCACCGTGCCAGATCGGACATTCAAATCCTGCACCGGGCGGGAGCCAAGTAGCATGTCCGCGTGGTGCTAAACAGGTTACTGCGCGCGGGCGAGGGCAAGATCGTCCGGCGACTGACGTCCATCGCTGATCATATCGACGGCCTCGAAGAGGATTACGTCGATCTCACCGACGCCGAGCTGCGTGCGTTGACCGATCAGTTCAAGGCCCGCTTCGCCGAGGGCGAGACCCTCGACGAGCTGTTGCCCGAGTCGTTCGCGGTGGTCCGGGAGGCCGCCCGGCGCACGCTGGGGCAGTTCCACTACAAGGTGCAGCTGATGGGTGGCGCCGCGCTGCACCTGGGCAACATCGCCGAGATGAAGACCGGTGAGGGCAAGACGCTGGTCTCCACGCTGCCGGCCTACCTGAACGCGCTCTCCGGGGACGGGGTGCACGTGGTCACCACCAACGACTACCTGGCCTCCCGTGACGCCGACTGGATGGGCCGGGTGCACCGGTTCCTCGGGCTCTCGGTGGGCAAGATCCTGTCCAACATGACGCCGGACGCACGGCGGGCCAGCTATGCCTGCGACATCACCTACGGAACCAACAACGAGTTCGGCTTCGACTACCTGCGCGACAACATGGCCTGGTCGCTGGAGGACCTGGTGCAGCGCGGCCACAACTACGCCGTGGTCGACGAGGTCGACTCGATCCTGATCGACGAGGCCCGGACCCCGCTGATCATCTCCGGCCCCGCCGATGAGAACCAGCGCTGGTACCCGGAGTTCGCCCGGCTGGCGCCGCGGATGCGCAGGGACGAGCACTACGAGGTCGAGGAGGGCAAGCGGACCATCGCGGTCACCGAGGCCGGCGTCGAGTTCGTCGAGGACCAGCTCGGGATCGACAACCTCTACGAGGCCGCGAACACGCCGCTGGTGGGGTACCTGAACAACGCCCTGAAGGCCAAGGAGCTCTACAAGCGCGACCGGGACTACATCGTCCGCACCGGCGAGGTGCTGATCGTCGACGAGTTCACCGGACGGGTGCTGGCCGGCCGGCGTTACAACGAGGGGATGCACCAGGCCATCGAGGCCAAGGAGGGCGTGCAGATCCAGCAGGAGAACCAGACGCTGGCCACCATCACGCTGCAGAACTACTTCCGGCTGTACAAGAAGCTCTCCGGGATGACCGGCACCGCGCAGACCGAGGCTGCCGAGCTGCACCAGATCTACAAGCTGGGCGTGGTGCCGATCCCGACCAACCGCCCGATGATCCGCAACGACGACACCGACCTGATCTACAAGACCGAGGACGCCAAGTTCGCCGCGGTGGTCGATGACATCGCCGAGCGGCACGAGAAGGGCCAGCCGGTCCTGGTCGGCACCGCCAGCGTGGCGAAGTCGGAGATCCTGGCGAACCTGCTGCTGCGCCGGGGCATCCCGCACGAGGTGCTCAACGCCAAGCAGCACGACCGGGAAGCCGCGATCGTGGCCATGGCCGGGCGCAAGGGCGCGGTCACCGTCGCCACCAACATGGCCGGGCGCGGCACCGACATCATGCTCGGCGGCAACCCGGAGTTCGCCGCTGACAGCGAGCTGCGCGAGCTGGGGCTGAGCCCGAGCGACACCCCGGAGGAGTACGAGGCGGCCTGGCCGGCGGCGCTGGAGAAGGCGAAGGAGCGCAACGCCCGCGAGCACGACGAGGTCGTGTCGCTGGGTGGCCTGTACGTGCTGGGCACCGAGCGGCACGAGTCCCGCCGCATCGACAACCAGCTGCGCGGGCGTTCCGGACGCCAGGGCGACCCGGGCCTGTCCCGGTTCTACCTCTCCCTCGGCGATGACCTGATGGTCCGCTTCAACGGCGACCGGATCGCCATGATCATGAACATGCTCCGGCTGCCCGAGGACACCCCGATCGAGAACAAGACGGTGTCCAAGGCGATCCAGTCCGCCCAGACCCAGGTCGAGCAGCAGAACTTCGAGATCCGCAAGAACGTCCTCAAGTACGACGAGGTGCTCAACAAGCAGCGCACGGTGATCTATGACGAGCGCCGGCAGGTGCTCTCCGGCGCTGACCTCAGCGACCAGATCCGTCCGATGATCACCTCGGTGGTGACCTCCTACGTCGTGGGCGCGACCTCCTCGGGCTACCCGGAGGAGTGGGACCTGGAGCAGCTGTGGGTCGCGCTGAAGACGCTGTACCCGATCTCGCTGACCCTGGACGAGGCGATCAAGACCGCCGGTGGCGAGCGCAACGACCTGACCCGTGAGTTCCTGGTCGAGGAGATCGTGGCCGACGCCCAGGCCGCCTACGACCAGCGCGAGGCCGAGCTCGGCGAAGAGGTCACCCGCGAGCTCGAGCGCCGGGTGCTGCTGTCGGTGCTGGACCGCAAGTGGCGCGAGCACCTGTACGAGATGGACTACCTGCAGGAAGGCATCGGGCTGCGTGCGATGGCCCAGCGAGACCCTCTGGTCGAGTACCAGAAGGAGGGTTTCGACATGTTCTCCGCGATGATGGACGCCATCCAGGAGGAGTCCGTCGGGTTCCTGTTCAACCTCGAGGTGCAGATCGAGGGCGACCAGCCGCCGGCCGCCGAGGCGGCGCCGTTCGAGGATGCCGAGCCCGCCGAGCTGGATGCCGAAGGGGTGCTGGCCGCCATGGCGAGCCGGCCGGAGCCGGAGGATCACCCGCAGATCTCGGCCAAGGGCCTGGGCCGTCCGAGGTCGGAGACCGCGCCGCTGACCTACAGCGCCCCGGCGCTGGGATCGGACACTCCCGAGGTGCACGTCGAGGGTGGCAGCGCGCCGGCCGCCGGCAGCCGGGCGGGTGCGGCGAAGCAACGGCGGGCCAACCCGAACCGGGGGAGCCGGGGCAACAAGCGCAAGCGCTGAGATCCGACTAGGGCAGCAGCGCACCGGGCGGCGAAGAAACACCCCCGTTTTGAGTGGTTCCTTCGCCGCCCGGCTCAGCCGATCTGCAGGCGGACACACCGCCATCGGCCGTCCAATCCCTCCAGGCGCAGCGCCAGCGCCCGGAAGCGGTCACCGACCCGCAGCACCGCAGCCACTTCGGCCACCCCGTCGGCAGGCTCGATGACATGTAGCGAATGCAGAGCGGCCGGACGCTGGGCGGTGCCCAGCCGGCTGATCCGACCGGCGTCGCGGGCCAGCCCTGCCTGCACGGTCGGGCTGGTGTGGTGGCGCAGCTGGGCCGCCGAGCGTCGCCCGGTGACGGTTTCGATGACGCCGATCACCAGCCGTCTGGCCAGCACGGTGGGTTCGGGCAGCTCGTGCCGCCCGGTGGGCCGGACCGCGAAGGGATCGGCCGGCGGTCGCACCCGCAGGGTGAAGGGCGCGGCCGGGTCCAGGGTGTCGAAGGGGAGCGGCTGGTCCAGTGGGCTCACCAGGCTCAGGCATGGCGCCGGCTGCTCGTCGTCGAACGGCGGCTCCCGGCGAGGGGCCGGCCGGAGCGTCAGGGGCTGCCGGGTCCCGCCGCGCGGGTGCAGCAGTGCCGGCTGGTCGAGCTCGTCGTCCAGCGTCGCAGGCAGCGCGGGCATCGTCATGCTCCGGTGTCCGTCCGGGCAGGGCCGGGCGCCTGCAAGCTGACGCCGGGCCGGATCAGGTTCGGATCAGCGCCGATCACCTGCCGGTTCGCCGCGTACCAGCGCGGCCATTCGGCCTGGATGCGAGCCGCCGACGGAGCCCCGCCCAGGCGGTCAGCGGTGATGGACCAGAGGGAGTCGCCGGGGCGGACCGTCACCCGGTCGGTTGTCGCATGGCTGGACGGGGCTGGATCGCCGGACGGGCGCGGAGGGGTGAGCGGCGCCGGCTCGGTGTGCGGGTTGGTGGACGGTTGCTGGTCGGTGGGCCATCCGAGCGGCGGTAGCACCGATGCGGCGCCCGTCGGCGCTGGTGCGCCCCCGGTGGCCGGAGCGGCCAGCGCGGGAACCGGGCTCAGCAGGATCGAGGTGCCGGCTGCCGTGATCACCACCCGTCGCAGCGCAGCGGGCGTCACGCGGTGGGCCACCGCGTGGCCCAGGCGGCCGAGCCTCCCGGGGAGCAGCGATACCGCGGCAGCTGCCAGGGCGCAGGCCACCCACAACGCGACGAGCCACAGCAGCCCGCCGGCCAGCGCGCCTGCCGCGGCGTCCGGGCCGACCTCCGCGACCCAGGCGCGCGGTGACCGCAGGCGGCTGGCCAGCGCCATCGGGTGCGGAACGCACGTCCGCAGCACGTATGCCGTGCCCAGCACCGTGAGACAGACGCGATACCGGCTGCTGCTATTCATCAGCTTCCCTTCGTTTGCTTTCGTTTACATGCATACGGCAGTGGTTACATGTGGTCAAGTGGCTGTGGACAGCCCCGGCCTGACACGCGGGCTCACCCGACCTCGGTAGCTGTTCCTCTGTCCGATGGTCTTCTAAGATACCCCCTAGGGGTATTTGACAGAGGCCCATAGGCCGGCGTATACCTGTTGTCTGAAGCAAGCAGGGGCGCGTACCCCGAGCCGGCGCATCGCAGCATCCCGATCGCGCGCTGTCGGCTGGAGCAAGAAGGAACAGGCGCATGACTGACCCGAAACAAGACCACGGTCACCCAGTGGCCATCGCCGTGCAGGATCAGGGGCATCAGCATCACGCTGCGGCGCAGAGTGGCCGGGACCTGACCCGATCAGCCATGTCGGCGACGCTGCACTGCCTCACCGGCTGCGCCATCGGGGAGGTCCTCGGGATGGCGCTGGCCACCTGGTGGGGATGGAGCAACGGCCCGTCGATCGCGTTGGCGGTCCTGCTGGCCTTCGCCTTCGGCTACGGGCTGACCATGAGCGCCGTCCTGCGTGCCGGGTTATCCCGGCGGCAGGCCGTCAAGGTTGCGCTCGCCGCTGACACCCTGTCGATCCTGACCATGGAGATCGTGGACAACGCTGTGCTCCTTGCCGTGCCGGGCGCGATGGAATCCGGGCTGGCTGACCTGCTGTTCTGGGGCAGCCTCGCGGTAGCGCTCGCGGTGGCGTTCGTGGCGACCGTGCCGGTGAACCGGGCCCTCCTCGCGCGGGGCAAGGGCCACGCGGTGGTGCACGCCTTCCATCACCACTGATGCGCGGCGGCGCTGACGAAGGCGGGAGCTGATGCATGGCGACACTGACGGCAACGTGCGCTGATGCGCGCGGCGCCGACGAAGGCGGGAGCTGATGCACGGCGGCGTTGCCTGCCACGACCGGGCCGTCCCTCGAGGCGAGGGGCGGCCCGGTCGTCGTGTCAGCGCCCGCCTCAGGCACAATTCGCCGCGCCTGGCCGCCGATGCGCCGGGAGCGGCAGCTGTCAACCGGAGGATGCCCATGCGCTGGGACGACCTGTTCGCCGATCTGGAGGCACAGGCCCAGGCCCTGTTGACGGCCGAGCGCGACACCGAGGTCGCCGAACTCACCCGGCTCGAAACCTCGCGACTGGACCTGGCGAGCCGGTTGCGGCCGGCGTTGGGCGCGGCGGTTCGGGTGCGCTGCCTGGGCGGCATGGTGCTCACCGGCCGGCTGAGCGCGCTCGGCGCCGGCTGGTTGCTGCTGGATGAGGACGCCGGCCGGGAGGCATTCCTGGCCACCGCGGCCATCGTCTCCATTGCCGGCCTGGGGCGGCCAGCGGGGACGCCGGGATCGGCGCTGGATGCCAGGCTCGGTATCGGCCGTGCGCTGCGCGGGCTCGCCCGGGATCGCTCGGTGCTGCGGGCTTGCCTGATCGATTCCACCGTTCTCGACGGCACCGTGGACCGGGTGGGCTCGGATTTCGTCGAGTTCGCGGTGCATGCCGCGGGCGAGCCGCGCCGGCGGGAGGAGGTGCGGGAGGTGCTGGTGCTGCCGATCAGCGCGCTCGCGGTGCTGCGCCGCGACAGCTGAGCGATGCCCCGGCCGAGTCGCTGCCTCAGTCGGCGGCGGAGTCGATGAAGGGGTGTTCGGCTACGAACTGCTTGGTCTGGTCATACATGCGTGAGATGTAGGACTCCAGCTGCTCACGCTCGACTCGCCACTGGCCTCGCCCGCCGATCTTGATGGCCGACAGCTCACCCGAACGGACCAGGGCGTAGGTCTGGGATGCCGAGATGTTGAGGACCTCGGCCACGTCGCTGAGGGTCAGAAATCGTGGTTGTGTCATCGTCGACTCTTCTCCGTCGTGCGTGTTCAAGCCGACGATATCGAAGGCAATCCCACCGGCTCGCAGGTCAGTGTGGCAGCTTCCGCGGGTTTCTCGGCCTAGTTGTCCACAGGTTTCACCCGGCTGCGCACGCCCGTCCTCAGCGGCTCATGCAAGATGTAGCGCTATGACCGATACGTCACTGCCCCCTGCTGCTCCGGCGGCGTCCCCGACGCCACGCCGGCTGATCCCGCCACGCTGGCTGGATCCCCGGCTCGTCGGCGGCGTCGCCCTGGTCCTGGCAGCGGTGTTGCTGGGATCGGTGGTGGTGTCCTCGGCCGACCGCCGGCAGCCGGTCTGGTCGCTGAGCCGCGACGTCGCCGCTGGCACGGTGCTCACCGGGGCCGACCTTCACCCGGTCCGGGTGCAGCTTGGCGCCGCGACATCGCGGTACCTCGGCGCTGACGTCGCGGTCGCCGGACGGACCGTGCGCCGGTCGCTGCATGCCGGCGAGCTGCTCGCGGCGGCAGAGCTGGCCGATCCGGAGCCGGGCGTGACGGTGACCATCCCGATGCGACCCGAGAACGCGCCGCAGATCAGCCGTGGCCAGCGGATCACCCTCTGGCTCAGCACCAAGAGCTGCCGCGGGTTGGTGCTGCTCAGCGGTGTGCCGGTCCAGAGCGCGGACAAGGCGGCCGGCTCCGCCTTCGGGTCGGCAACCGGCGCGCTGCTGGTCGTCCGGGTGTCCGCTGCTGATGCCAAACGGGTCGTGTCCTCGCTGGATCTGGACGGTGCGGTGATCCGGGCTGGCGTGCTGTCGCCCGGTGAGCAGCCGGAGCCACCGTCGGATGCGCTGGCCAGCTGCGCGGGTGGTGGCCGGTGACGATAGCGGTGGCCAGCGCGGCCGATGGCGCGCCGTGGGAAGCAGCGCTGCTGGCGGAGTTGGGCC
>NZ_DASVSG010000159.1:0-7622 GCF_036388195.1 Jatrophihabitans sp. | reverse complement strand
GCCGGGCGTGTCGGTGAGCAGAACCAGCAGGTCGGCACCGACGAGATGGGCCACCAGGGCGGCCAGCCGGTCGTTGTCGCCGAAGCGGATCTCGTGGGTGGCCACCGTGTCGTTCTCGTTCACGATCGGGATCACGCCGAGCGCGAGCAGCCGCTCCAGGGTGCGGACGGCGTTGCGGTAGGAGCCGCGCCGGTGCAGGTCGTCGGCGGTCAGCAGCACCTGGCCGACGGTGAGTCCGTGCCGGGCGAAGGAGGTGGCGTACCGCTCGGCGAGCAGCAGCTGCCCGACGCTGGCCGCGGCCTGCTGGGTGGCCAGGTCCCGGGGACGGGTTCTCAGCCCCAGCGGCGCCATGCCGGCCGCGATCGCCCCGGAGGACACCAGCACGACCTGCTGGCCGGCGGCCCGCCGGGCTGCCAGGACGTCGACCAGGGCGTCCAGCCGGCTCGGCTGCAACCGGCCGCGGGAGGTCAGCGAGGACGAGCCGACCTTCACCACGGTGCGGGCCGCGGCGGCGATCCCGGCCCGGCCGGCCGTCTTCAGCTGCGCCATCGACAGCTACTCGGGGGCCGCGCGCTCGAGCTGGAGCTCCTCGTCGCTCTGCGGCTGGCGGCGGGCCTTCTTCAGAGCCAGCCGCTCGTCGGCATTGGGCCGGCTGCTGGCGTCCAACCGGTCGTCGGTCCCGCGGCGGGTCGGCGAGTACTCCTCGTCGGCCATTCCGGCGGTGGGCTGGAAGTCGAAGACGTAGTCCAGGATCGTCACGGCAGCCCCGGGCATCGCGCCCTGCCGGGCCAGCTCCTCCTCGACCCCGAGCCGGGCCAGCCGGTCGGCCAGGTACCCGACCGCCTCGTCGTTGTCGAACTGGGTCTGGCGCACCCAGCGCTCGGGCTTGCTGCCCCGCACCACGAAGGCCCCGGGCTCGTCCGGATCGGGGTGCACGGTGAAGCCGGAGTCGTCGACGGCCTTCGGGCTGAGCACGATCCGGGCCGGGGCGATGGCGTCCTGGCCCGCCCGGAACTCCTCCACCATCGCGGCCAGGGCGAAGGTCAGCTCCCGCAGCCCGGCGTGCGAGACCGCGGAGACCTCGAAGACCCGGTAACCACGGCCGGTCAGCTCCTCGGTGACGAAGTCGGCCAGCTCGCGCGCCTCCGGGATGTCGACCTTGTTCAGCGCCACCAGCCGCGGCCGGTCCAGCAGGTCACCGAGGCTGGACTCGTACTGGGCGAGCTCGGCCTCGATGGCCTCCAGGTCGCTGATCGGGTCCCGGCCCGGCTCCAGGGTGGCGCAGTCCAGCACGTGCAGCAGCACCGCGCAGCGCTCCACGTGCCGCAGGAAGTCCAGCCCCAGGCCCTTGCCCTGCGCGGCGCCGGGGATCAGCCCGGGCACGTCGGCGACGGTGAAGGTGGTGTCGCCGGCGCTGACCACGCCCAGGTTGGGGACCAGGGTGGTGAACGGGTAGTCGGCGATCTTCGGACGGGCCGCGGAGAGCGCCGCGATCAGCGAGGACTTGCCTGCCGACGGGAAGCCGACCAGCCCGACCTCGGCCATCGACTTCAGCTCCAGGACGACGTCGAAGGCCTCGCCGGGCTCACCGAGCAGGGCGAAGCCGGGCGCCTTGCGCCGGGGCGAGGCGAGCGCGGCATTGCCCAGACCGCCCCGGCCGCCGTGGGCGACCACGTAGCGGTTCCCGGCGCCGGTCAGGTCGGCCAGCACGGCGCCGTCCGCGGCATGCACGACGGTGCCGTTGGGCACGGCGAGCACCAGGTCGTCGCCGTCGGCGCCGCTGCGGTGCTTGCCCGCGCCCTGGCGGCCGTTGCCCGCCTTCTGGTGCGGGTGGTGGTGGAAGTCCAGCAGGGTGTGCACCTGCGGGTCCACCACCAGCACGACATTGCCGCCCCGGCCGCCGTTGCCGCCGTCCGGGCCGCCGAGCGGCTTGAACTTCTCCCGGTGCACCGACGCGCAGCCGTGGCCGCCGTTGCCTGCGGTGACGTGCAGAACCACTCGGTCTACGAAATTCACCACGAGGGGTGCTCTCTTCTCTTTCGACTGCTCATCGTTGCCCGGCGCGGCCTTCAGCGGCGCCGGCCTCCGGCCCGTACGAGGCCGGGATGGTGATAACGCAAGAAGCGGGCGCCGGAATCCCGGTGCCCGCTCCAGCGGATGGACGTGTGCCGAGGCGGCTAGACCTCGAGCGGAACGATGCTGACGGTCTTGCGGCCACGCCGGCTGCCGAACAGCACGTTGCCCGCAGCGAGGGCGAACAGCGTGTCGTCACCGCCGCGGCCCACCAGGTCGCCCGGGTGGAACTTGGTGCCACGCTGCCGGACGATGATCTCGCCGGCGCTGACGAGCTGGCCGCCGAAGCGCTTGACGCCCAGTCGCTGGGCGTGCGAGTCGCGGCCGTTACGGGAGCTGGACGCACCCTTCTTGTGTGCCATGGATCTACTTCTTTCCGCTCTCGATGCCGGTGACCCGCACCTGCGACAGCTTCTGGCGGTGGCCGATGCGCTTGTGGTAGCCGGTCTTGTTCTTGAACTTGTGGATCTTGATCTTCGGGCCCTTGACCATGCCGAGGATCTCGCCGGTGACCGAGACGGCGGCCAGCGCGGTGGCGTCGGTGGTCACGTCCTCGCCGTCGACGAGCAGGATCGCGGGCAGCGCCACACTGGAGCCCGGGGCCAGGTCGAGCTTCTCGACCGTCACGACGTCACCTACGGCGACCCGGTACTGCTTGCCGCCGGTCTTGACGATGGCGTACATCGCGAATCCACTCCTGTCGAACAGCTATCGAAGATCTCGGGTGTTTCTCGGCTGTCTAGCCTTACTGCAGGCGGGTGTGCGCTGTGCCGCCGTCAACCGGCGGCCTCACACCAGAACGGCCCACCGCCGTGCTGTGGGCCGTTGTACAGATTACGCCAACGACCGCCCTACAGGCAAAGCGGCTGCCTCTGCCCCGCCGGCGGCTGCTCGCAGGCTCTCGCCGTACGTGGAACCGGCTGCTCAGGCGGGCTGCCGGACCAGGCCGTCCTACCCTTGCCCGGTGAACCTGATCTTCCTGCATGGGGCTGCCGCCGCGGGCAAGTTGACGACCGCCCAGGCGCTCGGTGAGCGGCTGGGTTACCCGGTGTTCCACAACCATCTGACGGTGGACCTGCTCACCACTGTCTTTCCCTTCGGGTCCGAGCCGTTCAAGCGCCTCCGGGAGCTCATGTGGCTGGCCGTCCTCGCAGAGGCCGCCGCCGCAGGCCGCTCGCTGATCTTCACCTTCGCTCCGGAGAGCACCGTGGATCCCGGCTTTCCGGAGCGCGTGCGCATCACCATCGCGGACGCGGGCGGGCGGGTGTGCTTCGTGAGGCTCGCCGTGAGCGAGGCCGAGCAGGAGCGCAGGATCACGGCCGAGAGCCGGCGCAAGTACCACAAGCTGGTCGACCTGCAGACGCTGCGGGCGGCGCGGAAGCATCCCGGCGCCGTCGAGCAGCCACCTGTCGACCTGGAGATCGACACCGACGCCAGCGGCCCGAGCGACTCCGCCGCGGCGATCGTGCGGCACTTCGGGCTGGTTCCAGAGCCGCCGGTCAGCCGCTATCCGCTCTAGCGCCGGTCGAACGCCTCGTGGCGAGCTGCGACCTACCCCTCGGGGACGCTCACCGGCACCGGCGGACCGGCTGGCCGGCTCGCTGCCCGCCGGCGGCGCGGACGGGCGGGCTGGGCAGCGCCGGACTGGCCGGCGCCCAGGTCCGGCGTCGCCGAGCCGGCTCCGTTGTACGTCGGCTCGGCAGCTGCGGGCGCGGCGCCGGGCTGCGGTTCGGCCTGGCGCGGTTGATCGGCCTGGCGCGGTTGTTCGCTGGGCGCCGCTTCCGCAGCCGGCTGGACAGCAGCTGCTGCCGGTTCGCCCGCGGCGCCGGCATCCCGGCTGGCTCGCCGCCTGCCGCCGGACCGCCTGGCAGGCTTGCCGCCCGCAGGCTGCTCGCTCTCGAGCTGGCCGCCCTCGGCCGGGCTGCTCTCGACCGGGCTGCTCTCCGCCGGGCTGCTCTCCGCCGGGCTGCTCTCGGCGTGCCCGGTAGCAGGCTGGACGGTGGCGGGCTGGCCGTCCGCAGAGCTGCTTTCCAGCCGATCGGTACCCGAGGTCGCTGCGCTGCTGGCCGCGGCGCCGTCGTGCAGATTGGTCGCCGCCGCGATCGCGGCCACCGCGCTGGCAGCTGCCCGCCGCTTCTCCGCCTCGGCGGCCAGCTCAGCGGGGTCGGGCTGCGCAACGGCCTCGGCCTTGGCGGCCTTTCGCGTGCGCCGCCCACGGGCGGGCCGATCGTCCTCAGCGGCCGGCGCGGAGGCGCCGGAGCCAGCGGACCCGCCGTTCTTGCGCTCCACCGGGTCCAGGTGCACGATCACGCCCCGGCCGTTGCACACCGTGCAGGGCTCGCTGAAGGCTTCGAGCAGTCCCTCGCCGACCCGCTTGCGGGTCATCTGCACCAGGCCGAGGGAGGTGACCTCGGCGACCTGGTGCTTGGTGCGGTCGCGGCCCAGGCATTCGGTGAGCCGGCGCAGCACCAGGTCCCGGTTGCTTTCCAGCACCATGTCGATGAAGTCGATCACCACGATGCCGCCGATGTCGCGCAACCGGAGCTGCCGGACGAGCTCCTCGGCCGCTTCCAGGTTGTTCCGGGTGACGGTCTGCTCGAGGTTGCCCCCGGAACCGGTGTACTTGCCGGTGTTGACGTCGACCACGGTCATCGCCTCGGTCCGGTCGATCACCAGCGAGCCGCCCGAGGGCAGCCACACCTTGCGGTCCAGCGCCTTGGCCAGCTGCTCGTCCACCCGCAGGTCGCGGAACAGGTCGGACTCGGCGGTGTGCCGGGAGATCCGGTCCGCCAGGTCGGGGGCGATGTCGCTCACGTAGTCGCTGAGGGTGCGGTGGATCTCCGCGCCAGAGACCACCAGCTTCTTGAAGTCGTCGTTGAAGATGTCGCGGACCACACGGATCGCAAGGTCCGGCTCGCCGTGCAGCAGGGACGGCCCTTCCGAGGACTGCTTGGCCTTCGCCGACCGCGCGCTGATCTTCTCCCACTCCGACTTCAGCCGCTCGACGTCGCTGACCAGATCCTGCTCGGAGGCGCCCTCGGCCGCGGTGCGGACGATCACGCCGGCCTCGTCGGGCACCACCTTCTTCAGGATCGCCTTGAGCCGGCTGCGCTCGACGTCGGGCAGCTTGCGGCTGATGCCGGTCATGCCGCCGCCGGGGACGTAGACCACGAACCGGCCGGGCAGCGAGATCTGGCTGGTCAGCCGGGCGCCCTTGTGGCCGATCGGGTCCTTGGTCACCTGCACCAGCACCATGTCACCGGCGCTGAGGGCGTTCTCGATCGAGCGGGACTTGCCTTCCAGTCCGGCCACGTCCCAGTTGACCTCACCGGCGTAGAGCACCCCGTTGCGGCCGCGGCCGATGTCGACGAAGGCCGCCTCCATCGACGGCAGGACGTTCTGGACCCGGCCGAGGTAGACGTTGCCGACCGCGCTGCTGGCGCTGGCCCGGGTCACGTAGTGCTCGACCAGGATGTCGTCCTCGAGCACCGCGATCTGGGTGCGGTCACCGGCCTGGCGCACCGCCATCACCCGGTCCACCGACTCGCGGCGGGCCAGGAACTCGGCCTCGGTCAGGATCGGCGCGCGGCGACGGCCGGTGTCCCGGTTGTCGCGGCGGCGCTGGCGCTTGGCTTCCAGCCGGGTCGAGCCCTTGACGCCGCGGACGCCGTCGTCATCGCCGCCGCGGTCCCGGCCGGAGCGGGTCTCGCGCACGTGCACCACGGTGTTGGGCGGGTCGTCCTCGGACGGGACGGCCTCGGCGCCGTCCGAGCCGGTGGACCGGCGGCGGCGGCGACGGCGACGGGCGCTGGCCGACAGGGCCGCCTCGGCGACCTCCTCGGCATGGTCGTCCTCGGGCTCGTCGTCGTCCTCGCCGAGGTCCGCGACGGGGGTGTCGGCGTCCTCGCTGGTGTCGGAGGACCGGCCGCGCCCGCGCCGGCCACGGCGGCGACGGCGACGGGTGCCTTCCCCGGCGGTCTCGTCACCCTCCTCGTCGGCCCTGTCGTCAGCAGGCTCGTCGACGTCTTCGGGCTCGAGGTCGGCGTCGATGTCGGTCTCGTCGGGGAGCGCATCGACGTCCGGCTCCGGCTCGGCGATGGGCTCGGCAGCGCGCTTGCCGCCACGGCGGCGGCGAGGCGCCGCGGCCTCGGTGGGCGGCTGGAACAGCACCGCGGGGGCAGCCAGCGCGGGGGCGGCCGGCAGCGCCTCCGGCGCCGGAACCTCGGCTACCGAGGCGGCTGCGGCTTGCTCGGCCGCTGCCTGCTCGGCGGCCGCGGCAGCAGCCTTGCTGACCCGCTTACGCGGGGTTCGCTTGGCCGGTGCGGCAGCGGGCGATTCGGTGGCCGAGTCCGCTGCAGGCCCGTCGGCTGGCGCGGAACGGGTGGGCGTGGAAGGGATGGGCGTGGACTCAGCCGTGGCTGGCGCTGCGGCCTCCGGCTCAGCCGGGGTGGCTGCGGCGCCGCGAGCAGCGCGCTTGCGGGCCGGCGCCTTGGTAGCGGTGGCCTTGGCAGCGGGCGCCTTGGTAGCGGTGGCCTTGGCAGCGGGGGCCTTGGCAGCAGTTGCCTTGGTGGCCGGCGCGTCGCTGGCGGACGTCTCGCTCGCGGGCGGCTCGCTGACCGGCGGCTCGCTCGCCGGCGCCTCGGTGGCCCGCGCGGCAGCTGCCTTGGCGGCCGGAGCCTTGCGGGCGCGGGTGGCCTTCTTCGGCGCCGGCGCGTCCGCGCCAGGCTGGTCAGCCGGAGCTGCGGCCGGCATAGCGACCGCCGGGTCACCGGCACCGGCATCCGGACCGGCCGGCCCGGCGACGGCCGCAGCCGCCTTCTTGGCGGGAGTCTTGCGGGGAGCGCGCTTGGCCGGCGCCTTGCGGGCCTTGGGGGCAGCCGCGCCGCCCTGGTCGCCGGACCGTTCGGCGGCGAAGGCGTCAGTGGGTTCGCTGTTGTCGAGCATTGCTCGGGTGCTCCTGTCTCACCACCGGGGCCGAGAAGAAACAGCTTTCGCCGTACTCGGCCGCGCAGTGGCGGTATGGCGTCCCACCCGCAAGCGGAACGCAAAGTCTTCTGTCACCCGTTCGCGGGAGCGAACGGACGGCTCGTGCCACCCCTGCCTGGCGGTACCGGGCAGAACGTCCAACCCGTCAGCAGCTGCCGACGGCCTTTCAGTGCTCGATAGCTGCGCGGGTGACCGGCAGCTCGGTGGTGCGCAACGGATCTGTCACCAGTCCCGCGTCATCGACCGGTCCCTGCGCCAGCCGGGTAGCCCTGGGGGGCTGCGACGGGGCGAAACCGGCGACGGCCCGCAGAGCGGTGAGCACATCGTCGGGCCGAACCGTCGGGGTGACCTGACGGACGACCAGCTTCAGTATCGCACGGGTGTCATTCTCCGGCTCCGCCGACACCTCGGCGGCCACGATCGGCGCGCGGGCGTCCAGGCTGCGCACGCCGTCCTTGGTGAGCCGCTCCACCAGCACCGACTCACTCGCCAGCAGCCGCTGGAGCGCCGCTGCGGTCACCGCCGGGTCCGCCGCCAGCTCCAGCTGCCAGACCGAGGCCTGC
>NZ_DASVSG010000158.1:0-5741 GCF_036388195.1 Jatrophihabitans sp. | reverse complement strand
TGACACCCTGATCACGCTGCCCCGGGCGATGGCCCAGCCAGCCGCCTTCGACGTCGAGCGGGCCGTCCCCCAGCCCGCCCGGCCGGCGGGCAAGGCGCCGGCGCCTGAAGCGTCCGAGAACGCCGCCAGGACCCTGATGCGCGCCGCGGCCGTCCTCAACGAGCCGGCGGCTGCCAGCGCGCCGGAATGGCGATCGCTCGGGCCGTGGACCGTGCCGGACGGCCAGACCTACGGCAGCGCCAGGGTGAACGTCTCCGGCCGGGTCTCGGCGATCGCCGTCGACCCGTCCAACCCGGCCCATGTCCTGGTGGGGGCGGGCAATGGCGGTGTCTGGGAGAGCTTCGACCGCGGCGACAGCTGGGCGCCGCGCACCGACGACGCCCCGACGCTGGCGGTCGGCGCGCTGGCCTTCGACCCGGCTGATCCGGCCACGGTGTACTGCGGGCTCGGCGAGGGCAACTTCTGGTGGTTGCTCGGCGCCGGTGTCCTGCGCTCCACCGACGGCGGGACCAGCTGGGCGCAGCTGTGTGCCGATCCCTTCGTGGGCAAGGGTTTTCACGACCTGGTGGTCGATCCGGTCGACGGCCGGCACCTGGTCGCCGCGACCACCGGCGGGCTCTACGACTCGATCGACGGTGGCCTGAGCTGGGTGCCGCGACACGGCGCGGTCAGCTGGACGCTGGCCGTCACCCAGGAGGAGATCCTGGCCGGCGTCGCCGACGGCCTGCTGCGGTCCATCGATGGCGGGGTGACCTACAGCATGGTGACGCTGCCGGGCGCCCCGGCGGAGTTCACCAGGCTGGCCGTCGCGGTCGCCCCGTCCGACCCGGCCATCGCCTACGCCTGGGGATCCGGCGCGCCGTTCGATGCCGACGACAAGCCGACCGCCTACCTGTGGCGGCGATCCGGCGGCGCCTGGGCCTCCGAGACCGTCCCGCCGGACGTGTCCACCGGCCAGTCCTGGTACGACTGGTTCCTGGCGGTCGCGCCCGACGACGCGAACCAGATCTACTGCGGCGCGATCAGCGTCCACCGCGGCGCCCGAGCCGGCGATGCCTGGTCATGGCTCGACATCGCGAGCAAGCCGACCGGGGACTCGATCCATCCCGACCAGCACGCCATCGCCTTCGACACCGCGAACCCCGACATGCTCTACGTGGGCAACGACGGCGGCCTGTACCAGAGCCCCGATCGCGGCATCCACTGGCTGCATCGCAACAACGGCCTGATCATCTCCGAGCTGGAGTACCTCGGCCAGTCCATCGGGACATCGCGCTGGCTGATCACCGGCACCCAGGACAACGGCACCGAGCGCTGGCAGGGATCAATGACCTGGGAGCACGTCGCCGACGGCGATGGCGGGGACTGCGGGGTCAACCGCGCCAACCCGTCCATCGTCTTCCACACCTACTACAACATGAACCTGGAGCGCTCGACCACCGGTGGCGGCCCGGACAGCTGGACCGACATCTCGCCGCCGGTGCCCTTGGGCGAGGGCAGCCCGTTCTACCCGCCGTTCGAGACCAGCGCCACCGACGGCGACACCATCGCCATGGCCGGCCAGGCGCTCTACGTCTCCCGCGACAACGGCACCGGCTGGACCCGGCTCGCCTATCCGACGCCGGCCAGCGCCAGCGGCTGCTACATCCCCGACCCCGACACCGTGCTGGTCGGCCTCGGCGACGGCCGGATCCTGCGGACCAGCTGGTCCAATGGGGCGTGGGCGCCGCTCACCCACCTCGCCACCCCGCGCGCCGACGCCGCGGTGAGCGACATCGAGGTGGATCGGGGCGACCCGGCCCGGTTGTGGGTCACCTACTCCAGGATCGACGGTGGCCGGGTCTACCGCTCCGACGATGCCGGAGCCACCTGGACGGACTGCACGGCGGGGTTGCCGAACCTGCCGATCACCGCTCTCGCGCTGGACCCGGCCGACTCCGAGCGGTGCTGGGTGTCGGCATCGCTCGGGGTCTATCAGAGCCGGGACGGCGGGGCCAGCTGGACAACCTTCGCCGCCGGCCTGCCGAACGCCTACGTCGGGGACCTGCTGTTCCACCCGCATGCGCGGGTGCTGCGGGCCGGGCTGCGCAGCCGCGGCGCCTGGGAGATCCCGGTGGACGGCTGGATGACCGAGCCGGTCTGCGCCACCCAGTGGACCGGCGAGCTGGCCGGCGACGAGACCCAGAGCTGGTTCAGCTTCGGCTGGCCGGCGACCTGGCACGTGATCTGGACGGTGGCGCCCACCACCGAGCGTCCGGGCGCTGCCCAAGTGAGCTGGAAGACCCAGGTGGAACGGGGGACCGCGGAGTTCGCCACCTACTGGATCACCGTCACCAACCTCACCGCCGACCCGGTGAGCTTCGAAGGCCGCTACTGCGTACTGAGCCGCTACTAACAGGAGCGAGAGCCATGTGGACAGGCATTCAATGGACCGGAACGGTCGCCGCCGGCGTCAGCGACCAGTTCTTCACCTTCGGCTGGCCCGCCGAGTGGCACGTCGTCTGGTACGTGATGCCGACCACCGTCCAACCCGGGGCGCCGCAGCTGGACTGGGACGTCGCCGTGGAGCGGGGCGACGAGGGACACTGCACCTACTGGATCACCGTCACCAACCTCACCACCGTCCCGGTCGACTTCGAAGGCCGGTTCGCCGTCCTCACCTGACTCCGGAGTGTTCGCATGGAGATCATCATTCGCACCGGCGGACGGAAAACCGTCCCGGACGCCGCAGCGCCCACGTTGCCGCCGAGCCCGGCACAGCCGCCGCCCGAGGTGGCGGCGCGGGCGGCGGCCAGTGGCGCCATCAACGCCGGCCCGGCGCCCGCGGGGCCCCCACCGGCCGGCAAGCGCCATGCGGCGCCCGCGGCCTCCGCTCCCAGCCCGCAGGTCGGCGCCGGCCGGCCGACGGAGGCCCGGTCCGCCGGCGGGGCGCCGGCCTCGCTCTGACGGCCTTGCCCTGCTGGCCTTGCTCTGACGGCCTCGCTCTGACGGCCTCGCTCTGACGGCCTTGCTCTGCCGGGCGGGAGTTAGCCTGCCTTGGTCGAATGCTGCGGGCAGAGCCCGAACACCTCGAGGGTGTGGCTGACCTCGGTATAACCGGCGGCTGCCGCGACCCGCTCGGCCCAGGCCTCGACCTCCGGCCCGCTGACCTCGACGCTGCGTCCGCACTGCCGGCAGACCAGGTGGTGATGGTGATCCTCGGCCGGCGCGCCAGCCCCGGCCGGCACTCCGCAGAGCCGGTACTGGGACTCGCCGTCGGCGGTGTGCACCACGTCGGCGCTGCCCTGCTCGGCCAGCATGGCCAGGTGCCGGTACACCGTGGTCAGGCCGATCCGGTCGCCACGCCGGCGCAGCTCGGCGAACAGGTCCTGAGCGGTCCGGAAGCCGTCCGCCTCGCGCATGATCGACTCCAGCGCCTCGGCCTGGCGGGTGTTGCGCAGCCGGGTCGCCGGCGGACCGGCCGGCGCAGGGTGACCTGTCCGTCCTGCCGTCATGGCCCCTCCTCCTGCGACTTCCCGGGCGTTTGCGCCGGCTCGGCCGTTGCCGCGCACCAGTGTCCCCTATCCCCGCCGCGCCTGGGTGGGCGGCGGGGAGATCATGCGCCGAGCCGGTCCAGCTGCTCGGCGGTCAGCGGCGTCAGGTTGGTGGTCGCCATGGTGACCGCCGCGTCCGGATGCACCGTCACGGTGTCGACGGTCACCGCACCGGTCCGCCGGTCGATGGTCAGCAGCACGAACGGCGCGTTGTTGCGCGGGGTGGACAGGCCACCGAGGCCGTCGCCCTCGCCGTGGCCGCCGGTGCTGCCGACGATGATCGTGCGCACCACACCGTCCGGCGTGGCCACCTCGGCGCTCGGCCTGCCGCTGTAGTCGTGGCCGCCGATCACGATCGGCACGCAGCCGCTGCCGGCGACCTCGCCCAGCAGTTCCTTGTCGTGGGCGTAGACGGCCAGCGGCGGGTCGTCGCAGGCCGCCTCGCGCAGCCCGGTGGCGACCACCTCGGTGGTGATCGCCGGGTCGATCAGCTCGGCCGCTGAGCCGAAGTTGACGACGTAGGGGCTGTTGGCGCCGAGGAAGCTGGCGCCGGCGATCTTCTGCGCGTCGCCGCCGGCCACCGAGAAGTGGACCTTCTTGGCGTACGCGGCGACCGCCGGGGTGTCATGCCGGCCCAGCGAGGTGTACACCGGCACGTCGCCCGCGTAGTGCGCCAGCACGTCCACGGTGTAGCTCTTGAGGTAGGACAGGTAGGACTCCTGGGTGGTTCCGGTCGCGGTCAGGTCGCCGAGGTTGACGATCGCGTCCGCGGAGACGTGCTGCGCGCTCTCGCCGACCACCCGGGCCATGCCGCTGGTGCCCTGCAGGTCATCGAGCACCGCGATCCGGATCACTGCCGGGTTGCGTGGCAGCGTCGGGATGCCGAACCGGGCCTCGAACGCCGCATCCCGATTGGCCGAGACCCGGTCGTAGAAGGCCCGCTCGCTCTTGCTCAGCGAGTCGATGGCGGTGGCCGCCTGCCCGATCAGGTGCTTGAACGGCCCGGTGATCTGCCAGCCGGCCAGGAAGGTCTGCTCCAGCCGCTGGTCCGGTACCACCGGCTGGTGCTGGTCCGACAGCGGCGAGCAGAGGTAGCCCGCCGGGATGAGCACCGCCAGCATCGCCACGATCGCCGCCGGCCGGGCGGCGGCTCGTTCGGGCCGGCGGTCATCGAGGACGGCTGCCCGCTGCTGCGGACCCAACCCGGCCACCGCGCGGCGGCGGTGCTTGAGGTAGGCGTAGCCGAGGATCTCCAGCATCGCCACCAGGTAGGCCGTGCCGAAGCCCACCGTGCCGTAGTAGCGCAGCACCGCGGCGGTAACCTTCTCCAGCTCCTGCTGGCGGGCCTGCTCGTCGGCGAACAGGTGGCCCGCCACATCGATGGTGGTCCGGTCCAGCGACCCGCTGGCGGTGAACAGGGTCAGGTCGAGGGCGGTGGGCCGGATGTCGATGCCGAGGTGCTTGCCCAGCACCACCGGGCCGGGACGGCGCAGCCCGCCGAGCAGGCCTGAGTCGATCTCGACGGTGTTGCCGCCGACCTGCAGGTCCACCTGGGCGCTCAACCCGTCCAGGCCGGCGTCGGTCACCGTGGCCGGCGGCGCCCAGGACACCGCCGTCAGGCCGGCCGCGACCGGGGTCAGCACGAGGGCCAGAACGGTCAGGATCCGCAGCGCCAGTCCGGTCGGGAACCGGCGGGGCGGCGAGGCCGGCTGGATGAGCCCGGCCGGAGGCAGCTCGCGCGGGACCGCCCGCTCGAGATCTTGCCGGCTGGTCACCGTCTGCAGTTTAGTGCGCGTGCTGGACGACGTGCCTTCCTGACGGCTGATCCGGGCTAGCTGCTCGGCCTACTCCGACGGGGCTTCGGGGCTCCTGGCCGCCCGGGCGGCGGCCTCGGCCAGGTCCAGCTGCTCGGCCTGCTCCGGAGTCGGCGCCGTACCGCCGAGCCTGGCCGGGAGGAACTTCAGATCGTCGCCGGTCAGCGGCGGGTAGGCGTCCTGGGCGGCGTGCAGCAACTCGGTCATCGCCTTGCGCAGCGAGTGCAGCACCATCTGCGGATCGTCCTTGCGGCTGGCCGGGATGGGGGCGCCGACGCTCAGGATGATGGGCGTCCTGGTTCGTCCGAGCCGCTTGGGGTGGTCCTTGGTCCAGATCCGTTGCGATCCCCAGATCACCGTCGGCAGCAACGGCATCCCGGCGGCGGCTGCCATC
>NZ_DASVSG010000157.1:0-3490 GCF_036388195.1 Jatrophihabitans sp. | reverse complement strand
TGTCGATCGCGTCGAGCACGGCGACCATCACCGCGGCCGAGGCCGGCGGGATCTTCTCCGGCTGCCCGACCTCGAAGCCGTACAGGTCGCTGCGGGCCAGGTGGTCCACGATCGCCGCGATCTGGGACTGGGTCAGGGCATAGTCGGCGGCGATCAGCTCGCGGTCCACGCCGGCCACGGTGAGCGCCAGCGCCACCACCACACCGGTGCGGTCCTTGCCCGCGGCGCAGTGCACCAGGGTGGCTCCGACCGGCTCGGCGATGGCCCGCAGCGCAGCCATGATCGAGTCCGGCCGCTGCTCGAGGTACCGCAGGTAGGCCGCGACCACCGGGCCGTGCTCGGTGGCGAACCGTTCGCGCTGCCAGGGCAGCGGCTCCGGCGTCCCGGCGCCCGGGCCGGCCGGCAACTCGGCGCGGTCGGTGGTGTCCGGATACAGCGACAGGTGGTGGACGACCACGTCCGGCTGGTCGTGCAGCGCGCCGGGCCCGTCCCGGTCCACCTCGACGTCGGTGCGCAGGTCCACCACCCGGCGCACCCCCAGATCGCCGACCAGGTGCTGGACGTCGGCGTCGGTGAGGTGGCCGAGGCTCGCCGAGCGGATCAGCGCTCCGGGCCGGATCGCCCTGCCGTCCGCGGTGGGCAGGCCGCCGACGTCGCGGGCGTTCACCGCCCCCTGCAGCTTGATCCAGTTCGTCGCGCCGGCCGTCATGGGCACACCCTAACCGCCGGGTCGCCGGCGCCCGCGCTCTAGAAGACGTCCTCGCCGACGTCCATGATCGCGTTGTCGGTGGACTCGACGACCTTGCGGCGGGCGGCCAGCTCGGGCAGCACCGTGGTGGCGAAGAACCGGGCGACGGCGAGCTTGCCCTCGTAGAAGGACTTGTCCGCGGCCGGCAGCCCGCTGCGGTCCAGCGCGGCGAGAGCCACTGTGGCCTGGCGCAGCAGCAGCCAGCCGATCGCCAGGTCACCGCAGGACATCAGCAGCCGGGTGGTGTTCAGGCCGACCTTGTAGACGTTGCGGATGTCGTCCTGGGCCGAGGTGAGCTGGGCGATCATCGCCGCGACCATGCCACCCACCTCGGTCAGCGCCTGGCTGACGGCCGCGCGCTCGTCCTTGAGCCGGCCCTCCTCGGCGATCGAGTCGAGGAAGCCCTGGATCTCGGCCGACAGCGCGCCGAGCCCGACGCCCTTGTCCCGCACGATCTTGCGGAAGAAGAAGTCCTGGCCCTGGATCGCGGTGGTGCCCTCGTACAGCGAGTCGATCTTGTTGTCGCGGATGTACTGCTCCAGCGGGTAGTCCTGCAGGAAGCCGGACCCGCCGAACACCTGCAGCGCCTGGCCCAGCTGCTCGTAGGAGCGCTCGGAGCCGACGCCCTTGACGATCGGCAGCAGCAGGTCGTTGAGCCGCTCGTCGGTGCTGTCGGCCTGCGCCGAGTGCCCGGACCGGCCGCCGGCCAGCCCGCCGGCGGGCACCTCGTCCAGCGATGCCCCTGCCTCGTGCTCGGCCACCTGGATCCGGTCCTGGACGCTGGCGGTGTAGAGCGCGAGCGCCCGCAGGCCCTCGGCGTAGGCCTTCTGCAGCATCAGCTGCCGGCGCACGTCCGGGTGGTGGATGATCGTCACCCGGGGCGCGGTCTTGTCCGTAGCCCGGGTCAGGTCCGCGGACTGGACCCGGGTCTTGGCGTAGTCCAGGGCAGCCAGGTATCCGGCGGACAGCTCCGAGTAGGCCTTGGTGCCGACCATCATCCGGGCGTGCTCGATGACCTTGAACATCTGGGCTATGCCGTCGTGCACCTCGCCGAGCAGCCAGCCCTTGGCCGGCGCCTGCTCGCCGAAGGTGACCTCACAGGTGGTGGAGACCTTCAGGCCCATCTTGTGCTCGACGTTGGTCACCACCGCGCCGTTGCGGGCGCCGAGCTCGCCGGTGTCCCAGTCGAAGTCGAACTTGGGGACGAGGAACAGCGACAGGCCCTTGGTGCCCGGGCCGGCGCCCTCCGGCCGGGCCAGCACGTAATGGATGATGTTGTCGGCCATGTCGTGCTCGGCCGAGGTGATGAAGCGCTTGACGCCCTCGATGTGCCAGGTGCCGTCGTCCTGCCGGATGGCCTTGGAGCGGCCGGCGCCGACATCGGAGCCGGCGTCCGGCTCGGTCAGCACCATGGTGGCGCCCCAGCGCTTGTCGATGATGAGCTGGGCGATCTTCTGCTGCTCCTCGGTGCCCACCCGATCGATGATGTTGGCGAAGGCGGGACCGCAGTTGTACATCCAGATGGCGGGGTTGGCGCCCAGCACCATCTCGGCGATCGACCAGATCAGCGACCGCGGCGCCAGCGTGCCGCCCAGCGACGGCAGGGTCTCCAGCCGCCACCATTCGGCGTCCTGCCAGACGCCGTAGGACCTCTTGAACGACTCGGGCATCGTCACCGAGTGGGTGGCCGGGTCGAACACCGGCGGGTTGCGGTCGGAATCGACGTAGGAGTCGGCCAGCGGCCCCTCGGCCAGCGTGCGGACCTCCCGGAGAATCCCGCGAGCGGTCTCGGCGTCGATCTCGGCGAAGGGTCCGGCACCCAGCCGGTCGCCGGTTTCCAACACCTCGAAGAGGTTGAACTCGATGTCGCGGAGATTGCTCCTGTAGTGGCCCATTGCGGTCGTTCTCCTTGTTACTCGTCAGTAGGGAAAGAGTATTACTGGCGAGTAGGTGCCGCAAGTGAGTCGCGGGTCTTCGTGCTTGCCCGATCGAGCTGCCAGTGTCGCCGCCGTTGCCCTCGGTGGCCTTCTCCGGCGTTGCCAGGCCTCGGATCCCGCAGCGCTAGCCTCGAAGCATGGAGCTGCGCGTATTCACCGAACCCCAGCAGGGCGCGACCTACCGGGATCTGTTGTGGGTCGCCCGGGCCACCGAGGCGCTCGGGTTCGACGCGTTCTTCCGCTCGGACCACTACCTGCACATGGGTCAGGTGTCAGGGCTGCCCGGGCCCACCGACGCCTGGACGACGCTGGCCGGCCTGGCGCGCGACACCAGCCGGATCCGGCTGGGCACGCTGGTGAGCCCGGCGACCTTCCGTCCGCCGGGGCCGCTGGCGATCACCGTCGCCCAGGTCGACCAGATGAGCGGCGGCCGGGTCGAGCTGGGCCTGGGCGCCGGCTGGTTCGAGGCCGAGCACACCGCCTACGGCCTCCCGTTCCCCGATGTCGCCACCCGCTACGACCTCTTCGCCGAGCAGCTGGCTGTTCTTGACGGCCTGTGGCGGACGCCGTCCGGGCAGCGGTTCGACTTCGAGGGCAAGCACTACCGGCTGCAGGACTCCCCGGCGCTGCCGAAGCCGGTGCAGCAGCCGCGGGTGCCGATCATCCTCGGCGGCGCGGCGAAGAAGCGCTCGGCCGCGCTGGCCGCCGAGTACGCCGATGAGTACAACAGCGCGTTCCGGCCGGTGGCCGAGAGCGGGCAGATCTTCGACCGGGTCCGGTTGGCGGTGAGTGAGGCCGGCCGTGC
>NZ_DASVSG010000156.1:0-18103 GCF_036388195.1 Jatrophihabitans sp. | reverse complement strand
TCGAACGGGACGAGGTGTTCGGCCCGATCTGCTCGATCAGCAGCGTCGCGACCCTGGACCAGGCGATCAGCCGGGCCAACTCGGTGCAGCACGGTCTGGTGGCCGGCCTCTACACCCGCGACCTCACCGGCGCCCTCGAGGCGGTGAACCGCCTGTCCGCGGGCATGATCAAGGTCAACGCGCCGACCACCGGAGTGGACTTCTACCTGCCGTTCGGGGGCGTGAAGGCCTCCGGCTACGGCGCGAAGGAGCAGGGCAAGGCCGCGGTCGACACCTTCACCAGCATCCACACGGTCACCATCGAAGCCGGGTGAGAACGGTGACCCGTACCCTGTCGAGCAGCCAAGCCGACGACGGACTCCTCCTGCAGTCCGCTGGGTCCCGGACCAGCCTTCGCGACGAGGCCATCAAGACCCTGCAGGCCGCCATCATCGCCGGCGAGTTGCGGCCGCACGTGGTGTACTCCGCACCGACGCTCGCTGCCCAGCTGGGCATGTCGGCCACACCGGTACGCGAGGCCGTGCTCGATCTGGTCAAAGAGGGACTGGTGGAGACCGTCCGCAACAAGGGATTCCGCGTCGTCGAGCTCGCTGCCGCCGAACTCGACGAGCTCACCGAGCTGCGGCTGCTCATCGAGGTCCCCTCGGTGCGCAACCTCGCCCGGCGCGGGCTGTCTGCCGCCGAGTACCGGGCGTTGAAGCAGCTGACCACGCAGATCGAACGCGCCGCCGTGCGCAACGACATGGTGGCCCACAACAAGGCGGACCTGGAGTTCCACACCGCGCTGCTCGGCCTGCTCTGCAACAGGACGCTGGTCGAGACCGTCCGGTCACTGCGGGTCCGGTCACGGCTGTACGGGATGTCCAGGCTGGCCGACTCCGGACAGCTGCTGCCCACCTCGCACGAGCACATCGAGCTGCTCGACCTGATCCGGGATCGGGACGCGGCGGGCGCCGCGCGGCTGATGCGCCAGCACATCGGGCACGTCCGCGGATCGTGGGCGACCGGCGCCGCCGAGGACTGAGCGCCCTTTCCGCTGCTCCATGCCTCGTCTACGAAAGGCCGTCTGATGGCTGCTGTGCCCGCGTCGATGCCGCAACGGCAGATCGCCGGCCGCGAGGTAGGAGCCATCGGGCTCGGCTGCATGCCGATGAGCTGGTTCTACGATCGCGGCGCACGGAACGACACCGAGGCCGCTGCCGCGATCAACGCCGCGCTCGACCACGGCGTGACGCTCTTCGACACCGCTGACGTCTACGGCCCATTCACCAACGAGACGCTGCTCGGGCGCGCCCTGACCGGTCGCCGCGACGAGGCGTTCCTGGCCACCAAGGCAGGCCTTCTCGTCGACGGCGCCTCGCAGTACCACCGCGACGGCTCGCCGGCCCACATCCACCGATCCTGCGACGCGTCGCTGCGGCGGCTGCGGACCGACCACATCGACCTGTACCAGCTGCACCGCGTCGATCCCGCCGTCCCGATCGAGGTCAGCGTGCAGGCGATGGCCGAGCTCGTCGCGGCCGGCAAGGTAAGGGCGATCGGGCTGTCCGAGGTCAGCGTGGCAGAGCTCGACCGCGCCGCGCAGGTCGCGCCCATCGCCTCGGTGCAGTCGGAGTTCAGCCTCTGGACCAGGGAGCCGGTGCACAGCGGGGTGCTGGACTGGTGCTCCGACCATGGCGCCGCGCTGCTCGCCTACGCCCCGCTCGGCCGCGGGTACCTCACCGGCGCCATCCGCTCGCCGTCCGATCTGCCTGCTGATGACTTCCGCCGCGGCAATCCCCGCTTCCAGCCGGCGGCGCTGCGCGCGAACGAGAGCTTGCTGGCTACCGTCCTGGAGGTCGCGGACCGCAGCGGCGCCACCGCCGCGCAGGTCGCCCTGCGCTGGTTGCTCAGCTACAGCGATCGGGTCCTGCCGATTCCCGGCACCCGGCGAGCAGCCAGGGTGATCGAGAATGCCCTTGCGGCGACGGTCGATCTGAGCAAGGACGACGTGTCGCTGCTCGATGAGCTCCAGGAGCCCCAGGACCCGCGTTACTGACCGGTGCCCGGGCGAGGAATCGGTGTCTCAGTCCTCGCCGGCGCCGGCGAGCCTCGCTTCCTTGGCCGGTGACCGCCGCGGGCCGTCCACCAGGTTCAAGGCCGTCGCAGCCTGCCGGAAGGCCGACACGGAGCCGGCCAGGTCCCCTCGGTCGGCCAGCGTGGTGGCAAGCTCCACCCAGGCCCGAGCCGCGCTACGGGTAGCGCCCAGGGTGCCGAGGATGGTCGCTGCCTCGGTGAAGAGTTGCCTGGCGCGGTCCGGATCGCCTTGGGCGTTCACCGCCGCGGCGAGCGCAACCGTCGCCCGCGCGCATTCCAGGTGGGCCGAGGGCCCGACCAGCTCCAGCGCGCGCTCGGCAGTCGATACCGCCGCATCGGTGTCGCCGAGTTCGAGGTGGGCGCGGGAGAGATCGGTGAGCGCGTAGGCCTGCTGCACCTTGTCCGGCATGACGGACAGCAGCGCCATGGCTTCGGTGAGCACGGTTACCGCCTCCTCCGCGCGCGGCGGGTCCATCCGCAGCAGCATGTAGCCCCGAGCGGTCAGCAACATGCCGAGCATCCGCGGGTCCGACCCGTGGCGAAAGACCGACAGCGCCTCGTCGGCCAGCTCCAGCGCTTCCAGGTAGCGTCCACGCTCGGCCGCGACCAGGCTCGCATTCCAGATGATCGCTCCCCGCGTCAGCGGTGACTTGACCCGGGAGGCCCGCTCCAGGCCCTCGCCGAGCAGGTTCTCGGCCTGACGCAGCTCGCCCAGCTCGTACCAGGCATTGGCGACCGTGGCGAGCAGTTGAACCGATTGCTCGGAATCCTCCGCGCCCAGCTGTCCGAGCTCCTCCAGGGCGCGGCTGCCGACCTCGATGGCGCGGTACAGCTCGCCGAGTTCGAACAGGCAACGGCACCAGCCCTGCGTCGCCGCCAGCGACACCGAGTGCGCCGGGTCCACCAGCCCAGAACGCACGCAGCTTTCATACATCTCGACTGCTTCGCTCAGGCGGCCCTCGCGCTGCAGGGTCTGAGCAAGGCTCAGCGTCGTCCGGATGCGCAGCATGGGGTCGTCGATGCCGTCCTGCAGGACTTGCTGATAGCCGACCCGAGCTGTCGAGATCTCGCCCGTCTCCAGGCTGAGGTCTGCGTAGCGGATGGCTAGGGCAGCAGGCTGCCCTTCCGCGGCCGGTTTGCCGTAGAGCTCCTCGGGCCGGCACCCCAGCGACCTGGCGAGGATCTGCACCGTCTCGTCACTGGGCTGGCGCCGATTGGACTCCAGCAGCGAGATGTAGCTGATGGACAGCTCATCGCCGGCCACCTCGGCCTGGGTCAGGTTACGCGCCAACCGAAAGGAGCGAAGCACCTCACCGAATGCCACTGGATTCCTCTTGACTCGTTGGGTTTACTCGTGTAAGTAAGTACACTACATCGGTCAAATGTCGTCTACCGGTGCAATTTACGGCTACAGCTGTGAAAGGTCACTTTCATGAATCAGTATTCTCCTCGTGGCCGACTGCGCAGAGCCGTTCCAGTCATGCTCACTACTGGCACGCTCGCCCTCTCCGCATTCATCACGCCGCCTACTGCTTATTCCGCCCACCCCCGCCACGGCCATCCACCGGTGACTGCAGTGAATCACGGTTGCTGCCCGCCCTGATTTCATCCCCGCCAGACGCGGCCTGAGCCTATCGGAGTACCCGAGCAAGCGGCTCAGGACGTGTGTTTAGCTGGTTAACCGTGTCGTGCAAGGGCTGGCTCGCTGGACAGAGCCGCCTGCAGCGGCAGCACCGGTGCCAGCTACGCGAAGCGGTCAGCGCCAGCAAGTGATGAGACCCCGGCGCGCCGTACCGGGCTGTTCGACTCCACCGCGAACGGATAGTTTCACTGCCGACGCTGCGCAGGAGAATATGCAGGTGTCTGCGCGGCTTATGCCGCGCACGCAGCGCTCCACTGGGCGGTTCCTAGGCAGGGTGTTCGGTGCCCGTGAGCTCTCGTGAAGCATTGTAAATAGCCTAGTCAAACGGTTGACAATCTTATTTACTGCCTTCTACGCTGCCGAAACGGCTCCAAGCCGTCAATTCCCCTCGAGCCGATTTCCAGTTGGCTCTTCGTTGAAGGAGCGTTCGTGTCTGCTGGATGCGGCGCGGGTTCGAGTAGAAGCCGTTCCTCCACCGGGCTGCCCGGCCCGGTCTGTGGTGTGCGCGCCCGACACGGGGTGGGACGCGCGGCCGCGGTTCCCCGACCCTCCTCTCCCAAGGAGGCCAGCTGTTCACTCGCAAGAGACCCCCCTTGATTCGGCAGTTGCCTGATCCGCCGCGCATGACCTGAGTCAGGTCAGTCCTCGCCGGGACGCGGGATCTCGCCGAGCAGCTTCTCCAGCACGTCCTCGAGGGTGGTGACCCCGAGCTGGGTCTGCCCGGAGGTGACGATCGCCATGTGGGTATTGGTCCTCTTCATCGCCTCGAGCGCGGCGGTCATGGTGGTGTCGGCCGCCAGCTCGGTCATCGGTCGGTGGGTGTCGCGCGGCAGCCGGGCCCGCGGTCCGAGCGCCTCCAGCCGAAGCAGGTCCTTGGCATGGACGTAGCCGGTGAGCCGGTTGCCGTCCCGGATCGGGTACCGGGAGTAGCCGCTAGCGGCGATCACGCGTTGCAGATCGCCGATACGCGCGCCCGGGCTGAGGGCGACCAGGCTGTCGAGGCTGATGAGGATGTCGGCCAGGGTGAGGGTGTCCATCGCCAGCGCCTGCTGCAAGCGGTGCTGGTCGCCGCTTTCCAGCAGCCCTTCGGCGGCGGATTCGTCGACGAGGTGGACGAGATCTTCCGACGAGTACGTGGTGTGCAGCTCGCTGGTGGGCTCCACACCACCGAGCCGGAGCAACCCGTTGGCGAGCGCGCTGATCACGGTGAGCACGAACCCGGTGAGCTTCGTCCACACCGCCATCACCAGCCCCAGCGCCAGCGCGCTACGCAGCGGGCTGGCCAGGGCGAGGTTCTTGGGAACCATCTCGCCCAGCACCATGTGGCAGAAGGACACGAAGGCGAGCGCGATCACGAACGCCACCGGATGCAGCAAGGACTCCGGCAGCGACCAGGCCTGGAACAACTGCTCCAGCCGGTGCGCGAACGCGGGCTCCGCGACCGCGCCGAGTCCCAGCGAGCACAACGCGATGCCCAGCTGCGAGCCGGCCAGCATCCGGTCCAGGCCGCGCATCTGCGCCAGCGCGATCGATGCGCGACGGTTGCCCGCCTGGGCCAACGGCTCCACCTGGTCGCGCCGGGCGGTGATCAAGGCGAACTGCGCCCCTACGAAAGCGGCATTGCCGAGCAGGAACACGATTGCCAGCACGATGCTCACGACGGGTCCTCCTCCGTCTCGAGCTGCGGCTCGCCTGCTGGTGGAGCAGCGATCAGCCTGTCGATGCGGCGGCCGTCGAGCCGGTCCACGGTGAGTGTCCAGCCCTCGATCGTGACGCACTCACCGCTGCCGGGCAGATGCCCTAGACGCGCCAGGACCAACCCGGCCAGCGTGTCGAACGGGCCGGTGATCTCCGGCCAGCCGAACACCTCCGCGAAGTTGTCGCGGTGCAGCCGCCCGCTCACCGAGCGGCGGCCGTCGGTCAGCGCTATGACCTCGGGCACCTCGCCGATGTCGTACTCGTCCCGGATCGGCCCGGTGATCTCCTCGATCAGATCCTCCACCGTGACCACCCCCGCGGTGCCACCGAACTCGTCGATGATCACCGCGAGTTGCAGGCTGCCGCGGCGCAGGGTGTGCAGCAGCGGCTCGCAGTGCAGCGTGGTGGGCACCCGCTCGGCCTCCACCATCAGCTCATCCACCCGGACGGCGGCGCGGTCGGGCAGCTCGACGCCGTAGGCGTGCTTGAGATGGACGACCCCGGTGATGTCGTCGAGGTCCGCCCCGTAGACCGGGAACCGTGACCTGCCGCTGGTGCGGGCGAGCGTGAGCAGCTCGGCCGCCGTCGCGTGGCGCGGCAGCGCCACCACATCGACGCGCGGCGTCATGACATCGGCGGCGATCTTGTCACCGAACGACAGGCTTCGCCGCAGCAGATCCGCCGTCGCCGTCGGCAGCGCCCCCTCGGCCGCCGACGAGGAGATCAGGTACCGCAGCTCGGCCGGGGACCGTGCCGAGCGCAGCTCCTCCTGCGGCTCGACGCCGAGGGCACGGACCACCCAGTTCGCGGCGCCGTTGAACGACGCGATGACGGGCCGGAACACCCGGGTGAAGCCGAGCAGCAACGGCACGATGCGGCGGCTGGTCGCCAGCGACCGTGCCAGCGCGAGGTTCTGCGGCACCAGCTCGCCGAACAGCATCTGGGCGACGGTGGCAAGCAGCAGGCCGAGGATGAGCGCCACGATCTCGCTGGCATCGCCGAGGCCCACCGCGGTGGTGAGCGGGTGCAGCGCGGCCGAGACCACCGGCTCGGCGACGAACCCGAGCAGCAGCGAGCAGACCGTGATGCCCAGCTGCGCGCCGGAGAGCTGGAACGACAACGTCGAGGTGGCCCGGTGCACCGCCATGGCGCGCCTGTCCCCCTGCTCGGCGTCGCGGGCGACCCGGCTCCGGTCGACCGACGTCAAGCCGAACTCCGCGGCCACGAAGACGGCGTTCGCCGCGATGAGGACCACCACAGCCAGCCAGCCCAACAGGGTCAGCACCGTTTCCTCACACCTTCCAGCCGCTGCCGCGGGAACGTGCGGCTACTCACGACGGTACTGGGCTCCCTCTCGGGGCCAGCCACCCGGAACTCAGCCGAGCACGTTGCGCGGGTGTGCGGCGTCCGGGACGCGGAGCCGGGAGTAGAGCGCGAGGTCCAGCTGACCGGGCAGGTGCCGGTACGGCAGGGCCACGGGATCGGTGTCGTGGTCGCGGCCTTGCTCGGCAGCGGCGACAAGGGCCCGCATCGCGCGGCCGATCAGCGGCGCGAGCTTGAAGGAGTTGCCGCTGGTGCCGCACGCCATAAAGAAACCGGGCAATTGGCTCTTGTCGATGATGGGTGTCCAGTCCTCGGTGACGTCGTAGAGCGCGCCCACGCCGGACGGCCGGTTGGGCACGGCGAGGCCGGGCAGCCGCCTCGCCACCCGCAGCACCTGTCTGGTCCAGATCTCCTCGGTCGGGATGCGGCTGTAGCCGTCGGCGCCGTCCATCCACTCCAGCGGGTCGCATTCGGGCTCGGTGCTGCTGATGTGCAGGCGCGCGGAACCCTGTGGCCGGAAGGCGCTGCCGAGATCCAGGTCGGTGACGAAGGCGCCGCGCAGATCCGCGAACTCCGCCGGGCAGTCGATCTCATGGGTCTCCGTGCGCAGGACGCGGCCCCGAACGGCCATGTCGCCGGTCACGCCGGCGAGGACGTTGAGCGCGTCGCTCCACGGCCCGGCCGCGTTCACCACGACCGGGGTGCTGATGAGCTCGCCGCCCGACAGCCGGACGCCGGCCACCCGGGCCCGGGAGGTCACGATGTCGACGACCTTGTGCCGGCGGCGGAATCGCGCCCCGAGCCGAGCGGCCGCCGACAGCAGGTTCTGCGCGGCCAGGGCAGGAAGGTCGACATAGCCGGCATCGGCATAGAACACCGCATCCAGCCGGTCGGTCGAGGTGGACCAGAACGCGTCGTCCTCGGGCAACGCCGGCGGTCCGAGGCGCGAGGCGTCCAGGGCCGGAAAACGCTCCTCGACCTGATCGGGGCCGAGGCGCTCGGCCGCGATGCCGGCGGCAGCGAGCCGGTCGAGGATCTGGTCGAGGTTCTCGGTCACCGGGTCGAGGACCAGGGCGCCGGTCGGACGGTAGCGGAAGGTCCCGTCCGGATCGTCGTACTCGGTGTAGGCGGGCCAGTCGATCCAGTCGAAGTAGCAGTCCCGCGCCGCGGCGACCGCGGCCGGCGCCGTGTAGTGACAGCGGATGATCGCCGAGGAGTCCATGGTGGACCCGGCGCCGGCGGTCGATCCCTGATCGACGACCGTCACCTGGCGCCCGTCCCGGGCGAGCTCGAAGGCGATGGCGCTTCCGAGGATGCCGGCGCCGATGACGACGACGTCGGCGGTGGCGGGCGCGCCCATCAGGCGAGCCAGGCCTCGGCAGCCGCGGTCGCGGTGGCTCCTTCCCGCCGCAGGAAGGCACGGGTGAGCTCGTTGCGCGGGTCGCCCAGCACCTGCTCCGGCGGCCCGGATTCGCAGATCGCGCCCTCGTGCAGGAAGCAGACCAGGTTCGACACCTCCCGGGCGAAGCGCATCTCGTGGGTCGCCAGGATCATGGTCATCCCCTCGGCCGCGAGCTCTGCGATGATGCTGAGCACCTCACCGACCAGCTGCGGGTCCAGCGCGCTGGTGACCTCGTCGAGCAGCAACAGCCGCGGATTCATCGCCAGCGCGCGAACGATGGCGACGCGTTGCTGCTGGCCGCCGGACAGCCGGTCCGGATAGGCCGTCGCCTTCGCGGCAAGGCCGATCCGCTCCAGCAGGCGGCAGGCTTCGTGCTCAGCGGCGTCCCGGCGCTGCTTGAGCACCTTGCGAGGGGCGAGGGTGATGTTGTCGAGCACGGTCATGTGCGGGAACAGGTTGAAGTTCTGGAAGACGATGCCCACCCGCCGGCGCAGGAAGTTCAGGTCGACGCCGGGGCCGGACACCCGCTCTCCGTCCAGCCAGATGTCTCCGGCGTCGACCGGCTCCAGCGCGTTGATGCACTTGAGCAGCGTCGATTTGCCGCATCCCGACGGGCCGATCAGGCTCACGATCTGGTGCTCGTCGACGCTGAGGTCGATGCCGCGCAGCACCTGCGCCGGCCCGAAGGCCTTGGCCACCCCCCGGAGCTCGACGACGGCGCTCATGCGGCGCCGGCCTGGGTGCGGCGCATATCGCGGGCGGTCAGGTAATCGACCAACCGGGCCAGCGGGACCGTGATGAGGACGAAGACCAGGCCGACGCCGGTGACGGCGGAGAGGTTGAAGGAGTTGCTCGCGATGATGCGGGACTGGTTGAACGCATCGAGCAGCCCCACGAAGCTGACCAGGGCAGTGTCCTTCTGCAGCCCGATGAAGTCGTTGAGCAGCGGCGGGATGATCCGCCGGATGGCTTGCGGGGCGACCACGTGGCGGACGCTCTGCAGGTGGGACAGCCCGAGGGATCGCGCTGCCGCGGACTGGCTCCAGTGCACGCTCTCCAGGCCGGCCCGGAAGACCTCCGACACGTAGGCGCCGTAGACCAGCACGAGCGCCAGGACGCACAGCTTGAAGCCCGACAGCCCGGCGAGAACAGGCAGCCCGGCAATGGGCAGGCCGAATGCGATGAGATAGATGACGATGACTGCAGGCATGCCCCGGAACAGGTCGACATAGACGATGGCCAGGGCTCTGATCGGGCGGAAGGCCCGGCCCGGCATCATGCGGACGGCCGCGACGAGAAATGCCCACGGCAGCACCAAGGCCTCGGCCAGGAGGAACATCCGCACGTTGAGCCAGAAGCCGGTCAGCACGCTGGGCAACGAGTCGCGAAGCACCTGGCCGTTGAAGAACGTCGTGATGACCGCATGGTCGTTCGAGGTGAGCGAGACCACGACCAGGCCCACGATCAGGACGGCGACGGCGGTGGCAACCGCGTACCAGGCCCACTCCCGTGCCCGGCTCAGGTGCACCCGGGCGGCATAGGCGTCCCCGTCCCGGGCACGGCCGCGGGCCCTGAGGTACTGGTGGACCGCGACCCATCCGAAGGGCGGCAGCGCCGCACACAGCAGCAGGGCGTGGCTTCGCCCGGTGAGGGCGGCCCGAGCCGGTGGCGGCGCGGCCACCATGGTGTCACCGGGCGCTGCCGACTGCAGGATGTCGCCGCTCATCGGCGGGTCAGGGCTGCAGGTACGGCACGGTGTCGGGGTTCTTGCCGAACTCCGGCACCAGGTACTTGGTAGCCAGCTGATCCAGCGTCCCGTCGCGCTTCATGTCCGCGATCAGCCGGTTGACGATGGCCAGATTGGGCGAGTCCTTCGGCACCAGCGCCCCGTACACACCACCGGTTCGGTACTGCCCCACGACCTCGAGTTGCCCGTTGGACTGCTTGGCCTGGGCCAGCACCGCCACCGTGTCCAGCAACACCGCGTCGATCTGGCGAGCGCCGAGGGCGGCGAACATCGACGGCTGGTCCTGGTACACCGCGGGCGCACGCGTCGGTTTCAGCGTCTCGGTAAGGAAGTCCAGGCTGGTGCTGGCCTGCAGAACCCCCCAGTGCAGGCCGCGGGCATTCGCGCTGTCGACCGTGGCGCCCTTGCGCACGAGCACGCCCTGGTCGGAGGACAGGTACTGATCGGAGAAGTTCGCGATCTTCGCCCGCGCCGGGGTGATGTTGATCGTGGACAGCGCGAGGTCGAAGCCCTTGACGTTGCCGGCGACGAGGGCGTCGAAGCTGGTGTTGATGATCTTCAGCTTCAAGCCGAGCCGCTCGGCCATGTACTGCGACATCCCGTACTCGTAGCCGCCGGTCATGGTGTCCGGGCCGGCGCCGTTCCAGAAACCCGGACCGGGAAGGTTCGTCGCGACCGTCAACGTCCCTGCCCGCGCAGGACGAAATCCCTCGACCGCGCCGGCGGATCCGCTCGCCGTCCGGTTGGAGCCGGCGGCCGGGCCGTCGCTTGCCTTGCTGCTGGAGCCGCACGCCGCCAGCACGGCGAGGAGGGCGGCCAGCGCGGTGAATCGGATGACACGAGCGAGTACGGACACCGTGGCTCCCTGGACGTTGTGATGGGGCTGACCTGTCCGGTGATCTTCGGGCATCCGCTGGATGCGCCCTGTGGAGCAATTACTCCATTATGGGCGCAGACAGTAGCATCGACTTTGCAGACTCTTCAAGCCTGAATGGGATAATAAGGCGGCAGTCGACCAGAGTATGTATCTACACCATCAATGACTGCATCGAGTGTCTGGGACGGGCTGCGTCCGGGCCGGCCGGCAGTAGGCCGGCCCGGACGCCAGGCCTCAGTCGATCCGGTGGGACGGGACGTCGAACCGGTCCAGCATCATGACCTTGTGCCACGCGGCCACGAAGTCGCGCACGAACTTCTCCTGCGCGTCATCGCTTGCGTAGACCTCGGCGATGCCCCGCAGCTGCGAGTTGGCCCCGAAGACCAGGTCGACCGCGGTGGCCGTCCACCTGAGGTCGCCGCTGGCCCGGTCGCGGCCGTCGTAGACGTTCTCGGCCGACTCCGAAGCCTTCCACTCCGTGTCCTCGGCGAGCAGGTTCACGAAGAAGTCGTTGGTCAGCGTTCCGGGCCGGTCGGTGAACACCCCGTGGTCGGACTGGCCGAAGTTGGCCTTGAGGGCACGCATGCCGCCGACCAGCACCGTCATCTCCGGCGCGGTCAGGGTGAGCATGTTGGCCCGGTCCAGCAGCCGGATCTCCGGCGGCAGCTTCTCCCCGGGCTGCAGGTAGTTGCGGAAGCCGTCGGCGGTCGGTTCGAGCACCGCGAACGTCTCGACGTCGGTCTGCTCCTGGGAGGCATCCGTGCGGCCCGGGATGAACGGCACCACGATGTCGTGCCCGGCATCGCGGGCCGCTTGCTCGACCGCCGCGCAGCCGCCCAGCACGATCAGGTCAGCGAGGGAGATCCTCGTGCTGCCGGACTTGGAGTTGAAGTCCTGCTGGACCTGCTCCAGGGTCTGCAGGACCTGGGCGAGCTCGGTCGGCTCGTTGGCCTCCCAGTCCCGCTGGGGGGCGAGCCGGATCCTGGCGCCGTTGGCGCCGCCGCGCTTGTCGGTGCCGCGGTAGCTCGCCGCCGAGGACCAGGCGGTGGACACCAGCTGGGAGATGGACAGGCCCGAGTCGAGGACCTTGCCCTTCAGCGCCGCGACCTCCTCCTCGCCGACCAGGTCATGGTCGAGCGCGGGCACCGGGTCCTGCCACAGCTGCTGCTCCGGCACCCACGGGCCGAGGTAGCGCGTCACCGGGCCCATGTCCCGGTGCAGCAGCTTGTACCAGGCCCGGGCGAAGGCGTCGGCGAACTCGTCCGGGTGCTCCAGGAAGCGCCGGGCGATCTTCTCGTAGGTGGGGTCGAACCGCAGCGCCAGGTCCGTGGTCAGCATCATCGGCGGACGGTTCAGCGAGCCGTCCTCCGGGTCCGGCGCGGTGTTGGCGCCGGCGCCGTCCTTCGGGCGCCACTGCTTGGCGCCGGCGGGGCTTTCGATCAGCTCCCACTCGTAGCGGAACAGGGTCTCGAGGAAACTGTTGTCCCAGGCGGTCGGGGTGGGCGTCCAGGTGACTTCGAGTCCGCTGGTGATCGTGTCCCTGCCCTTGCCGCTGCCGTAGCTGTTCTTCCAGCCGAGCCCCTGCGCCTCGATCGGGGCAGCCTCCGGCTCCGGGCCGACGTAGTCGGCGCCGGCCGCGCCGTGGGCCTTGCCGAAGGTGTGGCCGCCGGCGATCAGCGCGAAGGTCTCCTCGTCGTTCATCGCCATCCGGGCGAAGGTGTCCCGGATGTCCCGAGCTGCGGCCAGCGGGTCGGGGTTGCCGTTGGGCCCCTCCGGGTTGACGTAGATCAGGCCCATCTGGACGGCGCCGAGCGGGCCGCTGAGCTGGCGCTCGTCGCCATAGCGCTCGTCGCCGAGCCAGGTGTCCTCCGGGCCCCAGAAGATCTCCTCCGGCTCCCAGATGTCCGGACGCCCGAAGCCGAAGCCGAAGGTCTTGAAGCCCATCGACTCCAGCGCGCAGTTGCCGGCGAAGACGAGCAGGTCGGCCCAGGAGATCTTCTTGCCGTACTTCTTCTTGACCGGCCAGAGCAGCCGGCGGGCCTTGTCGAGGTTGGCATTGTCCGGCCAGCTGTTGAGCGGGGCGAACCGCTGCGCGCCCTGGCCGCCGCCGCCGCGGCCGTCGGCGATCCGGTAGGTGCCCGCGGCATGCCAGGACATCCGGATGAACAGCGGCCCGTAGTGGCCGTAGTCGGCCGGCCACCAGTCCTGGGAGGTCGTCATGACCTCGTAGATGTCGCGCTTCAGGGCCTCGACATCGAGAGACTTGAACTCCTCGGCGTAGTCGTAGTCCTCGCCCATCGGGTTGGACCGGGGCGAGTGCTGGTGCAGCACCTGCAGGTTCAGCTGGTTGGGCCACCAGTCCTGGTTCGTCCTCGGCCGATGCGCGGCTGGCTTCGGGGAGGGGATTACCGGGTTCTCGCTCTCGGACACGTCGGTCGCTCTCCTGTCTGGGTATCTCTTGTGATCGATGGCTTGCGTGGTGTGGTCTTTGGATGCGGCGGGTCAGTCGCCGCCGGCCGCCGTCGCTGACGTGGCCGGAGCGCAGGCCGGGCACAGGCCCCAGTAGACGACCTCGGCCTCGTCGATGGCGTAGCCGTTGTCGTCGGAGGCGGTCAGGCAGGGTGTGCTGCCGACGGCGCAGTCGACGTCGGCGATCGCGCCGCAGGACCGGCACACGACGTGGTGGTGGTTGTCCCCGACCCGCGCCTCGTAGCGGGCGACAGAGCCCGACGGCTCGATGCGCCGCACCAGACCCGCGGCGGTCAGCACGCGCAGCACGTCGTAGACGGCCTGGTGGGACACCGCGACGTGGTCCTGGCGCACGGCGCCGATGATCGAGTCGGTGTCGGCATGTGGATGCTCGTGCACCGCGGTCAGCACGGCGACCCGGGGGCGCGTCACGCGCAGATCGGCCTCGCGCAACATGCGCTCGAAGTCCGACATGGTGGGCATGCCGGGGAGTTTGGACTATTTTTTGGAATCGTTCAAGTGCCAGCGGCCGTTACCTTGAGCACCTGATGCCCGGTTGGCAGGCTAGCCCCCACCGAGCCGTCTGGCTCTCCTACCCGGCGAATTCCAGAGCGCGGTCAGGCGAGGCTGCCGCGTTCGGCCACCCAGCGATGGTTGAAATCCAGGACCTCGGCCGCGATGTCGAAATCGGCGTCGTAGTGCACCACGGTCAGTCCGTGTTCGGCCGCGAGCACCGCGGTCAGCAGGTCCGGCAGACCGACCGCGCGGTGACGGCCGGTGCGGGCCAGCGTGCGCTGGACATCGAAGGCCCGCTGCCAGTGCTGGTCATCGGTAGGCAGGTACTCATACGCGGTCCGCCGGTCGGCGCGCACGCGCTCGTACTCGTCGGGACTGCGGGTGCTGAACAGCGCCTCGGCATCCAGTGTCGCGCACGTCGCCACGACACCACCCTCGATCAGCGGAGCCAGCCGGCGGCTGACGGAAGGCTGCGGCATGCGCGCCGCTGCGCTCGTGTCGATGAGGAAGCGGGCGACGTTCGCCACCCGTTATCGCCACACCTCGGCTCGCTGATCACGGTCGGCCATGCCGGCCATCCCGCCCTCCGCCAACCAGGTGACCTGGCGAGCCCGGGCGGCTGCAGCGGTGACCTGGGCCAGCGCCGTGCGCACCGTATCCGTCACGCCGGTCGTCCCAAGCTGCCGCTGGGCCTCGGCGAGAAGCTCGTCGTCCAGGTCGATCAACCTCTTCGTCACCACGGCCTCCATATATGTTAGTGCCGCTGAGTATATATGGAGGAGCGCCGCGCCACGCAGACACCAACCCGGACCGCCGGAGGCCTCGTCAGTCCGCTGACGGCCGGTTCAGCTCGGCGTCCCAGGCTTGGCCGAGTTGCCATTCCCGCTCGGCGACCTCCCGGTAGACGATCCGGGCCTCCGGCGTCGCGGGGATGTCGGCGCGGATCAGCGCCAGCCGCGCCTCGGTGGCGGCGATGTAGTCCTGGGTCAGCTGGGCGAACTCTTCATCAGTCATGGGGATGCTCCGTAACGAAGGACGGCGCTGACTGCCCAGCCATCCGCGACGCTAACCACCCCGCATCCGGCACGCAAGCGGTTCAGGACTGGGCCTGCTGCCGCGAGGTCCGGCCAACCCGGATTCCCAGCCCCTGCCCGCCGCTCAGCGCGCCGGGAACCGGAGGATGCGGTCGTCGTCATCCTGCGCGTCGCCCCGGCCGTCGGTGTTGGAGGTGGTGACCCAGAGCGAGCCGTCCGGCGCGGTCACGACCGTCCGCAGGCGGCCGTAACGTCCTAGCAGCTCGGCCCTGGGCGTCCCGGCGGCCTCTCCGTTGAGCGGGACGGTCCACAGCCGCTCCCCGCGGAGGGCGGCCACGTACGCGGTGTTGCCGGCGATGGCCATGCCTGAGGGCGATGCCTCACCGGTGGACCAGGTGACGAGCGGGTTGGTGAACCGGCCGCCGTCGGTGTTGCCGGAGCCTTCCACGAGCGGCCAGCCGTAGTTGCGGCCGGGCTTGATGAGGTTGACCTCGTCCAGCTGGTTCTGCCCGAACTCGGTGGCGAACAGCCGCCCCGCCGAGTCCCAGGCGAGGCCTTGGACGTTGCGGTGGCCGAAGCTGTACACCGGTGAGCCCGCGGTCGGGTTGCCTGGGGCCGGCGCCCCGTTTGGGGTCAGGCGCAGGATCTTTCCGTTGGGGCTCGACCGATCCTGGGAGCGCTGGGTGTCGCCGGCGTCGCCGGTGCCGACGTACAGCATCCCGTCCGGGCCGAAGGCGATACGCCCGCCGTTGTGGAAGCCGGCCTTGGCTATGCCGTCGAAGATCACGTCGGGCGTCCCGGCGCCGAGCCGGAAGCGGACGATGCGGTTGTCCTGTTCGCCGGTGTAGTAGGCGTAGACGAGGTTGTCCTTGGCGAAGGTCGGGGAAACCGCGAGGCCCAGCAACCCGCCCTCCCCCGACGCCGCCACGCCGGGCACCTGGTAGGCCTGCCGGGGCGCGCTGCCGGGGGTCAGTCTGAGGATCCGGCCGGTGTCGCGCTCGCCGACCAGGGCGTCGCCGCCGGGCAGGAAGGCCAGGCCCCAGGGCACGTCGATGTTGCGTGCCAGCACCTGCGGCGCGCCGAGATTGGGCTTGGCGGACGAGGTGGTGCTGGGCCTTGCGCTCGAGGTTCCGGGGCTGGTTTTGGCGCCTGATGTGCTGGTGGCAGGAGCGGTGCTGGTAGCAGGAGCGGTGCTGCTGGCTTGGGCAGTGCTGCTGGCCTGGGCGGTGCTGGTGTTGGGAGCGGCGTCGGGCTCGGCGCTGCTGTCGCAACCGGCCACCGCGAGCAAGGCGATGAGCGCGCCGCACACCCACCACCGGCGGGGGCTGGCAACCCGAGAACATCTTGTTCCAGCGGCCGCAGCGCGGTCGAGAGGTTGACCCGACTCGGATTCGATCATGGTGATGTCAACCCTTCGACTGATATGCGCCCGGCATGTCGGAGGTTCCAACTGTGGGTGGGCGATACTGGGATCGAACCAGTGACCCCTGCCGTGTGAAGGCAGTGCTCTCCCGCTGAGCTAATCGCCCCGCACCAGGTGCGGCGAACGTCGGCTAGCTTACATGGGCCGTCAGCAAGCCTCACCGCAGCGTCTGCCAGCCCAAGTACGCCGCCCCGGCCAGCACCAGCAGCCCCACCAGGCCCAGCAGCATTCGGATCAGCAGCGACTGGCGCTTCGCCCAGGCCGTCCACCTGCGCAACAGGCGCCGCCCGTGCTGCAGCAGCCGTTGGGCCCAGCGGAATTCCGTGGCCCAGACCGCCACACCGACGAAAACCAGCGCCCAGCCCGGACCCGGCAACGGGATCAGGACCAGCCCCAGGGCCACGATCGCGCCACCGATCAGCGCGATCAGCAGCGTCCAGATCGTCGCGCCGCCCGGAACGCGCCGGACCCGGTCCCGGATGGGCTGCAGCCACCTGGGCGGGTGGGGTTGGGAGTGCCGATCCGGCTCGCGATCGTCCAGCCTGGTGCCACCAGCCGGTCCGTCAGCCACCTGCGCTCCGCTCGGTCCTGCCGCCGGCCCTGGCACCGGGCGGTCTCGGTCATCGCTGATCCTGCTGGCAGGTCAACGCCTTGCCCACTCTTACAGTTCCACTGGCGCCACCAAGGCGTGCAGACGGGTCCCGGCCCCCACACCGCGGGCCCACTACGGTGTCGGTGTGGACAACCCCGACATGGCCCCGGCCTGCACCCGCATCGGCCTGGTGATCCACCACGGCCGGCCCGCCGCTGTGGCCGCCGCCGATCGGGTACGCGGCTGGGCAGCCACCCACGGCATCGTGGTCCACGAGGTGGACGTCTGGCGGGACGACCAGAACCCCGCCCGCCTGCCCAGCAGCCGCCGCAACTCTGCCGACGAGGCGGCCGCCAGCGGGCATCCGGACCTGATCGTCACCGTCGGCGGGGACGGCACCTTCCTGCGGGGAGCCCGGGTGGCGGCCCAGGACGGCGTTCCGGTGCTCGGGGTCAACGTCGGCCGGGTCGGCTTCCTCACCGAGGTGGAGCCCGCCGACATCGAATCCGCGCTGACCGCCTTCGTGGCCGGCCATGCCCACCTCGATGAGCGGCTGATGCTCACCATGCGCGCATCCCGGCCGCTCTACATCCCGGCCGGCCTGCAGTCAGCGCTGCAGTACGGCCGTGGGCCGTTGCTGCCGCCGCCACCGCGCCGGGGCCCCGCGGAGCCGAGCACGAAGACCGGCGTCGACCTCGACGTCACCGCGGTCAACGACATCGTCCTGGAGAAGCTGGCCCGGGATCGGCAGGCCAGCCTGGGCGTCTACCTCGAGGGCACCCTCTTCGCCAGCTACTCGGCCGACGCGCTGATCGTCGCCAGCCCCACCGGCTCCACCGCCTACAACTTCGCAGCCGGCGGCCCGATCGTCTCGCCGCGGGTCCGGGCGCTGATCTTCACCCCGGTAGCCGCCCACATGGTGTTCAACCGCAGCCTGGTGGTCGGCGCCGAGGAGGAACTCGTCGTCCGGGTGCTGGAGCGATCCGGCCAGGTGGCGGTCAGCATCGACGGCCAGCTGCGGGGTGTGCTCGACCCCGGCGACTGGGTCAGCGTCCTCCCGGCCCGCCGGCCGGCTCACCTGGTCCGGCTCGGGCCGTCGGACTTCTACGCCCGGCTGCGGTCCCGGTTCGGACTGGTCGACGCGCCGGCCGCCGTCGCCGACAGCATCCCGACCCACCTCGACAGCTGACCACCGCTGCTTCGACGACGAGCAGGACCGCTCAGCCCTAGCCGGGCTGCTGCTCGCCGTGCTTCATCTCGGCCTCGTAGATATGCCTGACGCCGTCGCCGAATCGCTGCCGGAC
>NZ_DASVSG010000155.1:0-9230 GCF_036388195.1 Jatrophihabitans sp. | reverse complement strand
GCCGTCCGCACGATCCGGCCCAGCTTGGAGACGAACGGCGCCGGCACCGTGATGGCGGCTGGCAGATCCACGTGCAGCAGCCGGGGGAAATCAGCCCGGGTCGCGAGCTGGCCGAGGATCTGCAACGCCGGCAGCGCCGCGCCGAGTTGGTCACCGGCCAGGCTGATGACGGTCACGTAGCCGGGTTCGATCCGCTCATCCGGTGAGCCGGTGAACATCTGCGCCAGGCCTACGCCGCGGGACAGGCCGGTCACCGTGTCCCACAGCCCGCCCAGGCCGACCGCTCCCTGCACCAGATCCTCCAGCCGCGGCACCGAGGCCTGCGACCGGGGCATGATCCGGACGTTCTTGCCCAGGCCCGCCGCCCGCGAGGCCAACTGGCCGGACAGGTCGAGCAGCACCACGCCGGTGCCGCGGGCGGCGGCGTCCTGCGCCACGCTCAGCACCAGCCGGGCCCGCTCGTCGGCGTGGCCGAGGACGGCGAACACCGGGCTCTTGCCGGCCCGCAGCGCCGCGTGCGGGTCGAAGCAGACCCGGTTGCCGTCCAGGGTGACCCCGATCTGGCAGCCGGAGTCGTCCCCGAGCTCGTCGCGGGTGGCTGAGCCGGCTGTCGTGGACGAGCCGGCTGTCGTGGACGAGCCGGCATCATCGGCCGGCGCCTCGGCCGCAGGCTCGGAGTCCGCTGCCTCCGCGGACTCGGCTGCCTTGATGGGCTCGGTTGCGCCTGGCTCGGTGGCCGGCTCGGTGTCCTGGCCGGTCGGCGCGTCTGCTGCTGTATCAGCGGATGCTGGGCCGGCCGGCGCCTCACCGGTCGCCGGAAGCGGGATCCGGACCGTCGCACGGGCGGCCTCGGCGAAGCCGGCCTCCCAGGCCAGCGTCTGCTCCTGGGTGAGGGAGTACAGGTCGGCCGGCAACATCTCAGCCGGGATCTCGTCCAACCGCTGGTCGCGCAGCAGGGTCAGCAGCGCCTCGTGGGAGGCCTGCTCCGTCCAGCGCAGCCCCGCCTGCCAGCCGCGCTGGAACTGCCGGCCGATCTCCTCGCCGAACGGGTGGCCGGCGCCCTCCGCGGCCTCGACGGCGGCCAGCAACGCGCGCTGGCACACCTCCGAGATCGGGATCTGCGCCACCTTGACCCGGCGTTCCAGATCGTCGGGCAGGTAGACGTTCGCTCGGCCCATGCCAACCACCTCACTCGTATGCGCAGCTATGCGCACACCATGCTACCTCCGCTAGGCCACGGTCCACTGCAGCCCAGGCGCTCAGCCCATCTCCATAGCGGCGTTGACCTCGGCCAGGGTGGCATCGGCGATCTCCCGCGCCCGCTCACCGCCGCGGCGCAGGATTTCGACGGCATCCTCCGGGCGATACCCGGCCCGCCTGGCCCGGATCGGAGCGAGCAGATCGTTGACCGCGTCGGTGGCCACCCGCTTCAGCTCCGCCGCTCCCCTGGCGCCGACCTGCTCCGCGACCTGCCGCGGCTCCACGTCCAGGCACAACCCGGCCAGGGTGAGCAGGTTCGCGACCTCCGGACGGGTCTGCGGCTCGAAGCTGATCCGCCGCTCCGAATCCGTCCGGGCGCCCCTGATCTTGGCCGCCACCTGGTCCGGGGTGTCGGCCAGCGCGATCGCGTTGCCCAGGCTCTTCGACATCTTGCGGCCGTCCAGCCCCAGCAGCGTGCCCACCTCGCCGAGCAGCCCTTCGGGCAGCGGAAAGACCGGGCCGTAGCGGTCGTTGAACCGGCGCGCGATGGACCGGGTCAGCTCCAGGTGCGGCAGCTGGTCCTTGCCCACCGGCACCAGCTCCGCCTTGCAGAAGAGGATGTCGGCGGCCTGGTGCACCGGATAGGTCAGCATCAGCCCGCTCACCGACGACCGGCCGGACAGCCGGATCTCCTCCTTCACGGTCGGGTTGCGGTCCAGCTCGCCGGTGCTGACCAGCGACAGGAACGGCACCAGCAGCTGGTTGGCGGCCGGCACCGCGCTGTGCGCGAAGATGGTGCTGGCGTCGGGGTCGATCCCGCAGGCCAGGTAGTCCAGCACCATCGAGGTGCGCAGCCGGCGCAGGTCGACCGGGCGGTCCCGGTCGGTGATCACCTGGTAGTCGGCCACCAGCACGAACAGCTCGCAGCCCTGCTGCTGCAGCCGGACCCGGTTGGCCAGCGTGCCGAAGTAGTGCCCCAGGTGCAGGCCGCCGGTCGGGCGGTCACCGGTGAGCACCCGTCCGGTCGCCGGCGGGACGGCCAGGGGTCGGGTCGCTGGTGTCGGCTCGGTCATCGTCGTCATCGAGCTCCTCCTTTGTCAGGAGGGGCAATCCCAGCCGGGAGCACAGCAGAAGGGGCCGTCCGGCGGGACGGCCCCAGGGTGCGAAGAATCGCCAGGGTGGGTGAGCAGCCGTCCTTATTCGGACGGCCACCAGCTGCGCTGGACGGATGCCGGGCAGCTGGACATGGCCCTACGGTACCAAGAACCGGGCCGGATCAGGCGCTCTTGGAGGCTGCCTTCTTCGCGGGCGCGGTCTTCTTCGCCGCCGCCGTCGCCTTCTTCGCCGGAGCCTTGCGCGCGGCTGTCTTGGCCGGCGCCGCCTTCTTCGCCGGAGCCTTCTTCGCGGCGGCGCTCTTGGTGGCCTTGGCGGGTTCGGCCTCGCCCTGGCTCGAGTCAGCGGCAGTCTCGGCGTCATCGTCGGTCACCGTGCCGCGGGCCCGGTCGACGCTGCGCTGCAGCGCGGTGAGCAGGTCCACCACCTCACCGGTCTTGCCGGCCTTGGGCTGCTTGTCGGTGCCCGGCAGGGTCGCCGACTCGCCGCGTTCGAGCTTGGCGTCGATCAGCTCGATGACCGCCTCGCGGTACATGTCGGAGAACTGCTCCGGCTCGAAGTCCCCGGCCATGCTCTCGACCAGCGAGGCGGCCATCTTCAGCTCCTGCGGCCGCAGCTCGACGTCGGCGTCCAGCACCGGGAAGTCGGCCTTGCGGACCTCGTCGGGCCACAGCATGGTCTGCAGCAGGATCGCCTTGTCGCGCACCCGCAGCACCGCCAGCGTCTCCTTCTGCCGCAGCGCCACCTTGACGATCGCCATCCGCTCGGTCTCGATCAGCGCCTCGCGCAGCAGCGCGTACGGCTTGGCGGCCTTGGCGTCCGGCTCGAGGTAGTAGGTCTTGGCGAACAGGATCGGATCGACCTGGTTGCTCGGCACGAACTCCACCACGTCGATCTCGTGGCTGGTGGCCACCGGCAGCTGGTTGAGATCCTCGTCGGTCAGGATCACCAGCTGGCCGTCGCTGGTCTCGTAGCCCTTGGCGATCGCGTCGAAGGAGACCTCCTCGTTGCACACGCTGCAGGTCCGCTTGTAGCGGATCCGGCCGCCGTCCTCGCGATGCACCTGGTGGAAACGGATATCGTTCTCCTCCGTCGCAGCGAACAGCCGCACCGGCACGTTCACCAGCCCGAAAGACACCGCGCCCTTCCAGATGGCTCTCATCCCTACTCCTCACGGTGGTGCCGACTTGTCCCTACAGGCAGCATGAGCCTATGCGACCGATGCTCGCCACACCTGGCACACAGCCAATTGGCGATGACTGGCTGCACGAAGTCAAGTGGGATGGTATGCGAGTCCTGGCCGATATCAGCGCAGCCGGGCTGCGGCTGCTGTCGCGCAGCGGCCGGGACGTCACCGTCAGCTTTCCCGAGCTTGCCGTGGTGACCGCGGGGGTCAAGGACGCCCTGATCGACGGCGAGATCATCGCGCTGCGCGCCGGGGTGCCGTCCTTCGCCGCGCTGGCCGACCGGATGCACGTCGGCGACGCCCGCCGCGCCGAGGAGCTGGCCCAGTCCCAACCGGTGACGGTGATGGCCTTCGACGTGCTGCGGCTCTACGGCGTCGACCTGATGCAGCGCCCGCTGGTCGAGCGCCGGACCAGCCTGAGCCGGCTGAGCCTGCCCGAGGCGACCTGGCGCAACTCCCCGGTCTACGACGACGGGCCGGCGCTGCTGACGGCCACCCTGGACCAGGGGCTGGAAGGGGTGGTGGCCAAGCGCCGCCGCTCGACCTACCAGCCCGGCCGGCGCAGCCCGGACTGGATCAAGACCGCCCACCGGCTGCACCAGGTCTGCGTGGTCGGCGGCTGGCGGCCCGAGACGGGCTCCCCGGAGGAGATCGGCGCCCTGCTGCTGGGCATGCCGGACGGCGCCGGCGGCCTGAGCTTCGCGGGCCGGGTCGGCAGCGGGATCAGCCGGGCCGTCGGGCAGGACCTCAAGCGGCTGCTCGGGCCGCTGCGGCAGCCCCGCCCGCCGTTCAGCACCGACATCCCGCGGCTGGACGCGGCCGGCGCCCGCTGGTGCGAGCCGTCCGTCGTGGTGGAGGTGCGCCACCTCGGCTGGACGACCGGTGACCGGCTGCGCCAGCCGGTGTTCCGGGGCGTCCGTTCGGACCTGGACCCCGCCGAGGTGCGTCGTGAGTCCTGAGCCGGACGAGCAGCTGGTCAGCATCGACGGCCACCAGTTCAAGCTGAAGCGGCTGGACAAGGTGCTCTACCCCGACGGCACCACCAAGGCCGAGGTGCTGGACTACTACGCGCGGATCGCGCCGGTGCTGCTCCCCCAGCTCGCCGACCGGCCGGTGACCCGGATCAGGTGGCCCGACGGCACCGACAGCACGCCGTTCTTCGAGAAGAACATCCCGAGCTACGCGCCGTCCTGGGTGCGCACCGTCACGCTGCCGACCCCGGGCTCCTCGCGCAACCGCGAGACGCTGACCTTTCCGGTGCTGCGCGCGACCGCCGACCTGATCTGGATGGCCAACCTTGCCGCCCTGGAGTTCCACGTCCCGCAGTGGACGGTCGGCCCGCGAGGTGCGGTCCGCAATCCGACCCGGCTGGTGATCGACCTGGACCCCGGGCCGCCGGCGGGCCTGGCCGAATGCGCCGAGGCGGCCCACCTGATCCGGGACCGGCTCGCCGAGGACGGCCTGACGGCGATCCCGGTGACCAGCGGCAGCAAGGGCCTGCAGCTCTACGCCCCGCTGGACGGTTCGCAGCCGGTCGAGAAGGTGCACGGCTACGCCAAGCGGCTGGCCGAGTCGCTGGCCCGCAGCCATCCGAAGCTGGTGGTGTCGAACATGACCAAGACGCTGCGGGTCGGCAAGGTGCTGCTGGACTGGAGCCAGAACAACCCCGCCAAGACCACGATCTGCCCGTACTCGCTGCGCGGCCGGGCCCGGCCCTGGGTCGCCGCCCCGCGCACCTGGGAGGAGCTCGCCGCCCCGGGGCTCAGCCAGCTGGACGCCGCGGAGGTGCTTCGCCGGGTGCAGGCCGAGGGCGACCTGGCAGCCGATCTGCTGCAGGGGGACGCCAGGCTGCCGGCCTGAACGCGGCCGGGCCTGACGCGGCCAGCCTGAATGCGGTCGGGTCTCAACGCGGCGGGGTCTGAGCGCGGCGGGGCTGAACGCGGCGGGCCTGAATGTGGCCGGCCGGGTCAGTCCCCGGCTGGCGGGTCCTCGGCCGGCGCGTACCCGGCGCACCGCAGCACCGGCAGCCGTGGATAGCGCGGATAGGCCTCATCGACGCTGGCCAGCAGGCAGCGCAGGTAGCTCGGGCCGCGCCTGGTCTGGTTCACCCGAGCATGGCGGCAGCTCGCGCAGAGTCCGGCGGCGATCACGTGCTGCAGGGTAGCCGTGATGCCGGCAGCCAACCGAGGCAGCGCCAGCGAAGAAGGTTCGTCTGCCTAACGAGTGCGGAATAGGATGAATCGGTGCCGCCACCACCAGCCAGCCCCCCGTCCTGGCTCCGCCGGCTGGCCGGTTACTGCCTGCGGCACCGCGTCGACCTGTTCGGCGCGTTCGGCTCCGCGCTGGCCGGCGCGCTGGTGGCGGTGGCCATACCGCTGGTCGTCAAACACGTCATCGACATCGTCAGCCAGCCGGCCGGGCCCAGCGGGCAGCGGGCGTCGGTGGCGCCGTGGGTGGCGCTGCTGGTCGCGGCCGCGCTCGTGCAGTACGGCCTCACCTTCCTGCGCCGGTTCACCGCCGGCCGGCTGTCCCTCGACGTCCAGTACGACCTGCGCGCCGACGTCTTCACCTCCTTGCAACGCCTGGACGGAGCAGCCCAGGACGCGTTGCAGACCGGTCAGGTGGTCAGCCGCTCGATCAGCGACGTCGGGCTGGTGCAGGGGCTGCTGTCCTTCGTGCCGATGCTCACCGGCAACGCGCTGCTGTTCCTGATCTCGCTGGTCGCCATGATCTGGCTGTCGCCAGTGCTCACCCTGGTGGTGCTGGTGATCGTGCCCGCGCTCTGGCTGATCGGACGGCACTCCAGCCAGGACCTGTTCCCGGCCAACTGGTCGGCGCAGCTGCAGGCAGGTGAGCTGGTCGGCCAGGTCGAGGCCGCGGTGACCGGCGTCCGGGTGGTGAAAGGCTTCGGGCAGGAGCAGCGCGAGGTGCTCGAGCTCAGCAGCCTGGCCCGCACCCTGTTCGCCGAACGGATGCGGGTGGTCCGGCTGCAGGCCAAGTACTCCACCGCGCTGGTCGCCGTGCCGGCGCTGGGCCAGGTCGGCGTGCTGCTGGTCGGCGGCTGGCTGGCACTGCACGGCCACATCACCCTGGGCACCTTCCTGGCGTTCTCCACCTACCTCGGCCAGCTGATCGGCCCGGTCCGCGGCGTCACCGCGCTGCTCACCGTCGGCCAGCAGGCCAGGGCCGGCGTGCAGCGGGTGCTGGAGGTGATCGACTCCACCCCCGAGGTGCTCGATCCGCCGGATCCCCAGCGGATCCCGGACGGGCTGCTGGGCCTGCGGTTCAGCGACGTCGAGTTCGGCTACACCCGGTCCAGCCCGGTGCTGCGCGGCTTGGACCTGACCGTCGAGCCTGGCGAGACGCTGGCCATCGTCGGCGGCGCCGGGTCGGGCAAGTCCACCCTGGCGATGCTGATCCCGCGCTTCTACGACGTGCACGCCGGGTCGCTGACCGTCGGCGGCGTGGACGTGCGCGACGTCCGGCTGGCCGACCTGCGCGCCGTCATCGGCATGGTCTTCGAGGACAGCTTCCTGTTCTCCGACACCATCGCCGCCAATATCGCCTACGGGCGTCCGGATGCCGGCCGCGACCAGATCGTCGCGGCGGCGGTCGCCGCGGAGGCGGCCGGTTTCATCGCCGAGCTGCCGCAGGGCTACGACACCGTGGTCGGCGAGCGCGGCCTGACGCTGTCCGGCGGCCAGCGCCAGCGGATCGCGCTGGCCCGGGCGCTGCTGACCGATCCCCGGATCATGCTGCTCGACGATGCGACGAGCGCCGTGGACCCGCGGGTGGAGGCCGAGATCCTGGCCACCCTGCGCCGGCTGATCCAGGGGCGCACCACGGTGCTGATCGCGCACCGCCGCTCGACGCTGTCGCTGGCCGACCGGATAGCCGTGGTGGACGACGGCCGGGTGGTCGACATCGGCGGGTTCGAGGAGCTGATGGAACGGTGCGCGCTGTTCCGGCTGCTGCTGGGCGGCCCGGGTGAGGACGCCGAGGGCATCGACGCCGGCGAGCTGACCAGCGCCGAGCCGCTGGACTCCTCGGTGGTGGACGGGGTGACCACGGCGCTGTGGCAGCCGGTGGCCGTCGACCCCTTGGCGGAGACCTCCGACCGGGTCCGCAAAGCCGCCGAGACCGGCCGGATGGGCGGCGGCCGGGGCCTGTTCGACGCGGTGCCGGCCACCGAGGAGCTGCTGGCGAAGGTGGCCGCGCTGCCCCCGGCCACCGATGACCCCGGCATCGACGAGGCCGCGGCCCGGGCGGCCGACCCGGAGTTCAGCCTGCGCCGGCTGCTCAAACCGCTGCGGCTGGCCTTCGCCCTCGGCATCGGCCTGATCGGGTTGGACGCGGTGCTGGCGCTGACCCTGCCCTGGCTGATCCGGATCGGGGTCGACCGCGGGGTCGCCGAGCACCGGCCGGCCGTGCTGTTCGCCGTCTCGGCCGTCGCGTTGGCGGTGCTGCTGGCCCAGTGGGTGATCAACATCGCCGGTCAGCGGCTGACCGGGCGCACCGGCGAGCGGCTGCTCTACACCCTGCGGGTCAAGGCCTTCGCGCACCTGCAGCGGCTGAGCCTGGACTACTACGAGCGCGAGCTGGGCGGCCGGATCATGACCCGGATGACCACCGACGTGGACGCGTTGTCGAACTTCTTGCAGACCGGCCTCGCCTCGGCGCTGATCAGCGTGCTCAGCCTGGTCGGCGTCCTGGTGGCGCTGGTGCTGCTCGACGCCGCGCTGGCGCTGGTGCTGGTGGCGGCGCTGCCGGCCCTGCTCGCCGCCACCGTGGTGTTTCGGGGGCTGGCGGTGCCTGCCTACGTGGAGGCCCGGGAGCGGGTCAGCACGGTCAACGCGCAGTTCCAGGAGAACGTGGCCGGCGTCCGGGTCGCGCAGGTGTTCAGCCGGGAGCAGCGCAACGCCCGCGCGTTCCTCGGCGTCGCCCGCGACTACCGGGACTCCCGGCTGCGGGCCCAGGTCTACATCGCCGCCTACTTCCCCTTCGTGCAGCTGCTGGCCGACCTGTCCGGCGCGGCGGTGCTGGCCTTCGGCGCGCACCGGCTCGCCCACGGCACCCTCTCCGCCGGCGCCCTGATCGCCTTCTTCCTCTACCTCGACTCCTTCTTCGGGCCGGTCCAGCAGCTCTCGCAGGTCTTCGACGGCTACCAGCAAGCCTCGGTTGGCCTGTCCAGGCTGAAGGATCTGCTGCGCACCCCCACCGGGACGCCGGAGCCACCTGACCCGCGGCCGGTGCCGGAGCTGCGCGGGGAGATCGCGCTGGCCGGCGTCGACTTCAGCTACCTGGCCACCGCCAAGCCCGCCGTCAGCGGCATCGACCTGCACATCCCGCCGGGCCAGTCGGTGGCGCTGGTCGGCCAGACCGGCGCCGGCAAGTCCACCCTGGTGAAGCTGATCGCCCGGTTCTACGACCCGACCACGGGGGTGGTCGAAGTCGACGGCCGCGATCTGCGCGAGCTGTCGCTGACCGGCTACCGGCAGCACCTGGGCATCGTTCCGCAGGAGCCGTACCTGTCGCCCGGCACCATCCGCGACGCGATCGCCTACGGCAAGCCGCACGCCACCGACGCCGAGGTGGAACGGGCCGCCCGGGCGGTCGGGGCGCACCAGATGGTGGCCCGGCTCAGCGGCGGGTACCTGCACCAGGTCGGCGACCGGGGCCGCACCCTCTCCGCCGGGCAGCGCCAGCTGATCGCGCTGGCCCGGGCCGAGCT
>NZ_DASVSG010000154.1:0-50607 GCF_036388195.1 Jatrophihabitans sp. | reverse complement strand
GCGCTCGGTGGCGCTGCGGGTCGACCGGGCCACGCCGGTCCCGGTCGCCGGCTGCCCCGGCCACTGGGCCTTCGACCCGACCGGCCGGCAGATCCCGCTGTTCACCGCGGCCCTGCGCGGCGCCAACGACTACGGCGAGAGCTGGCTGCCGGTGCCGGTGTGGCAGTTGCCGATGCCGCTCACCCAGCCGCTCTGGGACGCGATCGTGGAGGCGACGCTGCCCGATCCGGGTCCGACCGCGTACCCCGACGAGGACGCGGCCGGCCTGTGGGGGGCCAGCCTGTCGGTGAGCGCCACCGGCAGCGGCGATCTCACGCCGCTGGAGCAGGTGCGGGTGTGGCCGGAGGTCGGCCGGTTCCAGACCCTGGCGGGCGCCCCGGCCGAGGTGGAGGTGGGCTACCACCACGGCCTGTTCTCCCGCATCGGAGCGGGGCCGTACGACCGGCGCCGGCTCGGGGCGCCGGTGCGGCCCGAGCCGCTGCCGCGCACCCGGATCGCCGGCGGCTCCGCGATCGCGCTCCCCAACGCGCTGGCCGCGCTGGGCGACACCGGCTCGGTGGTGGTGACCGACGGCCGGACCCTGACCGCGGTCGCCGACCCGGCGCTGGTGCGCGACATCACGATCCGCGCCGAGGACTCCGAGCGCGCGGTGATCCGGCTGGCGCCCGGCGCCGCGCCGTGGGTGTTCACCGGCGAGGACGCGACGCTGCGGCTGGAGGGCCTGCTGGTCAGCGGCGCCGACATCGTGCTGCGCGGCAGCTTCGAAGAGGTGGTGCTGTCCTGCTGCACCCTCGATCCCGGCAACAGCGGCGCGACCCGCACCCCGCCGTCGGTGTGGGACCGCAGCTGCGACGGCCGCGACCTGCGGCCGGTGACCGTCTGGGTCGAGGGCCAGGTGCGCTCGCTGGTGCTCGACCGCAGCATCACCGGCCCGATCCGGACCCGGACCGGCGGCCTGATCGAGAGCCTGGCCGCGACCGACTCGATCCTGCAGGGCCTGCCGTCCGAAGCGGCGGGCACGCTGGATCACCTGCGCGACGCCGACGCCATGCTGAGCGCGCTGCGGCACCGGCGCGACGAGTTGTCGACCTGGCTCGCCGGCCAGCTCGATGCGGCCGCCACGGCGGCGGTCACCGGGCATGCCGACCACACCGCGGTCAGCGCCGCGGACGCCCAGCTGGTGACCGCCGGTCTGCAGGCCGTGATCGACGGGCCGCTGGTCTGGACGGCCGGACGGTTCGCCGACCGCCCGTTGCGCGATGCCACCGTCGCCGCCGTCGAGCAGGCGCTGATCAGCCCGCCCGCGGACCCGGGCCCGCTGAACCGGCAACTGCTGGCCGAGGCCTACCCGCTGGCGCTGGCCGACGCGGCGCTGGCCACCGATGCCGGAGCCGTCGACCTGATCAGGTGCACCGTGCTCGGCGCCGGCTACGTCCACCAGCTGGACTGCAGCGAGTCGATCCTGGACGACGTGGTCCGGGTGCGCAACGCCCAGGACGGCTGCGTCCGGTTCTCGGCCTGGTCGACCGGGAGCGCGCTGCCGCGCCGCTACGAGTCGGTGCAGATCGCCGCGGCCGCGCCGATCCTCACCAGCCGCCGCTACGGCGAGTGGGGTTACGCGCAGCTGCACGACGGCGCCGACAGCGCGATCGTCGGCGGCAACACGGGCGGGCCGCCGAGCCTGCTCACCGGCAGCCACGGCGGCTCGGAGATGGGCGTCTTCTGCCGCGACAACGCCGCGATCAAGGACCGCTCGCTGCTCATCAAGCTCCAGGAGTACCTGCCGCTCGGCCTGAGCCCGGTACTGATCCACCTGCCCGAGGCCGACCCCGATGGTGAATTGACGAGAGGCAGGCCATGGCCACCGATGTAGCACGGCTGTCCTTCGATCCGGCACGCACCTACCGGGGCGTCGTCCCGCAACAGGGCCGGGTCAGCCTGGAGGCGGAGCAGAACGAGCAGCGCGTCCTCGACAGCGAGGAGCGCCGCCTGGAGCTGCTCGACATCGTCGGTCCGGCGGGCACCCCGGACAACGGCTACGCCGTCTCCGGCGAGCCCGGTTGGGAGGGGAAGGGCTTCGAGATCACCGTGGGCGCCGGGACGATGTACGTCGGCGGCTGGCGGCTGGAACTCGACCAGGACCTCGGTGACTACGACCAGCCGGACTGGCTCGACCGGGGCCGGGGCTGGAAGGAGACCGGCCGCGAGCACGTGATGCTGCTGGTGGCTGACACCGACGTCACCGCCGTGGAGGACCCGGCGCTGTACGAGGTGGCCCTCGGCGGCCCGGACGGCGCGGCCCGCACCCGGCTCCTGCAGCGGATCGTGCGGCAGGACACCGAGGGCGCGACCTGCGCGGAGGCGATGGCCGAGGACCGGGAGCGGTGGCGGCGGCAGGGGTTGACCTTCGACCCGGCGACCATGGCACTGGAGTCCAACTCCCGGCTGCTGGTCACCTGGAAGGGTGATCCGGAGCCGGCGGACCCCTGTGAGCCGTCCAGCACCGGGGGCTACCTGGGCGCTGAGAACCAGCTGGTCCGGGTGCAGATCGTCCGGACCGGCCGGGACGGCTCCCTCGACCTGGTGTGGGGCTACGACGACGCGTCCTCGCTGTACCGGGTCACCGCCGACGCCAGCGCCAACCCGGTGCTCACCCTGGACCGGACGCCGGTCGACGACTACCACCGGCCGCGGGCCGGGCAGGCCGTCCAGGCGCTGCGCGCCACCGCGGAGCTGCGCGCCACCGACGGCGTGGTCGAGGGCTACGTGGCCGCGCTCGGCGGCCGGGTCGGCGTGCTCACCGCGCCGTATGACCCCGACACCAAGACCGTGCAGTTCCCGGCTCCGCTGCCCGCCGACTACACCGACCCGGAGGAGAATCCCCAGCTGTACCTGCGGATCTGGGAAGAGCTGCTGACCGGCGTCGAGCTGGGCAAGCCGGTCAGCCTGACCGGCACCGGCATGCGGATCACCATCACAACCGAGGATGAGCGCGGCCCGCACGTCGATGACTTCTGGTGCATCGGGGTGCGTCCCAGCACCCCCACCGCCGTCTACCCCGAGCGGTACCTGCGCACCCCCCAGCCACCGGACGGACCGCACCAGTGGATCTGCCCGCTGGCGGTGATCGAGTGGGTGGACAAGCCCGAGCAACCCACCCAGCTGGTGGTCCTGGAGGACTGCCGCCGGCACTTCTCGCCGCTCACCGAGGGAGATTCCGACGGTTGCTGCACCATCGAGGTGCACCCCTCGGACGCGGCGTCGGGCCGGCTGCAGGCGCTGATCGAGCGCGCCGCGGCCGGACGCCGGCCGGCCCACCGCGACAGCCGCGTCACCATCTGCTTCGCGCCCGGACGCTACGAGCTGCGCGAGCCGTTGATCCTGCGCAGGCGGCACTCGAACATGACCCTGCGCGGCTGCTCGGAGGCTGCGGTCATCGCAGCACATCCCGACGCCATCGAGGCATTCGGCAACGGTCTGGTGGTGCTGGCCGACGTGGACAACGTCACGGTCACCGGTCTGGAGTTCGTGCTGCCCCAGGTGCCCAGCGCGCTGGCGAAGGTGCAGTCCAGCACCGGCAGCCTGTTCGACCGCGCCGCCGCCCGGGCCATCAACGACGCGGGCGCCGGGCGCTACCTCTCGCTCGGGATCCGGGCGGTGGAGTGCGCGGTGCTCGAGATCACCGACTGCCTGTTCCGCTTCAGCCTCGGCGAGCACGAGACCACGCCCGAGGTGGAGCAGACGATGCCGCGCTCCGTCCTGGGGGTCGCGGTGTTCCTGTCCGGCGGCAGCTGGGGGCTTCGGGTCCTCGACAACCGGTTCCTGCACCATGCCAGCGCGCCGGTCGAGGATCGGGAGCTGACCCGCCTGCTGGTCGGCCTGCTGCATGTGCCGAGCGCGGCGGCCGGCATGCTGGGGGCCAAGCGACTGGGCCGGCTAGGCAGCGCGCAGCTGCCCGCGCTGATCGAGGACGCCCTGATCAGTGACAACGTCTTCGACGGCGTCACCGTCGCGGCGATGATCCTGGCTCAGGTGGGCTCGGTCCGCGTCCAGGACAACGTGATCCGCAATGTCAACCAGGGACTGATGATCGTCGACGCGCTCGATTCGTCCGACACGGACTTCGACGGCGAGCACGAGATCGAGTCGGGTTCGGAGAGGGTGCGGCAACTGCACGCCTCGCTCGCCAGCGGCCTGCTGGACCCGGTGTTGGCGCAGCTCCTGGTGTTCGGCGCGACCCTTCCGCTACCGGATCTGCCTGGCTTCGAGCCCGCCGGGGTCAGGATCGTCGACCTGGACAACCTGGACGCGCTGCGGGCGGAGGCGGCCGAGTCGCAGCGCGCGAGAACCGCCCGGACGGTGGCGCGGCTGTCGGCCGAGCACCCCACCTCGCCGGAGGCCACCGACGCACCCGACGACGCCCCGGATGTCCCTGATGCCAAGGCCGCCCGGAGGGCTCGGACAGCCCGCAACGCCGAAGCCGGCGCGGACGAGCCGGCCACGAGAGGCCTGACCATCAAGGCAGCCGATCTCGCCAGGAGCATCGGGTTGTCCACCGGGATGCTCTCGGCGGTGCGGCGGCTGGCCGAGTTCAGCAAGGCCGCCGGGGCCAATTCGACTCTCACCGCCGCGATCACCGTCGAGCACAACAGCATCGACTGCACCGTTCCGCACAACGGGCGGACCGGCTGGGCGCTGTACCTGACGATGCAGCGCAACGAGGCCTTCGGCCCGTCCGCGACCGTCACCAGCAACCGGCTGACCAGCGAACGCGCCAGCGTCATCGTGGGAATCGGAGGGCTGGAGGCCGGGACGGTGACCGGCAACATCGTCGGCACCCGGAGCGGCCGGACGACCGGCGCCGCTCTGGCGCTGGGCGACGTCGGCGATGTCGCTATCACCGGCAACGTGGTGTTCGGCGGAGCCATCCTGCCGGCGAACCGGCCGTTCCCGGCGCCGCTGGACACCTGGTTGCCGTTCAACACGATCGCCTGAGGCGGGCCCGCGCGTGGACAGCACAGCGACCGGCCCGCCCGGCACGGCGAAACCGGCTGACACCGGGCGGTCCGCCGCCGCGCGCTCGGGCAGCGCGCGGCCCGGCAGCGGCCGGGCCCGGGCCACCCGGGCCAGTCCGGATCGCGCCGCCGAGCAGGCCGACCCGCAGCACGCGCAGTCCACCAAGGCGCCGCGCGCCCCGACCCGGACGAGCCAAGCGACCCGGACGAGCCAAGCGACCCGGACGAGCCAAGCGACCCGGACGAGCCAAGCGACCCGGACAGATCAAGCGACCCGGACAGATCAAGCCACCCGAACCCGTCAGGCCGCGCAGCCCACTGCCGAACCGGCGGACGCCGACCGGCCGAGCGCCGGCTACCGGCCGGCCACCGACCCACCGACCGGCCATCGCGCCGTGCCCCACAGCGCCAAGCCCGAGCCCGACAGCGCCGCGATCACCGCCGGCCTGCTCGGCCTGGTCGGCACGCTCGCGCCGCTGCTCGGCCTGGACCCGGCCGGGATCCGGCTCAGCGTCGCCACCGGCAGCGACGCCCCGCACGGCAGCGCGGCCGGCCAGGCGGTCACCCTCACCGGCGATCTCGACCCGGCCGGGGACCAGGCCGGCGCGCTGGTGCTGCACGAGCTGGTGCACGCCCGGCAGCACCTCAACCGCACCGAGAACCCACGGCTGCGGCCGGATCAGAGCGCCGCCGAGGCCGAGGCGGCCGGACTGGCCCACGCGCTGCGCGAGCGCCGCCCGCTCTGGGTACCGGAGCAGGCTTTGCCGGACGGCCACATCGCCCACGATGCCGGCGCCACCGGCATCGCGCCGGCGACCGGGAGCACCGCGGCCACCGACGTCGCGGGCCTGGAACGGATCCTGGACAGCTACGTCGGCGCCAATCACTCCGCCGACGTCCGCGCCATCACCGGCCTGCTCGACCACCCGTGGACCCAGAACACCGAGGAGATGATCGACAACAGCCTGCGGCTGCTCGCCACGCTGCAGTTCGTGGTGGCCCGCGCGCTGGTCCGGGCGCTCGAGCCGGCGGTCCGCAAGCACCTGGCCCAGCTGCGCGATGCCCATCACCAGAAGTATCCCGAGCAGGCCGTCGCCGTGCTGTCCGCGCTCAGCACCGACGAGCAGAGGGACCTCGGCAGCCGCAAGGTCACCGCTGCCGGCCCGGTCTATGCCGGCGCCACCACCGCCTTCCACGGGGTCAACCCGACCCGGCTGTCGGCCACCGCGATGCGGGCGCTGCTGTCGACGCTGCGCAGGCTGAGCGTCACGACCCTGACCGAGCTGGAGAAGAGCAACCGGGAGGTCTTCCGGCCGCTGCTGCAGACCGGGCCGGACGTCGGCACCGACGAGGTCGAGCTGCGTGCGGCGATCGAGGGCGAGAAGGCCCTGTCGGCCACCCGGGACGGCGGCAACGACATCCTGGTAGACCGGCTCACCAGCCTGCTCCGCGGGGACACCGAGGACGCGGCCCGGCAGGCGCTCACCGCGCTGGCGCCGTTGTGCGCGGCCGTGGCCAAGGGCGCTGTCAGCACACCGCTGGAAGCACCCGCCGCGGCGCCGGCCGACACCGCGCCCACTCTCGACACCCTGCGCGCCGCCGTCGCCAAGCCCCTGCCCACCGGCGCCGGCAGCAACGCCCCACCGGCCACCACGCCGGCCCTGGTCGCGGTCGTCGCCAAGCTGGACGGCAAGCCCGGCGGCGATGGCCTGATCGACCGGCTGATCGACCGGCTGCCGGAGGAGGACCGGCGCGGTGAGACCTACGGCCCGATCCTCAGGACGGTGCTGGCCGCCCGCGCGCCGCTGCCCAACCTGTCGCGCGCGACCGAACTGCTCTCGTACGGCCTGCTGGACTGGAAGGTCTGGGACTCCGAGGCGCGGCTGGCCTACCTGCTGGTGCGCAGCACGCCGATCGCCGCCCAGGACAGCTGGCGCCAGCTCGACAACGGCAAGTGGTTGGCCCGCCTGCAGGACAACCTGCCCGACGACATGTGGTCCAGCGGCGAGTACACCGGCGTCGGCTCGGAGTACACCAGCGGTGGCGGCGTCGACCTGGGCGTGCCGGCCAAACTGCTGCAGGAGTACGCCGACACCCTCATCGCGCGCTACCAGAAGCTGCCGATCCCGCCGATCGCGCGCAATCTCGTCCGCGAGCTGCTGGGCCTGGACCACGACGGCAAGCCCAAGCCGTGGCTGACCGAGAACGGCGTCGCGGCCAAGCAGGACCCGGCGCTGCGGATCGCGATCGTCCGCCGCATGGACGCGCGGCAACGGCTCAATCCGATCATCGAAGGCCTGCCCGATGACTACCTCTTCGGCGAGCAGGGACGCATCGAGCTGCTCGACTTCAATCAGCTGCGCGACCCGCTCCAACTCCGGCGGCAGGCGCTGGGGCTGGCGCCCAGCGGCTTCGGCTGGCTGAGCTTCACCCACCGCGACGCCTGGATCGCGGTGCAGGCCCTCCGCGCGCTGTCCCCGGCGGACCAGCAACGCTTCAACCTCGACAATCCCGGTGTCTGGACGCTGCTGTGGGCCGGGCTCACCGCCGAGATGCGCCGGGCGCTGCCCACCACGCTGGCCACCGGCCGGGACGGCCGGCTGCCCACCCGCGAGGCGCTGCGCGACCGGCTCGGCGACGAGCGGCTGTGGACCGAGGCGCTGGCCGGCGAGCTGCGCGCGCTGATCAACCTCGCCTACGCCGCCGACGACAAGTCCTGGGTGTTCGCCAAGTCCAAGGAGCTGCGTGCCGACCTGCGCGCCAAGGGCAACCCGCTGCTGTCGGCGGTGGTGAGCAAGCTGAGGCTCTACAGCGAGACGGACAAGCGGACCGCGTACCTGCCGGAGCGCACCGAGTCCAGCCGGGCGCCGATCTGGGGCTACGCCCTCGGCGTCGCCACCCGCGCGCTGGGCCTGCTGCTCTACGACTGGCTGATCGAGGACTCGATCGACCTGTCCGGCAAGACCATGCACCTCACCGGTTTCGACCTCGGTGACCTGCAGACGATCCTCGGCGGCGACCTCGAAGGGGCGACGCTGGCCGAGTCGAAGAACGGCGCCAACAAGATCGACGTGGAGACCACCTTCGAGTCCGGCTTCATCGTCAACGTCAACCTCAAGGACCTTGAGATCCAGGGCGTCAACATCGTCCTGCCCGGCAAGTCCTACCGCTCCGGCCCGATCAGCGTGAAGGGCCTCAAGGTCCATGCCGGGTTCTCCGACCGCGGCTACCACGACCCCGCCTACGTCGCGATCAGCCTGGACAGCCTGGCGCTGCGCGACCTGGTCCTGATCGACCCGTCGCTGCCGCTGTCGGCCGCCTGGGCGATCGCGCGGCTGGCCCTGCAGCGGTTGGACTTCCGCGCCACCGCAGACGGCTCGGACGACCTGAGCGGCAAGACCGGGCAGCAATTGCCGAAGGGCACCATCCCGATACCGGTCTTCGGGCCGATCCTGCAGATGCTGAAGAACATCGTGGCGCTCAAGGGCGGCATCCCCGGCGACTACACGCTCGTGGACTACGCGCTGCTGCCGATGAAGCTGCCGTTTCCGACCAGCACGCTCGCCTCGATGGCGGGCAACGCGCTGGTCAGCACGCCGGCGCCAGCGAGCTACCTGTGGGGGCTGGCCTCCGACGGCGTGCTCCGGCCGCCCTACAGCGCGGCGCAGCGGATGCAGGACGCCATCGGGACGCTGCGGGCCTACAACGTCTCCTTCACCTCCCTCGATATCGAGGGAATCTCGATCGGCAGCGGCCAGCAGATCAAGTCGCTGACCCTGACCGATGTCAACCTCAGCATCGGCCAGAGCCTGCCGGCCTACCTCAACGGCGCGCTGGCGACCTTGCGGCTTGCCAAGAGCAAGCTGCCGCCCGACAGCCCGCAGCACAAGGACCTAGACGCCCGGATCGCCGCGCTGACGATCCAGATCGCCGCGGTCGAGGCCACCCCGCACATCAAGGAGCTGCGCGCCAAGCGGGCCAAGGACCCGGACTCGCTCACCGAGGCCGAGCGCCAGGAGCTCGCGGTCGCCGACAAGAGCACCGAGGACGAGGAGCGGCTGCGGGCGCTGGAGGGCAAGGACCGCTGGGAGCCCGGCTCGCTCACCGAGGACGAGCGCCGGCAGCTGGTCGAGCTGACCAAGCGGCTGCGCTCCGATGTCGGGGTGAGCGCCGAGATCGGCTCGATCACCCTGGGCCCGCTGACGGGCGACATTCAGGCTGCCGGCGTCACGCTCAAGGGCATCTCCGCCCACGCCAAACTGCCCAACGTCGGGATCCTGCCGTACGCCCCCGGCTACCTCGACGACAAGAGCCTGGCCGAGCAGTTCGTGGCCGGTGGCCCGAAGATCCCGACCGTCGCGGAGCTGGCCAAGTCCAGCGAGTTCAGCCTCACGATCGACTCCACCGAGCTGCTCAGCACCGACCCCAGCCAGCCCGCGGTCATCCTCAAGGCCGAGACGCTGCCCAGGGCGGTCGAGGTCCAGGCGCAGCTGGCCGCGCTGCCCGAGATCGAGGGCAACAAGCCGATCCGCGCCCGGCTGGCCCGGGCGCTGGAGGTGCTGGTCGCGCTGGAGCGGGCCCGGGGGATCGCCAGCCTGGGCCCGACGGAGGAAGCCCGGGCAGCCGCTGCCCAGCAGGTGCGCGAGCTGACCGACGACGCCCGGCGGCTGCTCGGCATCGAGATCGGCGGGCTGAAGTTCGGCCGCATCACCGGCGAGCTCGACCCGAAGACCGGCACCCTTACCGCCACCGTGCACGACACCGTCGTCACCGACCTGGCCGGCCCCGGCTTCGCCGTCGACGAGCTCAAGGGATCGCTGAGCCTTTCGCTGGGCGCCGGTGGCGTCACCGCCCGGCCCGACCAGCTCAAGACCGCCGATCCGGCCGTCCTGGTCAGCCAGCTCACGCCGACCCTGGGGCTGTCCGATGTCACGGCCACCGGCATCCACCTCCCGCAGGGCTCGATCGGCAAGCTTGCCCTGGGCAGGCTCAGCGGCAGCCTGCAGACCACCGGGAAGGGCTACCGGGTCCCCGACCTCTTCCTGGACCACCTCGAGATCGACGACATCTCGATGGGCAAGGACGGCGACGGGATCAAGGGCGTCAGGGCGACCGTCGACAACCTCCGGATGGACGTCGAGATCGAGCTCGACAAGAGCGCCACCGGCAGCGCGGTGAAGGGCGTGACCATCCACTCGCTCACGATCGGCGCGCTCGGCGGCGAGCACCTGGTGCTGGACATGCCGCAGCCGGACGGCAACATCCACGCCGAGCTGATCGGCGGCGCGCTGCACGACATCAGCGCCACCGACGTGGTCTTCGAGCAGGGCAGCGCCGGCTGGGAGCTGGTGAAGGCCTCGGGGACGGTGGGCTCGTTCGCCGACGTGCGCTACTCGGTGCTGATGGGCGCGCTCAAGAGCCGCACCAGCGTCAAGGGCACGCTGACCACCAGCAAGGACGCCGTCGCGAAGAAACGGCCGACCATCACCGCCAGCTACGCCAAGGCCGGCGGCCGGACGTTCTCGCTCAAGGTGGCGGACCTGGAGGCGCTCGGCACCGACATCTCCACGCCGGACGGCAAGGTCAGGATCCGCAGGGTCACGATCGCCGCGGGAATCGAGGGCAGCCTGGAGGGCAAGGCCGGCGCGAAGGCGAACGCGACCCTGACCGGCCTGACCATCGGGCCGATCGACTGGAGGGCCGGCGCCGGGCGGGTCACCGGTCCCGGCCCGATCGTGGCCAGCACCGTCACCGTCGCCGCGGTCTACACCCCGGCCGAGCCGGCGGCGGGCAAGCAGAAGGCCAAGCCGGCCGTCTGGTCGGTCACCGACATCGTGATCACCGGCCTGACGGGCAACGGGCTGCGCTACCTCGACCCGCCGCTGGACCTGCACCTGGGCCGCACCGACAAGCCGGCGGCGGCCGGCACCGCGCCGCTGACGGTCGGCCGCGTGCACATCCAGCCGGCGAAGAACAAGGTGCAGGTGAAGGACCTGAGCGTCGACTTCGGCGGCGACCTGAAGTCCACGCTGGGGGTGAACGGCCACCTCGGCATCGACTACCTCAGCATGGAGCTGCACCGCGACGGACGGGTGGTGGCAGTGGTCCGCGGCGTCTCGGCCGACGCGGCGCTGACCGGGGACTACACCGGGGCGGTGGAGCTCAAGGGGCTGCGCGGCGCGCGCATCGACATCGGCCCCGATGCGATCCGGATCGGCGGCGAGGACCCGGACGACCCGAACGGACTACAGATCGACCAGCTCAGCATCACCTCACTGGCGCTGAGCAGCGAGGCCGGCGGCCACAGGTTCAAGCTCACCACCCAGCCGAACGGCCGGGTCGACCTGCTGGGCATCCGCGCGAAGGTCCGCATCGACAAGTGGCTGCCGGATGAGACGCACACCTCCAAGTCGCCGTACAAGCAGGTGGCGGTGGAGAACCTGGTGATCGACCAGATCAATCTCAGCGCGTTCCGGATCGACCTGCCCGACGACGACGTCACCATCATCGTGCCGGCCCGCAAGGACACCGATCCGCCGACCCTGCGCAGGCTCCAGCTGACCGGCGGGGTCGGCACGGACGGCGTCTTCCACCCGGAATTCCTCTTCAATCTCGAGACCTTCGCGCTCGGGGGCAAGGCCGGGGTGGACGACATCACGCTGCCGATCAACGCCCGGATCAAGGACAAGTTCAAAGGCGACGTGGTGCTGCGCACCTGGGCGTCCTCGATCGGCTTCCTGGCCGGCGGCGGCGTCAAGATCGACGTCGAGCGCCCCCAGCTGACCATGGCCAAGGCCGCCGAGCTGGGCAAGGACAAGACCATCCGGATCGCCAAGCTGGGCGCCGACAGCCTGTCCTTCGCCGACGGCCGGCTCTACGTCAAGCGGCCCTACGCCCAGGACCTGGAGTTCACCCAGAAGATCGGCGACAGCCTCGCGGTCTGGCTGAAGGTCAAGAGCGTCGACCTGAACGAGCTGAACTACGCCACCGCGGCGGGCGGCAGTTTGATCATTCCGAGGCTCGACATCGCCGACGCGTTCCTGGCGCTGGACCTCGCCGCGCTCAGCGCCAAGAAGCCCGGCGAGGGTGACCCGGCGCCGTCGAACTTCGACATCGCCGCGCTGCGGCCGGTCCTCGACGCGACCGAGGGCACCGTCAAGGTGGTGATGTACGTCAGCGCCTCGGTGCTCGGCCTGAAGGACATCCGGATCGGCAGCACCGAGGAGCCGCTGACCGTCCCGATCAAGCAGGGCGCCATCGACATCCCCACCTTCGAGCGCAACCTCGAGGGCAAGGTGTACGCCCAGCAGATCGGCTCGGGGTTCTACCTGCGGCCCTGGGTGGTCAACGCGGTCGCCAACAACCCGATGCTGCGGCGGGACGGCTCGCAGCTGCGGCTCGGCGTCTACATCAAGGACCCGCCCGACGTCGGCAAGGGCAACGACTCCACCGGAACCAACCGGCCTGACACCCCGCTGTGGCAGGACATCATGGTCTGGGATCTGCACGGGCCGGACCTCAGCGCGGGCCGCATGGACAAGTTCTCGCTGTGGACGGCGATCTTCGACCTGCACAAGGACCCGGCGCTCACCGAGGAGCAGAAGGCCAAGGAGACGAAGAAACAGCGGGAGGAGCGGGAGGAAGGGGAGAAGAAGGCTCAGGCAGTCCTGGACAGCCTGGAGCTGCGCAGCCTGGTGGCAGACCTGTCGATCAAGAACTCCGGCCCGCTGCCGTTGAAGATCAGCTCCAACGACGTCAACGGATCCGTCACGCTCAGCGACAACGCGCTGATGAACCTGCACATCGCCGGCAGCGCTCCGGCAGTGCTGCCGCCCAGCCAGCGCCCGGGCGCCACCAGCACCCCAGGCGCCATGGGGTTCGGCCTGGACGCGCTCAAGGTGGACAAGGTCGACCTGACGCTGCTGGACCGGGAGACGCCGGGCGGCAAGATCACCGGGATCTCGCAGCTGGGCACCGGCCAGATCAAGATCACCGACCTGGCCGACGGCCACATCAGCTTCGACGACCTGTTCCACCCGCAGCGCTTCACCGCGACCATCAAGCACGCCAGCGCCGACAACGTCCGCTGGTACCAGAACTGACTCAGGCGATCGTCGGAGCTCGCAGCGCCGTGCCCACCAGCGCCCGCAGCTCGGCCGACGGCTGCAGGCTGAGCTCCTCGGCCAGCAGCCGCTCGTAGCTGCGGTACTGCCGGATCGCCTCGATGCGGTTGTGCTCCTGCAGGTGGACCGCGATCACCCGCCGGTGCGCGCTCTCGCGCAGCGGCTCGATCGCCACCGCGCCGAGACCGGCCAGCAGCGCCTCGCCGAACCGGCCCACCGCGGCCAGCTGCTCGCACAGCGACTCCAGCGCGTGCAGCCGCAGCTGACGGAACCGCTCACGGGCCAGCAGCACCCACTCGTCGTACCAATCCGGCAGCACCTCGCGCGACAGCACGCTGATCTCGCCGAGCGTCCAGGGAGCAGGCAGCGCGCCCGCTGAGTTGGCCAGCACCGCGCGCGACCAGATCAGCGCGTCGCGGTAGTCCACGTGCACCGACTCCTCCAGCGCGAGCTGGCCGGCGGTCACCCGCACCAGCTGCTGGCCGCGCCCGCTCGGCAGCCGCCACAGCGTGGAGCGCAGGCTGGCGTTGGCGTGTTCGGTGTCGCTGTCGGGCCACAGATTGCCGCTGACGAAGGACCGCAGCACCGGGCGCTCCCAGAGCGCCAGGAAGCCGACCAGCCGCTGGCAACTGCGCGGCAGCTCGATCGGATGCGAGCCGGAACGCAGCTCGAAGCCGTCGATGAGGCGAACATTCAGTGGATCGCCCGTCGTCATCACCTCACCCGATGCCAGCTGCTCGACATGGTCGCCCTAACCGGAGCGCCGACTGTGTTCGCCGCCCGGGCCGACGTTGGTGAGGAGCCAGCAAGGGACACTGAGATACCGCGACCGGCACATTCGATCTTGGATCTGCCGCAGTCCTGTGGCTCTTCTTAGTGGATGCGCAGATGCGCTGCAAGGTCAAGGGCGCGGATGTCCGGATGATCCACAAGAGATCGCCGACAATGGCCCTGCCACCGGAGCGGGGTGTCAGCGCAGCAGGAATCCGGTTCCGAGGGGGTCGTCCGGGTCCAGGCTGAACGTCGCCGTCCCGGTCTGGTAGGCAGCGCCTTCGATCTCGGTCAGGACCGCGCCCCTGCCCTCGGCCCGGACCTCGGCCACCACCCGGCCGAGGAACGTGGTGCCGATGATCGAGTCGTGCCGCAGCGTCTGGCCGATGCCCAGCCGGCCGTCCTCGGCCAGCACCGCCAACCGCGCCGAGGTGCCCGAGCCGCAGGGCGACCGGTCGACCTCGCCGTCGGCGAAGACGGTGACGTTGCGCTGGTGCGGGCCGCCCCCGGGATGCTGGCCGAGGTCGTCGAACAGGATGGCGCCGTAGATGCCGTCCAGCCGCGGGTCGCTCGGATGCCGGGCCCACGGGCCGTCATTGAGGGCCCACTTCACCTCGCGGCCGATCGCGATCAGCTCCGGGTAGTGCGCCGGGGCCACCGCCAGGCCCACCGAGGCGGCCTCGACCGAGGCATACAGGGCGCCGCCGTAGCTGATGTCGGCCGACACCGTGCCGCGCGAGGTCGCCACCGGCACCTTCCTGGCGACGACGTAGGACGCGACGTTGCCGAAGGCCACCCGCTGGACCCGGCCACCGGAACTGCTGACCCGCGCCGTGACCCGCCCGGACGGGACGTCGATGACCACATCAGTGTCGCCGTCGGGCGCCGCGGCGACCCGGCCGGTGTTGACCGCCCAGGCGCCCAGGGCGATGGAGCCGTGCCCACAGGCCGTGGAGTAGCCGTCCTTGTGCCAGAACAGCACGCCGAAGTCGGCGCCGTCATCGTCCGGGGGAACCAGGAACCCGCCGTACATGTCGGCGTGGCCGCGCGGCTCGTTCACCAGCAACCGGCGCACCCGGTCCACCTCGTCCGAGGACTGCGCGAACTGTCTGCGCTCCAGGACGGTCGAGCCGCCGATCTCCGGCTGGCCCGCCGTGACGATCCGGAACGGCTCGCCGGCGGTGTGGTAGTCGGTCACGCTCACAGCGCCCGTGGCAGTGTCCATCCGCGTGCTCACAATCCGGGGCCGGGGCAGTGGTATGTGTATAGCACTGGCAGCCGGGCGGCCAGCTGGGAGGCGCGTCGACGTGGAGCTGCCGTTTCTCGACGCGGGCACGTTGAGCTCCCTGCTGTCCTGGGACGACGCGATCGCGGCTCTGGAGTCCGCACTCGCCTCCGGAGCCTCCCGGGCCGGTGGCCCGCCCCGGTACTCGGTCCCCCAGGCGCACGGCGAATTGCTGCTGATGCCGGCTGCCGACGCCGGGCAGGTCGGGGTGAAGCTCACCAGCGTCGCGCCCGGCAACCCCGAGCTGGGGCTGCCTCGCATCCAGGCGGTGTACGTGCTGCTCGATGCCGCCACCCTGACCCCCCGCGCGATCATCGACGGAACGGCGCTCACCACGCTGCGCACCCCGGCCCTGTCCGCGCTGGCGGTACGCGCGTTGGCGCCCCCGGACGCGGCCTCGCTGCTGGTGTTCGGATCGGGGCCCCAGGCCTGGGGGCACGTGCACGCCCTCCGGACGGTCCGGCCGCTGCCGACCGTCCGGATCGCCGGCCGGAACCCCGGTCGGCAGGCGGCGCTGATCGACCGGCTCCGCGACGAGGGCGTGAACGCGATCGCCGGCGATGGCGTCGATGTCGCTGCCGCCGACATCGTGGTGTGCGCGACCACGGCGCGGCAGCCGCTGTTCGACGGCCGCCTGCTGTCCGAGCACGCCTGCGTCGTCGCGGTGGGCTCGCACGAGCCGGCCGCCCGGGAACTCGATGACACGGTCTTCGCGCGGGCCGGCCGGGTCGTGGTGGAGGAGCGCGGGACGGCGCTGCGCGAGGCCGGTGACGTCCTGTCGGCGATAGCGGCAGGAGTGCTGGAGCCCGATGACCTGATCGACCTTGCCGACCTGCCCACGGTGGCGTCCGGCGCGGGGATCGGGGTCTTCAAGAGTGTCGGAATGGGCTGGCAGGACCTGGCCGTCGCCGGGGCGGCGCACGCCGCATGGGCGCGCGCCGCAACCCCGCTCAGCTAGCCGGCTCAGCTTGCCGGCTCAGCTACCCCGTTCAGCTAGCCGGCTCGGCGACCGGCTCCTTGACCGTGGCCGGCGTGGATCCGGGCAGCCGCATGCCGATCAGGGCGCACAGCGTCGAGAGCGCCGCTACCGCCGCGGCCCAGGCGAACATCCTGTTGCCGACGGCTGCCCAGAGGGCGATCCCGGCGACCGGGCCGACTGCGGTGGCGAGGCCGAACACCGTCTGCATGGCGCCGATGTAGCGCCCGCGCAGGTGCACCGGAGCGACCATGCCCGGGTAGGCGAAGGTGGTCGGCGCTCCGGTGATCTCCGAGGCGGTCCAGAGGATGGTGCCGAGGATCAGCAGCGCCGGCGTGATTCCGAAGGCGTGCACGGTGTAACCGACCGCCACCAGGCCGAACCCGCTGAGTGCCGTCACACGCATCGGCCACGTCTGCACCCACTTGGTGGCCAGCACCTCGCAGGTCGCGACGATGAACGCGTTGAGGCTGACCACCGCGCTGTACCACCACAGGCTGAGCCCGGCGGACACGATGGCCAGCGGCAGCGCCGCGGTGTACTGGGCATAGACCACGGCGACGAAGAACACCGCGGCCAGGAAGAACAGGTACCGCCAGTCCGACATGACGGCCCGGTAGCCGGCTCGCGGCTGCACCACCGGGGTCTCGCCCGGGGTCGGCTTCATCTTCGGCGGCAGCGCCTTCAGCGCGATCAGGCCGTAGGCCACTGACGCGATCGCCTCGGCCCAGAACAGCAGGCTGTAGGAGACCGACAGCAGCGCCGTGCCGATCAGCGGGGTGACGGTGGTTCCCAGGTTCATGGCCAGCCGCTGCATGGCGGTCACCATCACCAGTTGGCTCGGCGGGGTGAGCTCGGTGATCAGGAACTGGGCGGCCGGCCGGTACAGCTGACCGACGGCTCCGACCAGGAAGACCGCCAGCACGATCAGCGGAAAGGCCTTGATATACAGGATCGAAATGATCAGCACCGGTGTGCCCAGCATGCTGATCGCGGTCGCCGACCGCGCGCTCAACCGGTCGGTGGCCCAGCCGCCGACGAAGCTGCCCACCACCGCGCCGGCGCCGTAGACCCCCAGCGCGAAGCCGGCCTGGCCGGTGGTGAAACCGCGGTGGGTGAGGAACACCACCATGAAGATCACCAGGAAACCGGCCAGCCTGCCGACGAACACACCGGCGAGGATTGCCTTCACCGCAGGCGGAGTCTGGCGGAAGGTGGCCAGCACGCCGAGCGGTCCGGCCTCCGGAGCGTGCTCGGTCATCCGCTCACGCCTGTTCTGTCGCTCATCGGTGCTCCGCCTTCTCAGTGAGGTGCCCCGCCGCTGTCCAACGGCCTGACTCGGAGGTCCGGCCGGCACCCGGCGTGCCGATTCGGCTGCTACCCCGACGGCTCCCGACGCCTGCTCAGACCCTTGTATCAGCAGAGGCGTTCGAGCGGCTCTGATGATACGAAAGCCGCAATCGTCTCACAAGGAGATATGTCCCATGAGTGTGGATTCATCGCAGCCTCTCGAGCACCTACATAAAGACTTCATGGAGCACCCGTACCAGATCTTGGAGCAATTTCGCGCCAAGGGACGGGTACATCCGGTGGTGTTTCCGCATGGGGCCAAGGTCTGGTTGGTGACTGGCTACGACGATGTCCGCCAATTGCTGTCCGATCCGCGGGTGAGCAAGGACGGCAGCCGGATGAACGAGTTGTTCGCCCGCCACTCGGGAGTGGAGGTCGAGGAGGAGGACGCCACCGACCTTTTCAACGACGAGCTGTCCCAGCACATGCTCAACAGCGACCCGCCGCGGCACACCCGGCTGCGCTCGCTGGTGAGCAAGGAGTTCACTCCGAAGCGGATGGACGGCTACCGTCCCCGGCTCCTGCAGGTGGCCGACAAGCTGCTGGACGCGATGGACAATGGGCCCGAGGTGGTGGAGCTGGTCGGCGCGTACACGCTGCCGCTGCCGATCATCACCATCTGCGACCTGCTCGGCGTGTCCCCGGAGGAAGAGGCCACCTTCCGCCGTTGGGCGGTGGAGTTGGTCGGCGCCGGCCATCCGCCGGAGGTGGTGGAGAAGGCGTCGCAGGACGTCATGGCCTACGCCCGGTCCAGCATCGACGCCAAGCTCGTCGAACCGGGCGAGGACATGATCAGCGCCCTGCTGAAGGGCAAGGACGACGGCGACCGGCTCACCCTCGACGAGATGGTGGGAATGTTCTTCCTGTTCATGATCGCCGGCCATGTCACCTCGATGCACACGCTGACCAATTCGGTCTTCCATCTGCTGACCCATCCGGAGGAGCTGGCCAAGCTGCGCGCGGACCTGTCGTTGATGCCGGGGGCCGTGGACGAGCTGATGCGCTTCGACGGTGGTGTCGGGGTGGCCACCTTCCGGTTCACCAAGGAGCCGATCACGGTGGGAGACGTGACCATTCCGGCAGATGAGATCCTTGCGCTGTCGGTGAACTCGGCGCACCGCGACGCCGCTCGCTACCCCGACCCGGACCGCCTCGACGTCACCCGGCGTCCCACGGGCATCCTGGGCTTCGGGTTCGGCACCCACTACTGCATCGGCGCGCCATTGGCCAAGATCCAGCTCGAGGTCTCGTTGACCAAGCTGCTGACCCGGTTCCCCAATATGGAGTTGGCTGTTGATCCCGATTCGCTGGAGTGGGAGCAGAGCACCCTGCTGCGCGGGCTGATCACGCTGCCCGTATACCTGCACGGCAAGCCTCGCGACTGACGATCATCGGCAGGGTCAGCCCACAGCCGGCCCGCTTCGTGCCTTGACTGCTTCGGCCGTTCGCCGGAGGGTGAGGGCACGCCGCGCCGGCTGTGGGCTGCGTCAGCGCCCGTGACCGCGATCTCCCGTTTCCATAAGCAGATTTGCTTCACAGGCCCGGTCGCCCCCGCGTCGCGCCGACCCGACTCGTCAGTCAGTCGCCGGTGACCTTGCGACGGCACGCGCGGAGGTGCGCTGTCGCAAGTCGTCGGGACGTGCCGCCCCGTCCCGCAGCGGGGCGCGCGTCCAGAGCGCGTGCGCGCCGCTCTTCAGATGCCGGGGACGCGGCGCCGGGCCACAGATCGCGCTCTGGATGTCGGTTTGGCTCCGGCTTCAACCGTACGAACTATTGTTACCGTTGTAGCCAACTGTTAGGCTGGCCGCGGCTTGATCGTCACGATGTCTCCGCCCCAGCGGATGGGCTGCGACATTTCTCGTCGGTGAAGCCGAGTCGACAACATAACGACGACTTAATAAACTCCCCCTGCGCCAGAAGCGACTGACGCAAGTTGTCGCCCGTAAACCTTCGACCATATTCCACCTGCTGCCCTGCATTCAGTCGGCAATGCAAATTTGCAAGCACGGTGCCGTGGAGTCGTCCCCGACCAAGGAGTTCAGGTGTGTACGTGCTCTACGCCTTCCAATGGCATTGACAATCTCCTGATCCGGGCGCGTGCAGTCATCGAATGCAATTATGACCCGGCAAGCCCGCAGGTACGGTCGGCCCTCGACCTGCTGGCGAGCGCCGCCGCGGCGGTTGCCCAGCTTCCTCCCCCACGCCAGGGCCAGCCATCCGATGCGGGTGCCCAAAATGTGGGGCACCCCACGGCTCCTGCGTCCTATACCTACCAGAATGCCGGGCCGACGGAACCCTCCGTACCCAGATCGGCCCAGCGGCCGCCGCCGTCCTGGTCGCCGTCGATGTCGTGCACGAGATGAGCCACGCTCCGGACCGCTCTCCGCACCGGCGCTGACTGCGGGACCGTCGGCGCTAGCCAATTAGCGTGGTTTGCCTGCTGTCACCGCCGTGTCAGGATGTCCCGTCGTGCCCGAAGCATGAAATGCAACCGTTCCATTCCGATGAATCTTTATGTACTGTCCTCAGGTGTTTGCACGATACAATTGCTGGCGCACCCTGAGCAGGCCCGCCGGATGCGGCTTGCGTGCCTTATTCCTTGCAGCGCCAGCTTCCTGGACCGGAGGACTAATGCAGCTGACGCTTGACAGATGGCGAAGTGGCCAGCGAGTTGGGCAGTCACCCGTATTGATATTCGACAACCGGAACTTCCGGCTGGTTTTCGCGGCTGCGGTGGCAAGCAAGTTTGGCATCCAGGTCAGTTACATCGCGATTCCGCTGCTCGCGGTGTTGACTTTGAATGCCACCCCGGGCCAGGTCGGCCTGCTGGGCGTGCTCAGCACCGTGGCGTTCTTGGCCATCGGCCTGCCGGCCGGCGCCTGGGTGGACAGGCTGGGCAAACGAGGGGTACAGGTCGCCGCAGATCTCATCCGGGCTGTCCTCTTCGGATCGGTTCCGCTCGCCTGGGCACTGCACGCCCTGACCATCGAGCAGCTGTATCTGGTGGTCGGCCTTTCCGGTGTCGCGACCGTGTTCTTCGACGTGGCCGCCCAGAGCTTCCTGCCGCACGTGGTGGGGCGCGACAACCTGGTGGCGGCCAACACCCGGTTGGTGAGCATCGACGCGATAAACATCATCGCCGGGCGCGGCGTAGGTGGCTTCCTGGTGCAGCTGCTGACCGCGCCGCTGGCGGTGGCCCTCAACGGCCTGACGTTCCTGTGGTCGGCGATGTGCCTGACGCGACTACCGAAACTGGAGAACCGCGCGGCAAGCCGGTCCGGGACGGGCCTCGCCCGCGAGGTGAACGAGGGCATCCGGTTCGTGTTCGGGCACCCGCTGCTTCGCCCGATCGCCTTGACCGGCACGTTGAACAACCTGTCCGTGCAGATCAGCACCGTGATGCTGCCGGTGTTGCTGGCCAGGGATCTGGGCTTCTCGCCGATGTCGGTCGGGTTCTTCCTGTCGACAGGCGGGATAGGAGTCTTCGCAGGCACCCTGATCGCCCGCCGGATGGGCGCGCGGCTCGGCTACGGGCGGGTGATGTGGCTGATCGGCCTGGCGACCGTGCCGGCCAAGCTGTTCATTCCCCTTCTGCAGCATGGACTGCTCGTCTGGCTGGCCGCATTCGGCTGGTTGCTCACCACCGTTCAGGTGGGGGTGAACAACGTGCTGCAGGTGAGCCTCCGGCAGCGGGCCACGCCCGATCGGCTGCTCGGCAGGATGAACGCGACCATGCGTTTCCTGCTGTTCGGCTCACTGACCGTCGGTGCGGCCATCGCCGGCACGGTGGGCGAGTTGGTCGGCGCGCGAGCAGCCCTGTCGGTGGGCGTCGTCGGCCTGATGCTGGTGTGGCTGCCGCCGTTCCTGTCTCCGCTGCGCACGCTGCGCGAACTCCCGGAGCAGGTTTCTGCCTGAGCCGCCTGAGGAAAGAGTAGGTACATGACTGATGCAGTGACCGAGAGGTATATCGAGCAGTGCCTGGACCAAGGCAGCAGGCTCCGTCATGCGGTGGCCGACGCCGCGTTCGGGCAGCGGTACCTCGAGTGTTTCGGCGACCGGCTGATGCCGCGGCCGTTCTTCGTTCCGGAGGCCGAGATCCGGCAGGCCGCTGATGACCTGACCGGCCTCTTCCGGGTGCTGCTCAGCCTGCCGGAGCGCCTCTTCCACGGTGACCTGGCCGCCTACTGCGCCACGGTGGGCTTCGACTGCCGGCAGCTTGGCTTGATGCGCCGGCTGGCCGGCGCACCGCCTGAGCTGTACGGGCGATCCGACCTGTACCACGACGGCGACGGATTCAAGCTGCTGGAGTTCAACGTCGGCAGCCAGCTCGGTGGGATCGACCAGTCCCAGGTGATGCCAGCCCTGCTGCGGGTGCCGGCGTTCGGCGACTTCGCAGCCGAGCACCGGCTGGGGTACGTGCACACCGGCCAGCAGATAGCACGGAGCCTGCGTGCCGCGGCAGCGCAGGTGGGCGCGGCCGACGCACCCGTCGTCGCGCTTCTGGAAGCGGACGGCGCGCTCCGGTCGCTGATGCCGCTGATGCTGTCGTTCCAGGAGATGCTGGCCGAATCCGGCATCGACCTCAGGCTCGGCGAGGTGAGCCAGGTCGTCAACAAGGGCGGAAAGCTCTACCTCGACGGCAGTCCGATCGATGTGGTGCTCCGGTACTTCTCGGCCAAGCAGGTTGCCGCCGATCCAGCCGGCATGTCGAGCGTCGAACCGATCCTCCACGCGCACGAGGCGGGCGGAACGGTGCTGCTCACGACCCTGGAGAGTTTGCTCTATGCCAGCAAAGGTTGTCTTGCGATCCTGTCCGATCCGTACTGGCGCCCGGCGTTCACCCGGGACGAGCAGGAGCTCTTCGATCGGGTGTTGCCGTGGACCAGGTTGGTCGTCGATGCCGAGACCGATGCGGGGGGTGACGCCGTCAAACTCCTGGACTACTGCCGGGCCCACCGCGAGGAATTGATCCTCAAGCCGTGCGATGACCATGGCGGGCGCGGGATCACTGTCGGCTGGATGGTCGACGACCGGGACTGGGCCGATGCGCTCGATTCGGCAGTGTCGGAGAAGTACGTCGTGCAGGAGCGAGTGCGTCAGCGGCTCGAGCCGGTCGTGGACCCGGCGACCGGCCGGCTGCAGGACTGGGTGACCTGCTGGAGCACGTTCCTCACGCCCGTGGGCTATTCCGGCGCGCACATTCGCGCCCTGCCCGCTGATCAGCTCGGCATCATCAATCGCGGCGCCAATGCAGCCACTCGGCTGACGGGGGTCTTCCACACACCCGTCGACCAGGCGCCGTCCGTTCCGGCAGGCCTGCCGGTCACCGACCAAGGACAAGAGGCAATTCGATGAGTGCGGCGGATCATTCCCAGGCGCCTGCCCCCCATACGGCCCCGGTAAGCCAGCGGTACCTGGCCAACCGGGCTCGACCGGCGCGGCAGCACGACAGCAAGGTGAACGCTACGAGCGTCGGGCTGTGCTTCCCCGAGCGGATGCTGGAGTTCGATGACTGGCAGGTGACCGGAGCGCGTATCGCCCGGATGGCCAGCTCGTCGGCGTGGTACCTCGGAGATTGGTTGATCTACGGCGAGGCGCACTACGCCGACCGTTACCGCCATGCGGTGGAGACGGTGGGCCTCAATTATCAGACCTTGCGGAACTACGCATGGGTCGCCCGGCGCTTCCCCTTGTCTCGACGCCGAGACAAGTTGTCGTTCAATCATCATATGGAAGTGGCAAAGCTCTCTGTCGATGATCAGGACTGGTGGCTCGACCGAGCGGTCAAGCAAGGGTGGTCGGTGCAGGAGTTGCGCCGGCGGCTGAAGCAGAAGCACGAGGGCGCGGAGCAGAACGGCAGATCCCAGCGGGTGGTTCCCAAGATCAACGCCGATGAGGACCGCCTGGAACGCTGGCATGCCGCCGCAAGGCAGGCTAGCACGACGTTCGACTACTGGGTGGTCGCGAGCCTGGACCACGCCGCAGACAGGATTCTCGACGAGAGCCAGACGGATCCGCACGCCTCCACCCTGTAGATTCACCGGGTTGACTGCGTGCCCGGCATCGGGCTGTGGCGCCAAGGATGAATCCCGAAGCAGTCGATAAGCGAATCCTTGCACCTCCCGGATCAACGAGATAAATTGCTCTTAGTCCCCCACTGAGTAACGCACGATATCGGCGCTGCCGCCTTCGATCACGCGATGCGAATGGCCGCTCCTGCCCTTCCCACGATTGATTCCGCCGTCCTTGAGCCATGCCTTCCTGTGGGCACGACCACACATCCTCCATCGCAATGGTGAATACCAACCCGCGGCACTTTAGGAGCACGTACGGTGAAGCTTCATCGAGATGTATTGACTCCGCAGCATCAGGAGTACGCCAAGTTCAATGACCCCGCCGAGATGCGGTACCTGCCTTACCTGATGAATTTTCATCGAGCGAACTACCGTTCACCGGTCATCAATACCGACCGAGCCGGATTCCGCATCTCGCACGGCCCGGACGGCGTCACCGCCTCCGCGGCCGGGCACATTCCCCCGGGGCCGGTGCGGGTGATCTCGGGCAGCTCGACCGTCATGGGCATCGGCGCCACCAGCGATGCGACCACGTTGGCATCGCTGCTCTGGAGCCGGCATGCGCCGTCGACCCCGTGGCTGAACTTCGGCGGCCGGTGCTACAACTCGACCCAGGAGCTGCTGCTGTTCATGCTGTACCGCCACCTGCTGCCGGAGATCGACGAGATCGTGATCTTCTCGGGCATGAACGATCTCACCGTCTGCCGGTGGCCCGAGTGGCAGCAGGGCGATCACGGGGCGTTCTTCTTCTGTGGCGAGTACTTCGAGAAGATGGAGGAGCTGCGGGCCGCCCATCGCAAGGCCAAGGGCAGGGGCTGGCGGTCGACGACCCGGCCGACCATCGCCACCCACGACGATGCCCGCCGAGACATTCCCACGGTCATCGAGTCGGCCGCCGACCTGACCCTCCGGCACCTGGACACCTGGCAGCTGCTGGCCGGTCCGGGCACCCGCGTCTCCTACGTCCTGCAGCCGATGTCGCTGTGGATGCGGGATGCCCGGGCACCCCAGGAGCAACTGCTGTTCGACGAGATCGACCGCATCTCGACGCTGGGGACGTGGGAGGCGCTGTACGGTGATGTCTCCACCCCGGAGGTTTCGCAGGCCTTCTCCGAGAAAGTGCGGGTCGGCTGCGAGAAGCGAAGCATTCCGTATTACGACCTCAATCCCGTCGTCGCCGCCGCGACCGTCCCCGATGAGTGGCTGTTCGTAGATCGCACCCATTACACGGACAAGGGCTCGGACATCGTGGCCGGGATTCTCGCCGACACGCTGAAGCTTTCCTGATCCCTGTCCTTCTGTAGTCAGTTCCCTCTCCAGATTGGAACGGTCATGTCATTTCTTCGATTTATCTCGGACAAGTTGTTCCGGCGCAAGAAGCTGGACAAGCGCAAGAACGACGCCTCCATCTACCCGATGTACTGAGCGCGCCGCTGCATTCCACCGTTCCATTCGAGCTTCAAGCACACACGAGGAGAAACTCATGCTAGGCCGAGCATCAGCCGGCGTGATCGCTGCGTCCGCTCCGCAGGATATGCGGTCCGACGGCGGCGGTTCAGCTCACCGGACGGTGTACGCCTACGCGGCCGACCCCGAGGCGTGCGTTCCCGGCAACGAGCTGGTAGCCGCGATCGAGGACGAGCTGCGCCACCACGCGCGCGGCCGGCAGGAGTCCCAGGAGTCCCTGGACGACCTGGTGGCCGACGCGCGTGCCTGGTCGCAGGCCATCGGTGACCGGTTCCGGGAGCTGGCGGACCGGGCGGTCGAGGACGGCGACCGGGCCATCCTGCAGCGCGGCATCGCCCTCGGGTGCGCGCCGTTGAGCGTGGCGTCCGGAGCCTGGCTGCAGTGGCTGAGCTCCCCCGGCAACGCCGATGACCCGGTGGCGCTGAAGATACTGTCCCTGTACGCGGCCGATGTCGGGGTGGGCCATTCCGGGGCGTCCCGGGGCGATGCCTACCTGGAGTTGCTGCGGCGGCTGCGGGTGTCGGACAACGCGACGCCGATGGCGCGGCTGACCCGCGATCATCGCATCGCCGAGGTGTCCTTTCGCCTGCCGGGCCTGCTGTTGCTGATGAGCCGCCGGCCCGAGGACTTCCGGGCTCAGATCCTCGGCGCTGACTTCTGCCTCCGGTCGGTGGGCCTGCTGCCACCCCTGACGGCTGTCCGGCGCGCGATGCCCAAAGCCGTGGACTGGGTTGCCATCGACCCGGCTGCCGGCCGGGAGGTCGACGTCCCGGTATCGGCACAGCGGTGCCGCGACGCGATCGATGACCTGCTGGCCAAGGATGGCCCGGACGCCGCAGCCGCGGTCAGGACGGGCTTCTGTTGGGCGCTGTCGCTGCTGCGGTCCTGGGCAGACGCCCTTCATCGGGACGTGCAGGCGTCGCTGGAACCCGGCCACGCCATGGCCGAGCTGATGCGCCATCGCGCTCGCGAAGGCTCGGTCTACCATCACCACTACGAGCTGGAGGGCCGGTCGCTGGCTGCCTGGCTGAACGACTGCCGCACCGATCCTGCGCCGCTGTTGGACGTCCTGGCCCGCAGCCGGCTGGTGAAGCCGGGCAATTCTCAGGCGAGTTCGCTGGTCAGAGGCCTGATCAGCGAGCGTGGCCCGATGTTCCGGGTGTTCTCGCCGGAGGATCTGACGACGATCCGGCGCTGGATCGACTCACTCGCCGCACCTGGCCCAGCCGGCCAGATGCAGCCGGTCGCCGGCGCAGCGATCTCGGACGACAACGGTGGCGACGACAACGGTGGCGCCGACGACGGTAGCGCCAGGGTGGCCAGGGCGTTGCGGGCAGGACCGCCCTCGGGGGGCCGCGCTCCAGCCGACGTGCGGGAGGCCTACCACCTGCTGATGAACCGCACCGACACCCCCGCGCTGCGGGCCTGGTGTCACGACTACATCACCAGCTGGCTGGCGCGGTGCCGCTACGGGATGGCTGCCGGAACCGGGCCGCTGCCGACGGGCTGGACGGCCGAAGGGCTCCGGCCGTGGTTGCAGGCACAGCACGATCTGCACGGCGCGGAGTTCGAGCACACCGCCGAGGAGCCGCTGCCCTCCCGGGAGGCGGTCATCGACGACACGCTGCAGACCGCGCCGCTGACCCTGATCGATGGCAGCTGGCTGCAGGGTTTCACCGACTACGAGCTGGCATCCTCAGACATCGGTCACCCGCTGTTCGAGACGTACTGGGACGAGCTCGGCAATGGCGAGCCGAAGCTCAATCACCCGCTGATCTATCGCCAGGTGCTCGCCGAGATGGGCATCGAGCTTCCCCCGACCGCGTCGGTGGAGTTCTCGCAGCGCCCGGAGATCAGGGACCGCTCCTTCGAGCTCCCGGTGTACTGGCTGGCGGTAGGCCGCTTTCCTCGCACCTTCCTGCCGGAGATCCTCGGGCTCAACCTGGCGATGGAGCTCTCGGGTGTCGGCGGCACCTACCGCCGCGCCAGGATCGCGTTGAAGACCTACGGCTTCAACACCCGGTTCGTCGACATCCACAACACCATCGACAACGTCGCGACGGGCCACTCGGCCTGGGCGGCGGACGCGGTGGACACCTTCCTCACGGCCTTGCCGGACTCACCGGGGCCCACCGGCCGGGCCGAGGCCTGGAACCGGGTGCGAGCCGGATACCGATCGCTCAATCCCCCGAGCGGTCTGGGCGCCCGGATGGCCGCTCGGCGCACCGAGCTCGTCAATCGATGGCGGAGCTGATCTCGACGCGGCTTCTGGCCGCCACACCATCAATCGAGGCCGTCCCGGAAAGGCCTGCAACGCCACGGACATCCGTGGCCACGTCAACTGCGGAGGAGCACGCCGGTGTCTGATCTCGTACTCGGCATCTCAGCTTTCTATCACGACAGCGCGAGCGCTCTGGTCGCTGATGGCATACCGGTCGCGGCAGCGCAGGAGGAGCGGTTCAGCCGCCGGCGCCACGATGCCTCGTTCCCGGCCCAGGCCGTGCGGTACTGCCTGGACCAGCAGGGGGTGAGCCTGGCCGACGTCTCCGCGGTCGCCTACTACGAGGATCCGCAGCTGAAGTTCCGCAGGGTGCTGGCAACCCTCCTGGGCGCCGCGCCCACCGGCTTCGAGTCCTTCCGGGAAACCTTTCCCAGCTGGGTGGCGCCCAACGGGAAGCTGCGGACCGTCAATCGCGTGCGGCAGGAACTGCAATCGCTGAATCTCGGCCGGGTCCCGGACGTCATCGCACGGCGCCACCACGAGTCCCACGCCATGTCGGCGTTCATACCCAGCCCGTATGAGTCCGCGGCCGTCCTGTGCATCGACGGCGTCGGGGAATGGGCGACCACCACCATGTGGCACGGCAGGGGCAACGAGCTGCGGCCGGTGGCCGAAGTGAGGTTCCCGCACTCCCTCGGCCTGCTGTACTCGGCGTTCACCTACTTCTGTGGCTTCAAGGTGGACTCCGGCGAGTACAAGGTCATGGGCCTGGCGCCGTACGGCACACCCCGGTACGCGCAGGTGATCCGCGATCGGCTGATCGACATCAAGCCGGACGGTTCCTTCCGGCTGGACCTGCGGTACTTCGAGTACCTGCGCGGCCAGGTGATGACCGGCGCCGCGTTCGAGAAGCTGTTCGACGGGCCGCGGCGGGTCCCCGAAGGCCCGCTCACCCAGCGGGAGTTCGATCTGGCCGCCTCGGTGCAGAAGGTCACCGAGGAGGTGGTGCTGAAGCTGGCGCGGACCGCGCGCGAGCGCACCGGCGAGTCCAAGCTGTGCCTGGCCGGCGGTGTCGCGCTCAACTGCGTGGCCAACGGAAAGGTGATCGACGCGGGCATCTTCGACGAGGTGTGGATCCAGCCGGCTGCCGGCGATGCCGGCGGCGCGCTCGGCGCGGCCCAGGCGGTCGCCCTGGAGCACGGCGCGCAGCGCTCGCACCTCGGGACCGGACAGGACGCGATGTCCGGGTCGTTGCTCGGGCCGGAATTCGATGACGACACGATCGCCGAGTTCCTGCACGCGCACGCCATCCCGCACCGGCGGCTGGACAGCGCCGCGTTGGCAGACAGCGTCGCCGAGGCACTGGCGGACGGCAAGATCGTCGGCTGGTTCCAGGGCCGGATGGAATTCGGTCCGCGGGCTCTCGGAGCGCGCTCCATCCTCGGCGATCCACGCGACGCCGAGACCCAGTCGACGATGAATCTGAAGATCAAGTTCCGGGAGTCGTTCCGTCCCTTCGCGCCGGCCGTGCTGGCCTCCGATGCCAAGGACTACTTCGACCTCCGGCAGGAAAGCCCGTACATGCTCGTGGTGGCCGAGGTAGCGGCGGCTCAGCAACTGGAGGTCGGCCAGACCAATGCCACCGGCCTGGAGTTGTTGCGGCTACGGCGCTCCACCATTCCCGCGGTCACCCATGTCGATTACTCGGCCCGGGTCCAGACCGTCACCGAGGCGGCCAACCCCGCCTACCACCGGCTGCTGACCGCATTCAAGGCCCGAACCGGATGCCCGGTGCTGGTCAACACCTCGTTCAACGTACGGGGCGAACCCATCGTGAACACGCCGCATGACGCCTACACCTGCTTCATGCGCACGAACATCGACCTCCTCGCCCTGGGCAACTTCCTCCTGGAGAAGGAGGCCCAGCCGGCCTGGTCGGAAGAGTCGGACTGGCGCGAGGAGATCCCGCTCGACTGACCGGACCGGCCACCTCCCCCACACCACAGACCAAGGGCGGATAGATGCGCACCCTGCTGCTTTTCCTTCTGTACTACCTGATCGTCACCCCCATCGGCGCACTCAGTCGACTCGTGCGTGATCCGTTGAAGCGCGAGTGGAACGAACGAGCTGACACCTACTGGATCACCCCCGCGCGGCATTGACGTTCGTCGCGGGATCGGTTCGACGGCAGCGCCGGACCGAGACCCAATCCGGTGCTCAGCGCTGTCACAGGTCGGAACTCACCCCCCAGAGGTACACGTGATCACTTTCTGCCGGCTCATCAAGCATCACATCGACGACGCCGTACGAGATCTGCTGACCAAGGAGATCGAAGCCCGGGTCTCGGTGACCCGGCTGGATTCGGACGTGGACAACGTCATCCTGGCCAATATCGGCTCGCACGCGCTGCGACGCCACCTGCGGGGAGAGATCCTGCGTGCGATAGAGGTGTTCACCGCCACCGGCAGCCATGCCCTCACGCTGGCCAACCTGCCGACCCAGGAGTTCCCGGCCACCCCGGTGACCGGGTTCGGGAACGAGCCCGAACTCGCGGTGACCAACGCCGTCCACCTCGGACTCATCCGGCTGCTCGGATGCAGCCCGTTCGCGGTGAACTACGAGAACGACGGCCGGCTCATCCGCAATGTCGTGCCGAACCCGGCAGCGTCGGGAAAGACCAGCTCCTGGGGCGCGGACTCGGAGTTCTTCTGGCACTCCGACAATCCCCATCAGCCGTTCGGGTCGCCGGGTTCGGACCCCCGTCTGTACGCGCCGCAGTACCTGACCTTCTACGCCGTGCGCAATCACGAGCAGGTGCCCACCGAGCTCACCGCGATCGAGGATGTGGTGCTGCACCTGGACGAGACGACCCGGGAACGGTTGATGGCTCCGGAGTTCGAGGTCGGCGCCCCGGACTCCAATGACCAGGACACGACGCTTCCGTTGAAGGACACCCCGATCCTGGATGTCGATTCCTGCGGGCGTTACCGGGTCCGCTACGACTGCGGCACCACCATCGGTCACACGCCGGCGGCCAAGGACGCGCTCCAGCGCTGGCACGACGCCCTGCTGGACGTGCCGTCCGACGAGCTGATCCTGCAGCCCGGCGAGTTCATGATCTTCGACAACTACCGGGTGCTGCATCGCAGGCGGGCCTTCACGCCGCGATCCGACGGCTCCGCGCGGTGGCTACGTCGCTGCTACGCCGCCTGAACGACCCCTCGCACGCCATCATCGTTAGGAGCAAGCCATGTCACGCAGGTACCGGGTAGCAGTCATCGGGGGCCGGCCCGCCCCCATCTGGGGCGCCAAGGCACTCGGCATCGATGTCGTCCTCGTCCACGAGGAGGGCGCCTATGACGACTGGGTCATCCAGGAGTGCGAACGCATCCTGCACGCGCCGATCACCGACGGCCCGGCGATCCTCGAGGTGCTCAAGCCGCTGCACCAGGAGCGGCCCTTCGACCGGGTGCTCACCACCACCGAGCCGGCCGGTGAGTCCACCGGATATGTCGTGGACGTCCTGGGCCTGCCCGGTGTCTCCGAAGCGACGGCCCGGGCGCTGAAGGACAAGGTGTTGACCCGGGAGCTGCTCGCCCAGCACGACCTGAGCCCGGTGCGCTACCGCGCCGTGCAGAGCGTCGCCGACATCAGGGACTTCTTCGCCGAGGTAGGCGACCGCATCATCGTCAAGCCGGCCGACGGGGTGGCGAGCCTGCACATCCATCCGGTGGAGTCCGACGGCGACGCCGACCGGGCGTGGCACGCCCTGCAGGAAGCGGGGATCAGCCCCATCATCGCCGAGGAGTACCTGGACGGGCCGGTCGTCAGCGTGGATTCGTTCTCCCACGCGGGCCGTCATCTGCCGATCGGATACTCCGAGTACCGGATGAACGACCGGTACGTCGAGTGGGAGGTCAGCACACCCAGCCGGGTCGCCGTGCCGTACCTGGACGAGCTCCGCGCGCTCACCCCGAAGCTGCTCGATGCGGTGGGACTGACCGAGGGGCCGTCGCACAGCGAGTTCGTGTTGACCAAGAACGGCCCGCGGGTGCTCGAATCGCATGCCCGGCTGGCCGGCAGCGGCGCGCCCGAGTTGGTGCGGCGAGCCTTCGGATTCAACCTCAACCGGATGTTCCTCACCGTGCCGCTGGGCATCGAGGAGCTGCCCGCTGAGTCGCCCGAGCCGATCGGGGGCGCGGCGGTCCGGTTCTTCACGCCAGAGCCGGGCACGATCTCGGCCATCGACGTCGAGGAGGACGCCGCCGACGTGATCAGGCGGCTGCCCCAGGGCGAGGTGCCCCGGGTCTTCCTGCCGTACCTGGATGAGCTGATGGACATCGAGGTCGCCGCGGTCATCCAGAAGAGCGTGGGTGAGGTGGTGCCACCGCTGCTGACCGTCGCCGACTGCGTGTCCGGGTACGTGATCGCGTCCGGGCGCGATGCCGCTGATGCGGTGGCCAAGTGCGACCGGACCAACGACAAGATCCACTTCGAAACCCACTGACCTCTGGCCTCAGCCAGCCGCGCCATTCCCCGGCAGCACTCCCCCACGCCCTGGTCCCGAGCCCCGAACACCGCACTGTGAGGAAAAACTGATGGTTCGCACTCGACGGCGCCGGTCATGACGATGACCGCTGCCACCCCGGTGGAGTCCCTGGCACAACTGGATACGGCTCGCCGACTGGTCGCCGAGCAGTTCGACCTCGACGAGCCGCTGACCCGGGCCGCGCTCGACCTGATCGACTGCGCCGCCGAGGTCGTGAATCAGCTGCCGTGCGGAGATCTCGACTCGGCCAGGCAGGCGCTCGGATCTGCCCGCGCCGCGGTGATCTCCGCGGCCTACGCGGTGCGGCTGATCTCCGATCTGCCCAGGGCGGAGGAGACATGACGGCGCACATCGTCGTTCTCCACCGCTGGCGCGACAACCATGCCCTCTATGAGGAATACCTCGACCACACCACGCATCGGGTCAGCTATGTGACGACCGACCTGGGGCTGGCCTCGGTCCCTTCCGGCGCGACGGCGGTCCGGGTGGTCCCGGCCACCGACGATGTTGCCGAGGTGTGGCAGGCCGTCACCGCGCTCGCGGCCGAGCACGGGCCGCCGGCCCGGGTGATCGCGCTGAACGAAGGCGACCTGGACGCCGCGGCGATCATCCGGGAGAGCCTCGGATGTGCCGGCCAGAAGGTCGAGGACCTGGCCCGGTTCCGCGACAAGCTCGTCATGGTGGGCACGGTGGCCGGCCGGGGTGTGCCGGTACCGGCCTTCGCCGACGCTCCGGACGAGGCCGCCGTCCGGGACTTCGCGGACCGGCATGGCTGGCCGGTGGTGGTCAAGCCCCGTAAGGGAACCGCCAGCCGCGGCGTGCTGGTCCTGGAGTCGGCGGCCGACCTGGCCGCGCTGCGCGCCCTGGCGCCCGAGCCGCGATTGGTCGAGGCGTTCTGCCCCGGCGACATCCTGCACATCGACGGGTTGTGGACCGGGGCCGGGCTGGGGCCCTGGCGGGCATCGCGCTACCTGAACACCTGCGTGGACTTCACCCACGGCGAGGCGCTCGGCTCGGTCGAGATCGACGACGGCGCCCTGCTCGCAGCGCTGGGCGATTTCCTCGTGGCAGTTGCTGGAGCTTTGAGCAGCGAGCCCTGGGTGTTCCATCTGGAGGCCTTCGCCGGCACGACAGCGGACGGGCGGCCCGGCTTCACCTTCCTGGAAGCGGGATACCGGGTCGGGGGCGCGGAGATCCCGTTCGTCTGGCGCGAGGTGCACGGCATCGACCTGATGCGAGCCGCGGTGGACGTCCAGCTCGGCCGCCGTCCCGACCTCCCGGTACCGACGCAGTGGCAGACCGCCGGCTGGCTGCTGGTTCCGACGCCGGTACCGGCGCCCTGCCGGGTGATGTCCTGGGAGCTGCCCGAGCCGCCGGCGCCCGGCGAGGGACCGTACGCCACGGTCATTCCGGCGGTCGGCGGAGTGATTCCCCGGATAGGCGGCTACGAGCACGTCGGAGCCCGGTTCCGGTTCCGCGGCAACTCCAGCGGCGAGGTCGAGAAGGCGGTGATCCGGACGGCGGCGCACTTCCGGTTGGACTGCGAGGAGATCACTGCTCCGGTGGCAGCAGCTGCCGGCCCGGTGCGGTCAGGGGCCGGCCGATGACCGCTGCGACCACGTCCGACCGCGCTCCCGCCCTGCTCGTCCTGGAGGACGGCCGGAGCTTCCGCGGCTTCTCGCTGGGCGCGATCGGCGAGACGTTCGGTGAAGCCGTCTTCTGCACCGGCATGACCGGCTATCAGGAGACCCTCACCGACCCTTCCTACCACCGTCAGGTCGTGGTCATGACCGCGCCGCACATCGGCAACACCGGCATGAACCACGAGGATGTGGAGTCCGACCGGATCTGGGTGTCGGGCTACGTGGTGCGCGAGCCGGCCCGGCTTGCCTCCAGCTGGCGGGCCCGGTACGACCTCGACAGCGCGCTCCGCGCGCAGGGAGTGGTCGGGATCAGCGGCGTCGACACCCGGGCGCTGACCCGGCACCTGCGCGACCGGGGCGCGATGCGGGTGGGCATCTTCTCCGGCGACCTGGCCACTGACGAATCCGCCGGGTCCACCCTGCAGGCCAGGGTGCGGGCGACCGCGCCGATGACAGGAGCGGACCTCGCAGGCGATGTCTCCACCTCCGCGGCCTACGTCGTCCCGGCTGCCGGACCGAAGCGGTTCACCGTCGCCGCGGTCGACCTGGGGATCAAGACGATGACGTTGCGGCGGTTGGCCGAACGCGGCATCGAAACGCACGTGCTGCCGGCAGATGCCGGGCCGGACGCGGTGTACGCGATCGATCCGGACGCGGTCTTCCTCTCCAACGGCCCGGGTGATCCGGAGACGGCGGATCTCTCGCTGATCCAGACGGCGCTGGCGCGCCGTACGCCGGTGTTCGGAATCTGCCTCGGCCACGAGCTGCTCGGCCGTGCGCTGGGTTTCTCCACCTACAAGCTGAAGTACGGGCACCGCGGGATCAACCAGCCGGTGCAGGACCGCAGGACCGGCAAGGTCGAGATCACCGCTCACAATCACGGTTTCGCCCTGGACATGCCGCTGGACGGCCCGATCGCCACGCAGTTCGGCCGGGTCGAGGTGACGCACGTGTGCCTGAACGACAACGTGGTCGAGGGCCTGAGCCTGCTCGACCGCCCGGCGTTCAGCGTCCAGTACCACCCTGAGGCCTCGGCCGGGCCGCATGACGCCCGCCACCTGTTCGACCGCTTCGTGAGCATGCTGGAGGAACAACGTGCCTAGGCGGACAGACCTGGACTCCGTCCTGGTGATCGGCTCCGGCCCGATCGTGATCGGGCAGGCGGCCGAGTTCGACTACTCCGGCACCCAGGCGTGCCGGGTGCTGCGCCAGGAGGGCGTGCGAGTCATCCTGGTCAACTCCAACCCGGCGACCATCATGACCGACCCGCACCTGGCCGATGCCACCTACGTCGAGCCGATCACCCCGGAGATCGTGGAGAAGATCATCGCCAAGGAGCGCCCGGCCGCGCTGCTGCCGACCCTCGGCGGCCAGGTCGCGCTGAACACCGCGGTGGCGCTGGCCGAATCCGGCGTCCTGGACCGGTACGGGGTCGAGCTCATCGGCGCGACGATCGATGCCATCCGGGCCGGTGAGGACCGCGAGCGGTTCAAGCAGATCGTCGCCGAGGTGGGTGGCGAATCGGCCCGCTCGGTGATCTGCGACAGCCTGGCCGCGTGCCTGGGCGCCGTCGAGGATCTCGGCGGCTACCCGCTGGTGGTGCGCCCGTCCTTCACGATGGGCGGCGCCGGATCCGGAGTCGCGCACGACGAGACCGAGCTGCGGCGGATGGCCAGCGCCGGCCTGCGGCTCTCGCCCACCGGCGAGGTGCTGTTGGACGAGTCGGTGCTCGGCTGGAAGGAGTACGAGCTCGAGCTCATGCGGGACAAGCACGACAACGTGGTGGTGGTGTGCTCGATCGAGAACTTCGACCCGATGGGCGTGCACACCGGCGAGTCCATCACCGTGGCGCCGGCGATGACCCTCACCGACGTCGAGCATCAGCTGATGCGCGACCTGGCGAGCGCGGTGATCCGGGCGGTGGGCGTGGACACCGGCGGATGCAACATCCAGTTCGCGGTGAACCCGGTCAACGGCCGGATGCTCGTCATCGAGATGAACCCGCGGGTGTCGCGCTCGTCGGCGCTGGCGTCCAAGGCCACCGGCTTCCCGATCGCCAAGATCGCGGCGAAGCTGGCCGTCGGCTACACCCTGGACGAGATCCCCAACGACATCACCGGCGAGACGCCCGCCTCGTTCGAACCCGCGCTGGACTACGTGGTGGTCAAGGCGCCGCGGTTCTCCTTCGAGAAGTTCCCCGGAGCCGATCCGCGGCTGACCACCACGATGAAATCGGTGGGCGAGGCGATGGCCATCGGCGGCTGCTTCACCGAAGCGCTGCAGAAGGCGTTGAACTCCCTGGAGAAGAAGGGCTCGGAGTTCAGCTGGGCCGGTGAGCCCGGCGACAAGGCGGCGCTGCTCGAGCAGGCCGCGGTGCCCACCGAGAGCCGCATCACCACCGTGATGCGGGCCATCCGGGCCGGCGCCAGCATCGATGAGCTGTTCCAGGCGACCAAGATCGATCCCTGGTTCCTGGACCAGCTGCTGCTCATCCACCAGACGGCCCAGGCGATCGCCGCGGCCGAGCGGCTGACCCCCGGGCTGCTGTTCGAGGCCAAGCGCCATGGCTTCTCCGACGCCCAGCTGGCGCAGCTGCGGGGCCTTGCCGAGGCGGAGGTCCGCCAGCTCCGGCAGGCCGCCGGAGTGCGCCCGGTGTTCAAGACGGTCGACACCTGCGCGGCCGAGTTCGCGGCCAAGACCCCCTACCACTACTCGACGTACGCCGAGGAGACCGAGGTCACGCCACGACCGCGGCCGGCGGTGCTGATCCTGGGGTCAGGACCGAACCGGATCGGCCAGGGAATCGAATTCGACTACTCCTGCGTGCATGCGGCTCAGGCGCTACGGGCCGGCGGCTACGACACCGTCATGGTCAATTGCAATCCCGAGACGGTATCCACCGACTACGACACCGCTGATCGGCTCTACTTCGAGCCGCTCACCCTGGAACACGTGCTGGAGGTCGTCGAGGCCGAGCGCGCGGCCGGTCCGGTGGCCGGTGTCATCGTCCAGCTCGGTGGCCAGACGCCGCTGGGGCTGGCACAGCGCCTCAAGGATGCGGGGGTGCCGGTGCTCGGAACCCAGCCCGAGGCGATCCACCTGGCCGAGGACCGCGGCTCCTTCGGCCGGCTGCTCCACCAGGTGGGGCTGCCGTCGCCCGAGCACGGCACCGCGACCACCTACGACCAGGTGCGGACGGTGGCGCGCGAGATCGGCTACCCGGTGCTGGTGCGTCCCTCGTACGTGCTGGGCGGCCGGGGCATGGAGGTGGTCAACGACGAGGCCGGGTTGCTCGACTACATCGCCCGGGCTGCCGAGATGTCGGTCGAGCACCCGGCGCTGGTCGACCGGTTCCTCTCCGACGCCATCGAGGTCGACGTGGACGCCCTCTACGACGGCAGCGAGCTGTACCTCGGCGGGGTCATGGAGCACATCGAGGAGGCCGGCATCCATTCCGGTGACTCCGCCTGCGTGTTGCCGCCGCTCACCCTGACCTCCGGCCACATCGACTGCCTGCGGGCCTCCACGGCGGCGATCGCGGCCGCGGTGGGGGTGCGAGGTCTGATCAACATCCAGTTCGCCCTCGCCGGCGAGGTCTTCTACGTCCTGGAGGCCAATCCGCGCGCCTCGCGGACGGTGCCCTTCGTGTCCAAGGCCACGGCAGCGCCACTGGCCAAGGCAGCCGCCCGGATCGCGGTGGGCGCCTCGATCGATGACCTGCGCAAGGAGGGCATGTTGCCGGCCCAGGGCGACGGCGGGACGCTGCCACCCGGCGGTCCCATCGCGGTCAAGGAGGCGGTGCTGCCCTGGGCGCGGTTCAGCGCCCTGGACGGCAGCGGCCTGGACATCGACCTGGGACCGGAGATGCGCTCGACCGGCGAGGTGATGGCCATCGACACCGGCTTCGGCACCGCGTTCGCCAAGTCCCAGGCCGCGGCGCAGCTGGCCCTGCCGACCAAGGGCCGGGTCCTGGTGTCGGTGGCGGACCGGGACAAGCCCGCGATCGTCCACCCGATCCGCATGCTGGCCGAACTCGGCTTCGACATCCTGGCCACCAGGGGCACGGCGGCGGCACTGCGCCGCGCCGGCGTGGCCGTGACGACGGCCGTGCCGGTCAGGCCGGACGCCGGGCCGGGCCTGGACCCCGCTGTCGCCGAGCAGTTCGCTCGCGGCGAGATCGACCTGGTGATCAACACCATGTCCCGGACCGGCAGCCGGCTCGACGGCAGGGCGATCCGGACGGCCGCGGTCGCCCACGGGGTGCCCTGCCTGACCACCGTGCAGGCATTGGCCGTGGCCGTGCATGGCATCAGCGCGCTGCGCAGCCTGCCGGTCGAGGTCTGTTCGCTGCAGGAGTTCTCGCAGCTGCTGACCGCCGCGCGGGGTGGGCCGTCAGAGCGCCGATGAATACCGGCCGGCCTCGACAGCGCGCAGGACGACAGTCCTGCGAGGATTGTATGGAGTAGGAGTCACATCGCGGCGCCGAGGGCGTCCGGCGAAGCACCACCTCGCCGTGACTGTGGTAAACCGGCCGTGTTCGAGTGAGCACGGTTATCCGGCATCTTCCGGCTCAGCTGCGCGGGATGTGAGAGGGCGGCCGCTCGCCCCCGGTGTAACCGGGTGCTGCTGGCTAGCGTTCGCCGTCCCGTCATCTTCGATCGGCGAGAGGCTTCCGCGGCGTCTCTCAGATCGGATGAAGCCTTGCCTATAGCCTCAAACCTCACCCTGAAATCAGGGCCTACGATCCGGACTATCGAGGCCGATCTTGCACGGCTCGAGCAATCACCGATGAACGGCTCCAGCACTCTTCAAATCCCGCATCATCTCCGAGCGGCCGAACAGGCGCTCTTGGCGCCGCGATGCAGTACATATGCACATGGGCGCGCCAATCCACCGACCCGGTGCTGCGCACATATGTGACCAGCCCTGACGACGAACATGGCATGCGCACCCTGGTCGGGGAGGGCCATGGCCTGGTCGCCGCCCTCATGGCTGGCCGGGCGATCGACCGGTCGCTGCGCCCTATTGATCGTCCGCTTCGGCGGGTGGCGCTCCAACAACTCGACGAAAGCGCGGATCGGAGGGGCGACTCGGGCCGGCCTGACGTGCGTTGTTCCTCGCCGCTGACCATACGCTGCGGACGGCTCCGCCCGCTCTCTACCGGACCGGGGGCGGCACTCCGACGGTCCGCAACATCACCGGCTTCATCGAGCTAGCAGGGCACCTGCTGTCACTCGGCCACCTCGGCAATTCGACCGCGGAGCGCCCTGACAGCGCCCAGAAGGCTGGCTGCCGTCGGAATGATCCTGCGCGAGCTGTTCGTGAATACCGACCAGTGGGCACGCACCGACGCTGAGAATCGGCGGCTGCTGCCCTCGGTCCGGCTCGTCCATTCGCGCTGGGTTGCCGAAGGCCTCGAGACAATGCTCAGGCGAGCCGCGGGAGATCCTGGTCTGCATCGATATCTCTCGCACGACGTCCACGCGGGGGATCCGCGGCCCCTTGCAAGATCATAGACTTTCGCCGCTTCATCGAGATTTCCGTGCTAGACACCGGGCCCGGGGGTGGCGGCAAGACAGCTTCGTCACCGACAAACCGGCCCCGAACCCGACACCGAGCAGGAGTACGCGGCTCTGGTCGATTGCTTACGAAGGAACATGGGGACTTCCACGGACACTCACCACGGAGCCGGTCTAGATCTAGTCCAACGCACGACCAGCGCTTTGCGCGGTTACCTGCGAGTGCGCAGCGGCCGGCTCGCCCTGGAACGCGATTTTGTGAGAGATCCCTACCAACCAGATGTCGACGAAACAGAACCGTGGCTCGGCGATTGGGGCAGCGGCAGCCGTTCGCCCACCCTTGCTCCGAGCGTCGCGGGCACCCTGTTCACCACCCTGATCCCGATCAGGCTTCGGCAAGGGGCGCGGACCGAATGACCTCGGACAAGCTGTGTCGACCGGGACTGCCTTCTTCGTGTTCGACATGCACGAGGATATGCCGGGCCAGGCGAGGAAAACGACCACGGTCGTGTACTCCTCGCGTCCGACGGTCGATCCATTGCAAGCGGCAGCCGCCTTGAGCGCGCATCTGGACCGGTCATTGCCACCCGACCGTATCCTGCTGCTCGCAGCGATCCCGGATGACGCGGCTCTGGCCGCCGCCGCCGCCGCCGACCCGTATCTACAGGACCGGATCCCCACGGTCACCCGTTACATCCGTACACCGGTGTTGGAGGCAGCCCAGCTCACCTTGGAGGGTGACGTGGTGGTCCTGGGCGCCGGGGCGAGCAGACCCCCTCTCGATGTCCAGCCGAACGGCCCTCTTCCGGGCAGGACTGCACCAGATCTACCGGGACCACCCAACAGCGATCCTGAACCCGAAGACGAGCTATCACTTCGTCCGACCCAGCGGTCGTCACACCGGCCACTTCCTTCGGGCCGCCGAAACCCTGCGCTACGGGGCGCAGATCTCCTTCATCGCCGCCTCGATCCTGCCCCACCTCTCGTTGGACGAGATCTCCTGCATCTACACCGATACCTCCGCGATCAATTCCGTCGCCTACGCGCTTCTGGAGATCTGGAGCGCGCTAGTACCGAGCCTCGACCGGCCCACGGTCGACAGCTTCGGCAGCTACGAGGGCATCCGGGGCGGGTGCGATTTCGAGCCGCGGGAAGGTTGCCTGTGCCTCATCTCGGCGGCTACGTCCTCCAAGATGGTCGACGAGATCGAGCAGGAGCGACTGGTCCCGCGTGCCCATCAGGTCATCTTGTTCTACGTCGGGCCATCACTGGGCGACACCACCAACATCCTGTGCGATTTGACCAAACGTGACGACAACCCCTCCGGTACGGTCGAGATCTTCGAGGACTGGGATCCGCAGGACTGTCGCCTCTGCCCAGCAGAATCAGATGACTGTAGTCATCACAGGTGATAAATTTCTTCCGGCAGGTCCGACCGTGATACCGAAGATGCTCCTCGCCACCGATGCTCCGTCCTGCTGAGCAGGCTGGCGGAGAGCTTGCACGGTCAGGAAGCGGTCCGCTGCCACGTCGCGACCGGCGGCACGCCACGCACGCTCTACCTCGATCTCGCGGCGCTCATAACACAGGCGGACAGGACCCAGAACAGCATCGTCGCCCACCTCGACCGATGCATAGCGCGCGACGTGCCCGCCTCCACATCGGCGATCGTGCACCTCGAGGACCCGGACTCGGTCGCACTCGCCAGCCGCATAAAGGCGCATCTCGTCGGCTGTGGCCGCAGCGAGGATGCGGTGCCACTCATCAGCGCCGCTGATCTGGTCAAGAACCCCGGCAGCCACGTCTTGGGCATGGGAGTCGTTCTCGTGGTAGCCAGCGTTGTGGTGACTGGGCGCAGTCTGCTCTTAGTCAGCCGTGTGCTGCGGCGCGCTCATGAAGACGGCTCGATCATGTACTTCGTGCTCGTAGCGCGCATGTCCGACGAGCAGAGGTGGAGGGACACGAAGAGCAATCTCAGATACGGACGATCCCGCCCTGGCGAACATAACCTCACAGTTATCGACACGATCGAGTTGCCGGACGACCGCGACGCCGAGGAGACCACTTGGGACGCCGAGATCAGGTTCTGGACAAGGATCATCGAGTGCTCGATCTAGGACCGCGATGAAGCGCTGCCAGCCGAGACGGCCATCGAGAATCGTGTCGCCCGGCTCAACACGGCAGTTGGCTCCGGCGGTCTGCAAGACGACCTGTCTTGCCGCGATTCCGAGCCAATGGCACAGATGCGCCGTTGATCCTGCAGCCCAACTTCGCGTTCTGGAAGTTTTCCTACACCGGAAGCACCCAAGCAGAAGTGTTCCTGACGATCACCGCGATCCTTCACTGCCTCAGGCAACGTCGGTTATCGAAGCACGCCACGCTCTTTCGCGAACACAATTGGACGGTCCTCGCGCCAGGGAATTTCGCCCGGTACAACGATGCGGTGATCCAGGCTGCGCTGCTGCGGGCCGCTCGCGATTTCGAGCTGGATTACGAGCGCAACGACGCCACGAGCCGCGAGATGGCCGAAATCCTGCGTTCGATATTTGCCGCCTGGCATGAGGACGAGGGCGCCGCCAGTGCGGAATTCCTGATGTTCATGGCACAGCGCAAGCTACGGTTGCATCCCGACGATGCCCGCCGCTGCCTTGAAGCGCTTCATGCTGACAAGAGTGAACTTCCTGTCCTATTGATCACGCTGCGTGACGCCGCTACCCGCATGGTCAAATTGAATTACCCGCGTTGAACACCGTCTTGGTCGAGCCTGGTGGCGAAGTTCGGGGTCAACTAGTGTTCGTGCCTAATTATCGAGAAAGCGTAATTACTGGGGGACGCATGTCCGGCACGATGCTGTTCGTTCACGGCACCGGCGTACGTGGCGAGCGATACCGCGCTACGTTGGCGACGGTCACCGCCCAGGCGGCCGCGCACGGACTCCCCGAGGTACGGGGCGTGCCCTGGGGCGATAGGTACGGCGCTCCGAGTGGGGCTGGCAGCCGGACGACTCCCCGGTACCAGGCCACGCACGGAGGCCGGCGTCTGCCTACCGAGCAGGAGAAGCTGGCCGGCCTCTGGGCGGTGCTCTACACCTACCCGTGGTTCGAGCTCGAACTCGCCGCTCACGCCGACCAGCAGGACGCCGACGAGGGATACGACGATTCTCCACAGCAACTGTATGAACAGATCGCGGGTTTTCAGGCCACCCCTGCTCTGACGGCCCGGCTCGCGGACTTGGGCCTGACTGAGGCATTCCAGTCCGCGCTCACTGACATCATCAGCTGCCAGGAATTCTTCGACGCCATCAACAACGAGGCGAACGATCTGTTCGAGCTGCGTCGCCTCGTCGCCCGCGCGGTGGTCGCACGGGCCCTCATCGTCCAAAGCTCAGGTCCGTGGACGTGGATCGAGCCTGCCGACCGCGACGAGCTGGCCAGCAGGCTCACAACGGAGCTCGGCGTCGAGATGGGCGTATGGGATGCGATGGCCGGCAAGTCCAAGCAACTGGGCTGGCGGCTTGCCGAATCGTGGTGGCAAAGCCAACGCGGAGCCTTCACGGACACAACATCGCCCTTAGCCGGTGATATCTTGCGCTTCCTCGCACGAGGCGACGAGATGCGGAGCTACCTCGCCAGGCAGATCCGGGCCGTGACTCCGCCGGTCGTGCTTCTGGGACATTCGCTGGGCGGAATAATGTGCGTTGATCTACTGTGCCGCAAGCCGGTTGGCGGCGTGCGGGCCCTCATCACGGTGGGATCGCAGGCACCCATGCTTCACGAGCTGGGCGCCCTGCCGGCGCTTGCAGCAGAGGCGGCTCTGCCGGAGGACTTTCCGCCCTGGCTGAACGTCTACGACGAGCGCGACATACTGTCCTACCTCGCCGCGCCGATCTTTGACGACGCCATCGACTTCGAGATAGCGAGCGGGCAGCCTTTTCCGGCTTCACACAGCTCGTATTGGACTGCCCCATTGTTCTGGCGACGACTCGTAGAATTTCTCGCCTGATGCTGGATGACGTCCTGGTCCTGTCGGTCGGTATCGAGTCCTACGGTTCGGCGTATCCCTCACTGCACGGCCCGGCCAGCAACGCGGCCCGGTTCGCTCGATGGGCCATCGAGCACGGCATCCATCCGCGCAATGTGGTGGCGGCCCTGTCGTGCCTAAATGATGAGGAGCCAGATGTCGGGGGCGCCTGCCGCGTCGAGGCCGAAGCATCGGTGATCGAGACGGAGCTAGGAAGGGCAGCGGGCTATGGAACGCTGGTGATGTACTGGTGCGGTCACGGCGCGCTGGTGGAGGGGCATCGCACCCTCTTGACCGCTGCCGCCCCAGAGAGCCGCTCGACCTACCTGGATATTGACAACCTCAGAGCTTATTTGAACCGTAGACCCTTCGCCCGAACCCGCAAGCAGATCTTCTTCGTCGATGCGTGCGCATCGCTAGCTCCTCGGCTGGGTGTACGCCATCATTTGTACGACTTGCAGTCGCCGCATACCAGAGCCATACCGGGACTCACCCGCTGGGGCTTGTACTCCGCAGCGGAGGGGCAGCCAGCCCAGCTTGATGCTGACGGAACGGTGTTCTCGAACACTTTGTTCGACTGGCTCGAGAGCAGGCCGAGGGACGACTCCCCGCTGTCAGATCTGGAAACGTTGGCCGACACCATCAATCGGTCTTACCAGCAGGCAGAAGATGGCCGCCGCCTTCGCCAGGATATCGAGTTCCGCGTCGAACGACCCGGCGCGCTCAGGCTCTTGGGTACCTGGGATAACAGCTACCGGCGAGGCATCGCGCAGCAACTAGAGGACGAGCAGAAGGACGACCTCAGCGGTCCACTCAGCTCGGGCATCACGACGTTCAGAGGCCTCGACCGATCTAAAGGACGCGGAAAGGCGCTGGCTGACTTGACGAGCTGGCTCGCCCGACCTTCAGCGGAGCTGCGGATCGTCACGGGTGAGCCCGAGTCCGGCAAGACGGCGCTGCTCGGGGCGCTGGCGGTAGCAGCTAGTCCGTTGCGCCACACCGTAGGTTTCGCCCATGATCTCGGGCTCCCGCCTCGAGCCTTCGATGCCTCGATCGTCGCAACCAACCGTCCGACGCGACGCCTGTTGGCACATATCGCCCGCGCGGCCGGTCTGGAGGAGACGGTCGTCGCGGAGATCGATAGCTCACACCACAGCCTGAGGTGGGCGGTCGATCTCCTGCTCGAGCTGCCCGTCGCCGAGCCGAAGACGGTGCTCATAGACGCCGTGGACGAGGCGGCCGATCCGGAGCATCTCTGCCAGGACGTGTTAGCGCGGCTGATCAACGGCGACGCCGGAATCCGATTCCTGCTCGGCGCTCGACCGAACGTTGTCGAGCTGCTGCGAGAGAGCCTGACCCACGGGTTGAGCGATGCCGCGATCGTGGACCTCGACGAAGAGTACGCAGATCCCGCTGCGCTGCGCGAGGCTGTGCAGGATGCGCTCAACCGGGTCGAAGTCGACGGCCGGCGCGTCTGGAACGAAGACCGGAACCAGTACGATTTCGTGGCCGATACCATCGCGGAGGTCGCCGGCAACTGTTTCGGTGTCGCAAGGACGCTAGCCGCCGCACAGGAGGATATCGACGCCACCACCCGACTGGACTGGCCGCAGAGGCTGCCCGTCGAGGCCGGCGAAGCGCATTACCAGGGGTTGACGCGCAGGTTCGGGCCGGGTGCCGAGCAAAGGGTCGTCGGCCTTCTCCTGCCGCTCGCCTATGCGCGCGGTGAGGGACTGCCCTACGAGGACCTGGTACAGCTGGTTCCCGCCTTGGGAGGCTCTGGTGAGCCCGGCCGTGACGAGATCCACGAGCTCCTGAGGGGGCCCACCTCCTATGTCGAGTCCCGCCTCATCGGGACCGACACGGTGTACCGGATCCGCTTCGACAGCTTGACGGGCTACCTGCGCAAAGACCGTGCAGCGCCAGCTGACGAGGCGGCGATCACGCGCTGCCTCGTTGCGGCCGTCATTGCCCGCCGTAGGGGCTGGAGAGACGCGCGGGTCTCCCGCTACGTCCGCACGCATCTGATCGAGCACGCGGTCTGCGCGCAGGACCACCAACTCGGCGAGCTGCTCACCGATGGTGGATTCCTGCTCGTCGCCGATCCCGCTCAGGTGCTGACGCACTGCGCGAGAATCGAGGACGGTCCGCTGCGGGCTGCGCTGGCCGCCTATCGGGACGCGCTCCCCCCGGCCAGCGGCGATCCTCAGCAGGATGCCGCCCGGCTTCTGTTCGCGGCCCGCTGCCGCCGCGTGGACCGGCTCGCCGAGAGCCTGCAGCCGCTCGTCTCCGGCGCAGGCGCCCCCTCGACGGTGTGGACCGCTTGGCGGCAGGAGACGCCGCATCGGCGGCTGTCCACCCGGCCACATCACACCCGGCAGCTCGCCGCCGTCAGCACGGCTACTCGTGCTGCGCTGGTCAGCGCCAGCGGTGACGACCTGTGCTTCTGGTCATTGGCAACCGAGACCGAAAGCCCCGCTGCCCGATTCAACGTCCGCGTCAACTGCCTGACGGTGGAGGCAGGCGGCGAGCATCCGCTCACGGTCGTCGCCACGTCCGAGGCGCTCTCGGTCCGTCATGGCGTCACGGGTGAGTGTGAGCCCGGCGAGGACTTTGCCCTGTCATCACCGCCCTGCGCGCTGGCCACCGCGTGGTTGGCGGATCGGCTCGTGGCAGTCGTCGGCGATGCGGAGGGCGCGGTGCGCCGGCTGGAATGGAGCAAGAGCTGCTGGTCGGAGCGAGGCGGTCGCCAGAGGGTGCACTCCCGCGCGATCACGGCGCTGGCGGTTGTCGGCGCCGGGACGGATGCCCGCGTGGTGTCGGCGTCGGTCGACGGCTCCGTTCACTGTTGGCGTTACCTGAGTCCACACCTGGTCGAGCGCTATTCCGGGCATTCCCGCATCGTCCGGGCCCTCGTCGCTACCGAGCGCGTGGACGACGACGGTGATCGGCATGCCGTCATCGCCTCAGCCGGTGAAGACGGCATCGCCTGGATCTGGGACCCGGCGAAGCCGTCGGAACGCGGCCTGCAGCTAACCGGTCACGACGGGTGGATCCGCGCGTTGGCTCAGGTTCAGCTCGGTGGGCGCAGACTGCTGCTGTCCGGCGGCGATGACGGGCGCGTCATGGTCTGGGATGTGAACACCGGAACCCGGGTCGGCGCGCCCTACCGCGGCCATTCCGACCGAGTGAACGCGCTCGCGGCTGCCGAGCTGGATGGCCGAGTCACGGTCGCCTCGGCCGGCGCGCGGGGCGCCATCCGAATCTGGGAGCTCGCCGAGGCCGGTCCGGTCGGCGAGCCATTCCACGGGCACAGCGGGCCCGTGCGGGCACTGGGCGTCATCGCCGGACCCCCCGACATGGAGCGTCTGGTGTCGGCAGGCAGCGATGGCGCCGTGGTGCTCTGGGATGGCCGGAGCGGGCTGCCGTTGGGACGCCCTGGAGCGCACGGCGCCGGTTGGGTCGGGACCGTGCTGGTCTCCGGCGCCCCGGACGATCCTCAAGTGACAACCGGTGGCGCCGACGGCAAGGTGCTGATCGCGCGCGCCACCTGGGCCGGGCTGCAACCGGCGCAGCCGCCGCTGGCAGACCAGCTCGGCGGCTGGATCTCCGCGCTCGCCGGAGATGGTGACCACGTGCTCTGGGCCCGATGCGCCGTGCGGCGGTCCGGTGGAGAGCCGACCGTCATCTGGAGGACGACGGCCTCGGATTCGGAACCGCCCGATCCGCTCTACCTGGGGCATCGCGATTGGGTCCGTGCCATCGCAACCCTCGATCTTGTCGGCGCAGAGGGGTCCCGCCGTGTCGCCGTGTCCGCCGGCGGTGACCCCGAGCTCCATGTCTGGGACGCGCGCACCGGAGAGGAGATCACCCGGGTCGCGACCGGTGCTTGCGGAGACATCCGTGCGCTGGCGGTGGCGGTCGACGACGAAGGCCCGCTCGTTCTCGGCGCAGGCGACGACGGCTGGATCAGGCCGTTCCGTCCCGGCTCCTCGCCGGAGTCGGCGTGGCAGCAAGGCACCCCCTGGAAGGCCGGTGCGGATGGGGTTCACGCCCTCGTCGTACCGGCCGACCAGCCGGGCGTCGTCCTTAGCGCCGGCGCCGACGGCTGGGTGTCCAGCTGGGCAGCCGATCCTTCGGCCGACCACGATGTCGAGTCCTCGCGGCTGGCGCGCCATGCCGGTCCGGTCCGGTCACTCGCGATCGGAAGGCGCGCCGGTCGAACGGTCGTGTATTCAGGCAGCGACGAGGCGGCCATCGGCGCCTGGTACCTCGACGACGGGCGGCCGGTGCTCCCGGCACACAGCGACTGGGTGCGGTCGGTGAGCGCCGGCGTCTGCGATGCAGGCCCGGTCGCGGTCTCTGCGAGCGACGACGGCACGCTGTGCGCCTGGGATCTGACGAACGGCATCCAACTCTGGAAGGCCTCCCACGCGCATGGCAGGTCCGTTCGCGCCGTCGCATGCCTGGGAGTGGGCAGCAACGCCGTCGTGGTCTCGGGAAGCACGGCGGGTGACCTCCGAGTCTGGAATCTCGCCGACGGCACGATGCTCTGCTCCCCCGCCGAGCGACACGACGATTGGGTTCGCTGCCTGGCTGTCATGGATCGGGTCCTTGCCTCGGGTGGGGGCGATGGCGTCATTCGCATCTGGGAGTGGGACGGGAGCCTCCTCCAACCGGTTGGCAGCCCCTACCGGGCCGATGACGACCCGCGGTGGATCCGGACGATCGCCTTGGCGAGCGGGCCGGACGGCTGGCGGGTGGCGACCAGCGACGACGATGGCCGGTTGTTGATCACCGGGATCGGAGGCCCGGCATCGAGCAGCTTCTGTCTTGCCACTCCGACCAGGACGCGCGGGGTCGCCATGGTGCAGTACGGGGGCGAGATTCACACGGTGTTCGGGGACCAGAACGGCCGAGTGTGCGCGTGGAACCCGGGCGATGGAAGAGCGCATCATCTTCTTACGGTCAACGGCGAGATAACCGCGCTGACCGCCCATGACGGAGCAGCCGGCGAGTTCGATCTCCGTGCCCGCCTGGCGGTGGCGAGCGGACGGCAGATCTCGACCTGGTCATGGATCGAGAGTGAGCAGATCTGGCGGCCGGACTGGAAACTGGCTGTCGGCGCGGAGGTGCTCTCGCTCGCGTTCTCCCCCGATGCCGACCGGCTGGTGCTCGGGACCCGGATGGGGGTTGCTGTCGTCACGGCCGGTTAGGCGCGGCCACCCTGGCTTCCGACGTTGCCGAACCCGGTGCTGAGGTCTCGGTAGTAGCGGCGGTACCAGTCGGGGTCATGCTCGTCAGCATCCCTGTCCGGTTTCCGTGCGGCGTACTTCGCCGCGACCGGCGGGCTGATGTCCTCGACCTGGGATGCGGTGTTCTCCCATTCGTAGGCGGAGAACGGCAATGCGTAGTAGGGCTGGGGCAGGCGTCCCACAACGGCGACGGCAGCCAGCACTCCCCCGTCGATCCAGACCGTCTGGACCACGCGGTGGTTGCCGTCGCACAGGACGAACTCCACGTGCCCATCAGGGACCAGCGGCGGGTCGAACTGGGTGTCCTCGGTCCAGAGCTGCTCGAGGATGGGAGGGGTCAACGCCAACGTCTCGCCGAATTGACCGTACCGGGCAAGCAGGAAACCCCAGGGATCATGCCTGCTTACGACGTCGGCGGCTAGTTCCTGGTGGAAGTCGATGACCGTCTTCGCACGCTGGAGCCCGGCCCGCATCACGAAACGTTGGACGGGACGCAGGATGCCGAGCCGCTGGCCTGAGGCAATGCCAGGAACCCCTGCCAGGTCGCGGGTCCCGGCGAGCTCTGTCATGTCGAACACCATGATCACGTCCTGCGCGCCACGCCCCGGCCCTCGATCCAGCGGCCGGCGTTGCAGAGCGACCCGGCGGAATTCCATTCCCGCGTACGGCTGACCCTGTAGATCCGAGCTTTCCAGATATCTGACCCGCTCCAGCGCCTCGACCGTCGAACGGGCCGGAGCCGGCGGTTCGACGCGCTCCCCGCCAGAGGCCTCGAATGGCAGCAGGCCACCTGGCTCGGCCTGGAATGCGCCCTGACCCGCGAACCTTCCCAGTAGCAGGTGTGGCGGATAACGGCCCTGGATATCGCGTCGCTTGTCGATCTCGGCCTTCACCCAGGTCAGCACGTCCAGGTTCCGATGCTCGATCAACGGACACCTCGCCCAGGCGCCGCCGGTCTCGTCGCTGGGGGGCAGCGGAAACCAGACGCCGCCAGGCGACATCGGTCGGCTCCGCCGGACCTGAAGGTCGCTGGCGTCATCACCCAGATCAGCCGACGGCTCCCACCGGAGCCCGGAGCCACCGCGGTAGAGCGCCTCGATGGGAATGCTCCCATGCCCCGTGAGCGGCTCCCCGGCCAACTTGATGCTCGGCAGCTCGTTGAGCCAGTTCATCACCGTCCGGTAGTTGTTCCGCTCACGCTCATCGCTGGTCGGTCGCGTCTCCTGCACGAACGGAAGCAGGACGACGAGATGGTATTCGCTCCGCGTGATCTGTCCCGTCGTCGGGGAGAGCTTGCGCGACTCTAGCTGTCCCAACTCCCGGTACTCATCGGCCCACAGACCGCCCCCGGCATCCTGGGTGGCGAGGATCTCGCGCACGGCCGCCACGAATTCCCGTCCGCTGGCCGCCTTGGCCAGGTCGGTGGACCGCGCGGCTACCTGCCGGACCACGTCATCGTGCAGATGTTCCAGCAATGCCCGCGCATTGGTGAAGGCCGGCATCAGCAAGGTGTCCCACGCGCCCACCTCCGACGGCTTAAGGGGGGTATGCCGGCTGAGCAGGATCTCATACCGGCCTGCGCGCTCGCGCAGGAGAAGCAACAGGTTGTAACGCGTCCGCCGCTCGCTGGCGCTGAGCTGCGGCAACGGGCGAGCAGAAACCGACAGCGGCACGCAGCCGTCCAGTCTCCACACCTGCGCTACATGCTCCCGATAACGCTCTGCCCGAGGCAGCCACTCGGCCTGCTCCGGATCACCGGTGCCGGCCAGATCCATGGCCTGCCTGATCACCTTGCTGGCCGCGTCGTACAGCCGTCGCTCGCCTGCGCTGATGCGCGAGGCCGAGGTCAGCTTCCGGGTCGTCTGCACGGGCACCCCCGGCTCGCCATCGGGCCCGCGGGCGTAGTCCACCGCCAGTTCCATCGAGCCCTGGGCGAGGTCAAGACGGATGCGAGCCATGCCCGACATCGACCGTCCACCTTGCAGCGTGGGGGCCGCCACGACTGTGAGTTCGGCCCCGAGCCGGCGAGGATCGAGCGGAGTCGAAGCGATGTCGAGCACGTCGCGCTTATGCATGTGCGCGTGCATCAGCAGGGACGTGCGCAACCGCCGACACTCCTCCAGCAGCCCTGAGGCGTTGGCCGAGGTGTTTCGAACGTTCCTCGTCACTTGCTCGTGTGCGTCGATCGCGTCGGCCAGTGACAGAACCCGCCGGTCCTCGATCGGCAATACGTTGTGATGGGTGACCGCGAGGACGTACAGCGGCGCGCAGTGCGAGACCTTGGCGCGCAGGGTCCTGATCAGCACGCGGAAGGCGGCGAGCTGCTCCGGGCTCACCTG
>NZ_DASVSG010000153.1:0-24193 GCF_036388195.1 Jatrophihabitans sp. | reverse complement strand
CTGGTGGCGATGCTCAGCGTGTTCATCCTGCTCGGCGGCATGGTCAACGTCATCGAGGTGTTCCTGGTGCGGGAGGTGATGCACGCCAGCGCGATCTGGTACGGCGTGCTCGGCAGCGGCTGGGGGGTCGGCGTGCTGATCGGGGCGCTGCTGGGCAGTCGGTTCGGTGGCGGCCCCAGCGGCCAGCGCAGCCTGCTGCGGTTGGCGCTGGCCAGCGCGATCGGGCTGGCGCTGGGGCTGGTCGGGATGGGCGTGGCGCCCGCGGCGGCCTGGGCGCTGCCTGCGGTGCTGGCCGGCGGCGCCTGCAACGGGCTGCTGAACCTGGCCACCGGCTCGCTGATCGGCATCCGCACCGCCGAAGCGGTCCGGGGACGGGTGGCGGCGATCGTCGGCGGCCTGGCCTCGGCGGGCCAGGTGGGCGCCATGCTGCTGGGTGGGCTGCTTGCCACCGTTCTCGGGCCCCGGCAGATCTTCGTGCTGGCCGGCCTGCTCGGGGCGCTCGTCCCGATCGGGCTGGCTCGTCGGCTGCTGACGTCCGCCGACTCAGTGCCGGCTGTCAGCGAAGCCCCGGCGTCCGCCGTGCTGCCCGTCGACCGCGATTTCGCGATCATTGGCCGCGGAGCAGGGCGACACGCCGTCCACCCACCTGCCTAGCGGCCAGCGATCACCGGCGCCGGGCTAGATCGAGAATGAAGCACCTGGTCCAGAAGAGGTCCGACTGTGGATGAAGGCATCGTGCGTCCACAGCTTCTCAGGAGCCAGCGCAGGGGCAAGAAACCCGTCCATCCTGGCTGAGTGCGATCAGAAGTGGATGATGTGCTGGCGCGTCATGGCGGCGCCGCTACCCGGTCCGCTCTCGTCGCCCGGGCGGGCCGGGCAGTTGTCGATCACGAGGTGCGGCGAGGCGAACTCACCGCGATCTTTCCGCGGGTCTATAGCCGGTCCTGGATGGCGGATGACCCCACCATCCAGCAGATCGCCGCGGTCCGTAGCTGCGGCGCCTCATCCTTGCTCAGCCACACCACCGCCTTGGCACGGTTCGGCCTTGTCGGAGCCTGCCCAGGCCAGCCGATCCATATCACCAGCAATGCGCCCCGGCATCCACGCGGCGTCCCGGGTCGGCTGGTGGTGCACCGCACTCGATCGGCGCTTGTCAGATCGCTTGCTACCGGCTTGCCGACGACCGGACTAGCTGAGGCACTGATGCAGGCGTGGCCCTTGCTACGCGGCGCCGAACAGCGCGCTCCGCTGATCAAGGCCAGTCGGCAGCGAATGATCCTCCCGGCTGAGATCGGCGCACAGCTCGACGTCCATCCCAAGCTGAAGGGCAGAGCAAGGCTGGTGGAATTGCTGCGGCTCCTGGAAGGGGGCTGCGAGAGCGAACTTGAGCTGTGGGGCTACCAAGCAGTGTTCAACCGTCCCGAATTCCGGCACGCCCGCTGGCAGCTGCCTCTCAGGACCCGCCACGGTGTCTTTCGAATCGACCTTGGGTTCGAAGCTGAGAAGCTGGCGGTCGAGTTGGACGGCCGTGCCTATCACGCCGGCCGGGACCAGTGGGAACGTGACATTCGCAGGGATCTTGAGCTGGCCACCCTCGGTTGGCAAACCGTCAGGTTGTCCCACCAACGGCTGACCACCGACGTGCCGGGGTGCCGGCGCGACATCGCAGCCGTTCTGCGGTCCCGACGGACCGGCTGAAGGCGGCTCATCGGTGGCCGCCGGGCAGGGCGACACGCCGATCTGGGCCCTGCTCAGCGGCCAACGACCGACCAGGCTCCCGGCGGCAGGGCGACTCGGGTCCCACCACGACCGCCGCCCAGCCTGCGTCGCCCCTGCGCTGATGCCCGCACTGCCGGCCCGGCTAGAACCTGGCGAAGGCCAGCCCGACCAGCTCGCCGAACAGCTCCTCCGGATCACAGGGGTAGCCGTGCGAGGTGAACCAGGCGCAGATGTTGCGGCAGTCCCGCTGCAGGTACTGCATCCCGTTCGGATTGGACACCACGTCCACCACCTGCGGCAGGTCGATCAGCACCACCCGGCCGTCGTCGACGAGCACGTTGTAGGCCGACAGGTCCCCGTGCGCCTGCCCGTTGGCCGCCATCGCCCGCATGGCGTCGGCCAGCTGATCGAAGTAACCGGTGAGCTCCGCGCGTCCGGCCCGGATCTGCGCGAGCCGGGGCGCGGCGAGCCGGCCGCTGCCGATGAACTCCATCAGGATCTCGGTGCCGTCGACCTGCACCGGGTAGGGCACCGGAACGCCCAGCGTCCACAGCTGGCACAGCGCGCTGAACTCAGCTATCGCCCACTGCCCGGCGAGCACCTGCAACCCGTACCGGCTGCGTGACTCCATGGCCCGCTGGTCACGGCTGCGGCGCACCGAGCGGCCTTCCAGGTAGCCGGCGTCACGGTGGAAGTTGCGGTGCTCGCGGTCGCGGTAGCGCTTGGCGGCCAGGATCGAGGACTGGTCGGGGTTGCCGGGGACGGCGCGTTCGATCAGGAAGACGTCGGCCTCCTTGCCGGTCTTGAGCACGCCGAGCTCGGTGTCGATGGCAGCCTCGGACGTGACCACCCAGGAGGGCCTCGGATGTGGGCCGCGGGCGCCCTTGATGACCGAGGACCAGGTGGACCAGCGCTGCCCCTCGCCGGGATCCTCGAGATAGCGGAAGTCGAACACCGCTGCGGACGCCGCCGGTGGCGCGGCATGCGCAGAGGCCGCGTCGGACGCGAAAGCAGGATCGGACGCGAAATCGGGGTCGGAAGAAAGGGCAGAATCGGACGGAAAAACAGAGGTAAGCGGGTCGTGCGACAAGGTGATGGCTCCTCGAATGGCGAGGCAGCCAGCCGGTTCGACCTAGCGGGGCGCCTCGAAGACAGCAGGGGACGTGGAAAGTCCCAGGACCGTGGTGGACACTTCGACGCCTCCTTCATTCGAGAACGAACGGACCAGCGGGTCCGCGGCAGTGACAACGACTATGACGCACCGGGGCGCGCCGAGCAACCGATTAAACACGCAACTGAGTGAACCCGAGCACCCGACCTAGGACGGGCAGGGCCTCAGGCGGACTTCTCCTGCGGCGGGGCCGGCATCTCGGCCCGGGGAACGAGGGTGGGGTACACGTGCTCGAGCACCGTCTCGGCGGTGATGACCACCTTGGCGACGTCCTCGCGGGACGGCACCTCGTACATCACCGACAGCAGCACTTCCTCCATGATCGCGCGCAGCCCACGGGCGCCGGTCCCCCGCTTGACGGCCTGGTCGGCGATGGCCTCCAGGGCATCGTCGGCGAACTCCAGCTCCACGCCGTCCAGCTCGAACAGCCGGGCGTACTGCTTGACCAGGGCGTTCTTCGGCTCGGTCAGGATCTCGATCAGGGCGGCCCGGTCCAGCGGCCGGACGGTGGTGATCACCGGCAGCCGGCCGATGAACTCCGGGATCAGCCCGAACTTCATCAGGTCCTCGGGCATCACATCGGCGAAGCCGTCCCGGGTGTCGATCTCGAACTTGGTCTTCAGCTCGGCGCCGAAGCCCAGGCCCTTCTTGCCCACCCGGCCCTCGATGATCTTGTCCAGGCCGGCGAAGGCGCCGCCGACGATGAACAGCACGTTGGTGGTGTCGATCTGGATGAACTCCTGGTGCGGGTGCTTGCGGCCGCCCTGCGGCGGGACCGCGGCGGAGGTGCCCTCCAGGATCTTCAGCAGCGCCTGCTGCACGCCCTCGCCGGAGACGTCACGGGTGATCGAGGGGTTCTCGGACTTGCGGGCGATCTTGTCGACCTCGTCGATGTAGATGATGCCGGTCTCGGCCCGCTTGACGTCATAGTCGGCGGCCTGGATCAGCTTCAGCAGGATGTTCTCGACGTCCTCGCCCACATACCCGGCCTCGGTCAGCGCCGTCGCGTCGGCGATCGCGAACGGGACGTTCAGCATCCGCGCCAGGGTCTGGGCCAGCAGGGTCTTGCCCGAGCCGGTCGGGCCGAGCAGCAGGATGTTGGACTTGGCCAGCTCGACGTTGGACTCCGACCGCTTGCCGGTGCTCTCACCGCCGGCCTGCACCCGCTTGTAGTGGTTGTAGACGGCGACCGCCAGCGTGCGCTTGGCCTGGTCCTGGCCGACCACGTAGGAGTTGAGGAACTCGCAGATCTCGCTGGGCTTGGGAAGCTCGTCGAAGCTGAACTCGGTGTTCTCCGACAGCTCCTCTTCGATGATCTCGTTGCAGAGGTCGATGCACTCGTCGCAGATGTAGACACCGGGGCCAGCGATCAGCTTCTTGACCTGCTTCTGGCTCTTTCCACAGAAAGAACACTTGAGCAGGTCGCCACCGTCACCTACACGCGCCACCCGAGGTACTCCTTACTCTCCAGCCCTACCCTTATGGACTTGCGGCCTCTAGCTGGTCCACACGGAGCAGCGCCGGTTCAGACGCTACCCCGTACGGGGCTAGAAGTCGCTCCTTTAGCTGCGTGTCCCCTTTGCCCGGCCGCCGAACGCCTCGGCGACCGGTGAGCTGGTTGGAACGCCTCCTGACTACATCGGCAGGCGCGCCGCCAACCAGCAGATCAGTCGTTGCTGAGCTTGCGGGTCGTGATCACAGCATCCACGATGCCGTAATCCTTGGCCTGCGGCGCGGTGAGAATTCGATCACGTTCGATGTCGAGCTTGACCTGCTCGATGGTCTGGCCGGTGTGGTTGGCCAGGATCTCCTCCAGCAGGCCACGCATCCGCAGGATCTCGTTCGCCTGGATCTCCAGATCGGTGACCTGCCCCTGGCCCTCGCCGGAGGGCTGGTGGATGAGCACCCGGGAGTGCTCCAGGGCGAAGCGCTTGCCCTTGGTTCCGGCCGCCAGCAGGACCGCGGCGGCCGAGGCGGCCTGGCCCATGCAGTAGGTCTGGATCTCGGGACGCACGTAGCTCATGGTGTCGTAGATCGCGGTCAGCGCCGTGAACGAGCCGCCCGGGGAGTTGATGTAGATCAGGATGTCGCGGTCGGGATCGGTGGACTCCAGGCAGATCAGCTGGGCGATCACGTCGTTGGCGACCACGTCGTCGATCGGCGCGCCGAGGAAGATGATGCGCTCCTCGAACAGCTTGTTGTACGGGTTGGATTCCTTCATCCCGTAGTTGGTGCGCTCGACGAAGGACGGCAGCACGTACCGGCTGGACGGCATCCGGCCGTGGCTCGTCCCCCGCCCTGCCGGGGTGGTCCAGCCGGCGGCGCCGGGGGTGTAGAGCTCGCTCATGGGTGGTCTCCTTTAGGCCGGCGCGGGGGCAGAGCCGTTGCTCATCTGAGCTACCCGGCTGACCACGTGGTCGACGAATCCGTACTCCAGCGCCTGCTGGGCGGTGAACCAGCGGTCGCGCTCGGAGTCGGCCTGGATCTGCTCGACCGTCTGGCCGGTGTGGTCGGCGATGAGCCGGGCCATCTCGGCCTTGGTGAGCCTGAACTGCTCGGCCTGGATCGCGATGTCGGAGGCGGTGCCGCCGATGCCGGCCGAGGGCTGGTGCATCATGATCCGCGCGTGCGGCAGGGCGTAGCGCTTGCCGCGCTGGCCGGCCGAGAGCAGGAACTGCCCCATCGAGGCAGCCATCCCCAGGGCATAGGTGGCCACGTCGCACTCGACGAACTGCATGGTGTCGAAGATCGCCATGCCGGCCGTGACCGAGCCGCCCGGGGAGTTGATGTACAGGTTGATGTCGCGGCTGGAGTCCTCGGCCGAGAGCAGGAGCAGCTGCGCGCAGAGCCGGTTGGCGATCTCGTCGTCGACCACCTGGCCGAGGAAGATGATCCGGTCACGCAGCAGCCGGTCGTAGATCGAGTCGTTGAGGTTCATGCCGGCGCCGGGACTGCGGGCCTCGAGAATCCGGATCGGCTCCGACCGAGCGCTGGCGCCGGCACGGTCGAACCCGGCGTGCTGGCCGCGCTGGGCGTCAAAGGGGCTCACTGGCGTTCCTTTCCGTCATAAGTGGATCTGCCTCGACCCTAATGGCCCGACCCGACAGACAGTGCCTCCGGGCAGCACCGTTCGCTCAGGGCATCAAACCCGGTCCGGCGTGAGCGTGGCGTCGCAGGCCAGCGACGCCCGCCATGCTCGGCGCCGGAGGGGGCTGCCCTGCCGGCTACTGGCCCTCCGGCCGGCCGGACTGCTCCTCAGCCACGTCGGCCCCGGCGCTGGAGGCTGCGGCTGCCTGCTCGGCGGCCTCGGCGGCATCCTCGATCTCGTCCAGCTCCGCCTGGCCCTGCGGGGTCGACAGCGAGGACAGGTCCACCGGGTTGCCGGAGGCATCGGTGACGCTCGCCGACTCCAGGACGGAGGCCAGCGCCTTGTTGCGGCGCACGTCGGCGACCAGCGCGGCGATGTTGCCGGCCTGCACGATCTGGTCGGCGAACTCCTGCGGCGCCATGTTGTAGCGCTGTGCCTGTCGGACGATGTACTCGGTCAGCTCGGCGTCGGAGACCGAGACCGCCTCGGCGTCGGCGATCGAGTCCAGGATGAACTGGGTCTTCACCGCCTTCTCCGCCACCTCGCGCAGCTCCGCGGTGAACTCGTCCTTGGTCTTGCCCTCGGTCTCCAGGTACCGCTCGAAGGCCGCGTCGTCATGGCCGAGCTGGTGCACCACATCGTGCTGGCGCCAGTCGATCTCGGCCTGCACCGCGGACTCCGGCAGCGGCACCTCGGTCTGGGCCACCAGCAGCTCCAGGACCTTGTCCCTGGCCTCGGCGCCCTGGCCGAGCACCTTGACCCGGTCCAGCCGTTCGCGCAGGTCCGCCTTGAGCTCGGAGACGGTGTCGAACTCCGAGGCCAGCTGGGCGAACTCGTCGTCGGGCTCGGGCAGCTCGCGCTCCTTGACCGAGTTGACCACGACGGTGATCTCGGCGGCCGAGCCCGCGTGCTCGCCGAAGGCCAGCGTGGAGGAGAAGGTCGCGGTGTCGCCGGCCGACTTGCCGAGGATCACCTCGTCCAGACCTTCGATCAGGTTGCCGGAGCCGACCTCGTAGGACAGCCCCTGGGCCGAGCCGCCCTCGACCTCGGCGCCGTCCACCATGGCGGCCAGGTCCAGGGAGACGAAGTCGCCGGCGCGCACCTCGCGGTCGACGCCCTTGAGGGTGCCGAACCGGGCCCGCAGCTCCTCGAACTGCTGGGCGATCTCCTCGTCGGTGACCCCGGCGTCGGCGACGGTGACCGCCAGCCCGTCATAGCCGGCGACGGTGATCTCCGGGCGGACGTCCACCTCCGCGGTGAAGGCGATGTGGTCGTTGTCCTGCAGGTCGGTGACCTCGATCTCGGGCTGGCCGAGCGCCTTGACGCCGGTCTCGCGCACCGCGTCGGAGTAGGCCTTGGGCAGCGCCTTGTTGATGGCCTCCTCCAGCACGGCGGCCCGTCCGATCCGCTGGTCGATGATCCGGGCGGGCACCTTGCCGGGACGGAAGCCGGGCACCCTGACCTGTGAGCCGATGGCCTTGTACGCCTCGTCCAGGCTGGGCTTCAGCTCGTCGAAGGGCACCTCGACGGCGAGCTTCACACGGGTCGGGCTCAGGTTTTCGACGCTGCTCTTCACGGTGTGCTCTTCGCTCCTCGGCAGGTAACTCAGCGGTATCGGGCGATGGCGCCCGGGTCGGTCGTCGTGCGTGGCGGATACGTGCGGTCAAGCTCGTCGGGGTGACAGGATTTGAACCTGCGGCCCCTCGCTCCCAAAGCGAGTGCGCTACCAAGCTGCGCTACACCCCGGTACCTGACCATGCCGGCTGGCCTGGCACACGTACCGATCGGCCAGTGTACGGGTGTTAGATCAGGCCCCTGGCACACGCTAGGCTGTCGGGGCACTTGTGAGTCAGCCGTCGGAACCGGTGCCACTAAGAGTCCGATTCCGCCTGATTCGCCAGCGTTGCGGGTGTAGCTCAATGGCAGAGTCTCAGTCTTCCAAACTGATTGTGCGGGTTCGATTCCCGTCACCCGCTCCAGCGCGCTCTGCTCCGGTGGCGCCGGCTATCCGCGTGGCTGGGGCGACGTCGACGCGCTGCCCTGGTCGTCCTCGTCGGCCTGCTCGCCGGTCAGGGCGTTCTCCACTCCGCTACCGAGGGTGCTTGCCGGGCCGCCGAGATCGTCGGAGCCGCCGGGCCTGCGTTCGGTGACATCCTGCTCGGCCGGCTGGCTCTCGGCGCTGTCCTCGGCGGGGTGGGACTGCTGTGGGTCGGTCATCTCTGACGCTGCCTCTCGGTGAACTGCTCCGGCATTGCTTGCCGGTCATGCGGGCCGGTCGCGTCTGCGCGCTACCCGGCGGTCGCGGTGTCGCGGTAACCGACCGGAAGATCCTGGCCCAGTTCGATGAAGTATTCGTTGAGCGCCTGCGCGATCATGTTGTGCTGATAGTCATCGGGCACCAGTAGCCCGAGCACGTAGGCCTCGAGCTCCATCTCACCGATGGCGCCACTGAGCGAGATGTGGCGCAGCCACAGTTCCGGGTAGCTCATACCGGACAGCCGCATGCCGTCCTCCAGGCTCATGCCGGACTCCGTCGCGGTCATAGCGTCTTCTCCGCCTCGACCACCTCGCGGGCGACCTCGAAGATGCTTCGGGCTTCAGCCCGCGACCTCCGGATCAACGTGGTGAGCGCGTCCTGGCGGCTCAGCGCTTGCTGCGCCGTCAGGGCCGCCTCGGCGCGATCGATCAGCTGGGCGCGTGCCCGCGCAGCGTGAAGCTTGTCCTCGGCCACGGTCGCCTCTGGCGGCAGGAGGTCGGTGTCGGACGGAGTCATCAGCACCGCCACGCACCGGGCCAGCAGGTCGGCGACTGCCCGCGGCCGCTCCGCGTCGAAGGCGTACCGCGAGGAGGCGTAGAGGTTGAGGGCCGCGGACCGCCGCGAAGAGGGCAGCGGCAGGGAGATCGAGCTGCGGACCCCCCGGTCGATAGCCGCCTCGGCGAACCCGGGGAACCGCTTGGTGTCAGTCGCCGCGTCGAAGTATTGGCGTTGCTGGTCACGGGCAGCCGCCATGCACGGACCGTCGCCGGCTTCGTAGTGCGCGTTGTCCAGGTCCAGGGCGAGCTGATCGGAATAGACCGGCGTGTGGTATTCGTCGCCGCCTGCGAGCTCGGTGATGCTGCAGCTGACTGCCTCCGGTGTCAGCTGCGAGCCGAGCTCGACTGCTTGGCGAAGCAACACGTCCAGCGCCGGATAGGCAGCCGGTTGCGAAACAGCACGTAGCAGCTCGCTCCACTGCTCATGTGTATTCACTGCAATCCCTCTAGCCGATACGGTTCTTGATCGCAATAAATCACCACAGTGCGGGATGCTCTGCCACGACCGAAGCAAGCCCCGGCACAACCTCCGTCTAGCCAGGTGACCGAACATTGGAACGGTTGGGCAACGGCGGCAACTCCAGAGTACCGGTCTCGGTCACGTCCAGTGCGACATCCACCAGCTTGCGGTGCCCGTGTTGGCTGGCCAACCGCAGCAGGTCGAAGGCCTGCTCCTTGGTGATCTTGTACTGATTCATCAGCACCCCGATCGCGATGCCGATCCCGCGATTGCTCTGCAGCGCACGCTCGAGGTGGTGCACCTGCTCCTGAAGCTGGGCGCTGACCATCGCGCCCGAGGCGTGCGTGGCCAGCATCAGCGCCACGGTCTCGTCGGACTCCTCGAAGGCATCGGGCATCGCGGAGTACAGGTTCAGGGCGGCGACCAGGTCGTCGTTCTCCAGGAACAGCCGGGTCGAGAGCATGCTGTGGATGCCGTGCTCGGCCGCCGCCCGCCGGCCGAACTCCGGCCACCGCGGATCGGCCGCCAGCTCACCGGTCCGGTAGACCTTCTGCTCGAGCGCCGCGTCGACGCACGGACCGCTGCCGAGGTCGTACTGGAGCTGATCGACCCCCAGCGGCAACTCGCTGGTCTGTCCGACGGTCTCGAACACCCCCCGCCGGCCGCGGCTGACCGCCGCGTCCTGAGCGCTCGGTATCAGCGTCACGCTGCGGCGGCTGATGAGGCCAAGGGTGCTGTCCAGGCCGCGCTCGGACATCAGGTCGCGACCCAGCTCGGCGAACGCCTCCGCCAGCTCCGCCAACTGCGCCGCGGATTGCGGGGTCCAAGTCGATTCAGACAGCGTCATCGCGAGGGCTCGCTCTCTCATAGTGCCGGCCCAGCGCTGGGTTCAGCAGAATCCCAAGTGTATCCGTGCGCAGAAGGTACTCCTTCTCGACGCCGATTGACTTCTCTGGCGCCGCTGATTCCGCACGAGGAGCGCGGCGGCTAGTCGATCGACGTGACCGCCCCGGTGACCCACACCGAGGATAGCCCGGCCGGCAGCTCCACGATCAGCTCGCAGGGTCGTCCGATCTGGGTCCCCTGCTCGATCCGGAACCGGGCCGGCGGCTGCAGGATCCCGAGCGCCCGGAGGTAGCCGCCGTAGGCCGCGGCCGCCGCGCCGGTCGCCGGGTCCTCGACCACGCCGCCGAGCGGGAACGGGTTGCGGGCCAGGTGCTCCTGCGGGCTGATCCGGAAGACCAGGCTCACCGTGGCCCAGCCCTGCTCGACGCACAGCTGCCGCAGCGCCGCGAAGTCGTAGCTCATCCGCTCCAGGGTGTCGCGCTCGGCCAGGCCCAGGACCAGGTGCCAGGCCCCGGCGTAGCACACCGCGGGCGGCAGGCCCGGATCGAGCACCTGCGCCGACCAGCCGAAGCAGTCCAGCGCCTGCTGCAGGATCGCCTGCCCGGCCGGCTGCTGCCGGGCCTCCACCGAGGCCAGCCTGGCCCACCACTCGCCGGAGGAGCGCTGGCCGGTGGTCACCGGGACGGCGCCGGCGGCGGTGTCCAGGACCAGGTCGCCCGGACCCAGCGCCTGGCCCAGGGCGGCGCCGAGCGCCACCGTGGCATGGCCGCAGAACGGCACCTCGGCCTGCGGGGCGAAGTAGCGCACGGTGTAGCGGCGCCGGTCGGGGGCCGGTGGGCCGTCCAGCACGAAGGCCGTCTCGGAATAGCCGACGTCCGCGGCGATGGCGAGCATGTCGGCATCGGTCAGCCTCCCGGCATCGAGCACCACGCCGGCCGGGTTGCCGCCCTCGCCGTCCCGGGTGAAGGCGTTCAGCCGCAGCACCGCGACGTCGGGCGGGGCGCTCATCGGCCCGGCCTTCCGGGCGATCCCGGCCTCTGCGCCCGTCGCACATCGGTCATCCGCGCCTCCTCGGCCAGAGACTGCACCCTAACCTCAGCCGGCACATTCCTGATTGACGTACTGTCACCCACCTCTGCGACAATCTTCGGGCCGGCGTGCGGGGAGCCGGGCAGCAGCGCGGGCCGTTCCGGCGTGCCATGGCAGCTGCTGCGACATCGTCGCCTGAGCGAGGGGGCGTCGGTGGCCATGAAAGCGATCCAGACGTGTTCGAATACGGCATGAGCTCGTACCGCAATCTGGTCGAGGCAGGTCCGAGCAGCGGGGCGCCGCAGCCGGCAGGCCGTGCCGGCACCACACGGGTCCGGCGGCCCCGGATCATCGGCGAGCTGGTCGTGGTGCTGCTGTTGCTGTGGGCCTACGACATGGTGCGGGGGCGCGCGGAGGTCCGCGAGGTCGCGGCGCTGCGGCACGGCCGGCAGCTGCTCGATCTGGAGCGCTGGCTGCACATCGACATCGAGCTCTCGGCGAACCTGTGGACCACCCAGCAGACCGCGCTGTCGCTGCTGGCCAGTTACTGGTACCAGTTCGCGCACCTGTCGGTCACCCTCAGCGCGCTGGTGTGGTGCTGGTGGCGGCGGGCCCAGAGCTACCGCCGGGCCCGCAACGCGCTGGTGCTGACCAACGTCTTCGGCCTGGTCATCTTCCTGCTCTACCCCGTCGCGCCGCCCCGGTTCCTGCCTGGCCACGGCTTCGTCGACTCGGTGGCCAACGCCGGCTTCGGACCCACCCACGGCGGCCCGGTGACCGCCGACCAGTTCGGGGCCTTTCCCTCGCTGCACCTGGCCTGGGCGGTGTGGACGGCGCTGGTGGCGCACCGGCTGGTCCGTTCACAGACGCTGCGCCGGCTGTGGCTGTGCTACCCGGTGATCACCGGGGTGGTGGTCGTGGTGACCGGCAACCACTACCTGCTCGACCTGCTGGCCGGCGGCCTGATCGCCCTGGTGACGCTGGCGATCGCCCACCGCTTCCCCGCTCGTCGCGATCTTCCGGCTCGTCGCGATCTTCCGGCGGGACGCGATCTTCCGGCGGGACGCGGCCTCGGGCTAGGCATTCCGCTCGGCCTTGTGCTGCGCGGCCTTCCGCTCGGCCTCGGGCATCGCCGCCGCGATCACCAGGACGGCGACCGACCCGCAGCCGTGACGCAGCCGGCCAACCTGACGCAGCCGGCCAACCTGACGCGGCCGAAGACACTCGATGCCAGCGACGGCGAGCTGGTGCCGTCCCGCCGCGATCCCTGACCGATTGCCCTAGGCCGCGGCGCCCGTCACCGCTCTGGCCGGGACCGGCTGGCGCTGGATCAGCACCAGCGTCCGGTCGTCGTCGGCCCGCTCGGGGACCCGGTCGATCAGCGCTCGGGCCAGCCCGCCGGGGGCCGCGCCGGCCAGCGCTTCCACGCCGTCCATCAGCCGCCGGGTACCCGCGTCGAGGCCACTGGCGCGGTCCTCCACCACGCCATCGGTGTAGAGGAACAGGGCCTCCCCTGGCTGCAGGACGTCCCGGTCGAGCACTCCGGTCAGGGCTGGCAGCACGCCCAGCACCGTCCCGGCCGCGGGCGACGTCCGCCAGGGCGGCGACTGGGTGGGCCGGAAGTGCAGGGCCGGTGGGTGGCCGGCCACCCGGATGCCGTACTCGCCACTGCCGAGATCCAGCTCGACATAGATCGCCGAGGCGAGCCCGACCGACCACTGCTGCCGGGCCAGGTAGTCGTTGGTGGCCGCCAGGAACTGCTCAGCCGGCACCGAGCCGAGCAGCCCGCCCACCGCCCCGGAGAGCAACAGGGCGCGCGGCCCCGCGGCGATGCCGCAGCCGGCGACGTCGATGACGGCCAGATGCAGCACCTGGCTGGAGCCCCGGGTCACCAGCCGGTTGGCGACGAAGTCCCCCGAGAGAGCTGCCCCGTCCGCCGGCCGCTGCTGGATCTCCACCAACCAGCCGGCCGGCACCGTCGGCGGTAGCGCCTGCACCAGCGCCCGGTCCCGGATCAGGCCGAGGACCGTTTCGGCGCTCAACTGCCGCAGCCCGAGCCGATCCCGGCGGCGGGTCTGCGCCACCGCGACCAGAGCGGCCACCAGCGCCATCGCCAGCCCCGAGGTCGACAACCGGCCCGGCTGGCCTTCCTGCATCAGCGCGACGCCGAGGCAGAGCGCCGCAACGGCGAGCAGCATCAGCAGCCGGCGCAGCCGCAGCGCCAGCGAGGACAGGACCACGACGGTGCTGACCACCACCGCGACCTCGATCTGGATGTTCTGGGCCAGCAACGACCAGCCGGCGCCCAGCAGCAGGACGAGCACCGCCGACGCCGCTGCCATCCGTTCGGAAGGGCCCTTGGCGCTGGCGCGCAGCCGACTGGAGAGGCCGCGCAGGCGGTTGGTGGCTGCCGAGGTCATGGTGGTCACACCGTACTGAGCGGCAACGCTGCCGGTAGCGAAGCGGTATCGATCCGTTACGCACCGTGTCCGCTTTCGCCAGCTGTGACCGTTCGGGCAGGATGGCCCCATGACCGAAGCCCAGGACCGGCCGCGCCGGCGACGGCGCCGCCCCCGCCGGCCGGGAGCTGAGCCAGGCGCGGTGGCCGAGAACCGGGCTGCCTCCGCGGCCGGTGATCCGGCTGCCGTCGCGGCCGGTGACGAGCCGTCATCCGGCGGTCAGCCCGCCGCGGTCGCGCGTCCGTCGGGCGAGCCGGGCGCCAGCCGCCGGGACGAGCCGGGCCGCCGAGACCAACCCGACCGCCGGGACGAGTCAGGACGCCGGGACGAGCCAGGACGCCGGGGCAAGGCGGGCCGCCAGGACAAGGGCGGCCGCCAGGACAGGGCAGGCCGCCAGGACGACGCCGGCCGCAACGACGCAGGACGCCACCACGGCCGCGACTCCGAGCGGGGTTGGCGGGAGCTCGCCGGCAGCACCCCGTCCCAGGTAGGGATCGGCGGCGCGCTGCGGGCCCGGGACGTCGCCCGGCCGACGGCGGAGGACCTGGCCGCCGCCGAGCGGACCGTGGTCGTGGTACGGCGGCAATGGCAGCCACCGGAGGGCTGAGCGACCCGAGCGGACCAGCAGGCTGAACTATCCCAGCCGAACGGCTCCCCCAGAAGGCTGAGTGACCCCAGCTCAGCCAGAAGGCTGAGCGACCTCAGCCGGGCAGCGCGCCGGTTTGCTCGTAGGCGGTCAGCATGCCGATCCGCCGGATGTGCCGGGGGTCTTCGGAGAAGGCGGTGTTGACGAAGGCGTCCGCGATCGAGACCGCGGCCTCCTGGCTGTGCATCCGGGCGCCTAGGCCGAGCACGTTGGCGTCGTTGTGCTGCCTGGCCAGGATCGCCGTCGGCAGGTCGTAGCCCAGCGCCGCGCGCGCCCCGGTGACCTTGTTGGCCGCGATCTGCTCGCCGTTGCCCGAACCGCCGAGCACGATGCCCAGGCTGCCCGGATCGGCGACGACCCGCTGCGCGGTGTCGATGCAGTACGGCGGGTAGTCGTCCTCGGGCTCGTAGCTGTCCGGCCCGCAGTCGACGACGTCGTGCCCTGCGTCGCCCAGGTGCGCGGCCAGCACCGCCTTGAGCTCGAATCCGGCATGGTCACTGCCCAGGTAAACCCGCATGCGGCCAATCGTGCCAGCATCCCGGCAACCGAGGATGCCGGGGTGCTCGCAGCGGCGACCTCACCCGGGCCGGAAGCCGAACCTCACCCGGGCTGGAAGCCGAACTCGCCGTCGGGCCCGCGGTCCAACCGGTGCTCGGCCACCGCCGCGCTGGTCGGGATCGCGCCGTAGACGTGCGGGAACTCCTCGTCCGAGCCGTAGAGGTCTTCGTCCACCACCGGCTGCGCCAGCCGCTCCGGGTCGACCTCGACCACCAGCAGGTCGGTCCGGTCCCGGAACCTGGCGTTGGCGGTCCTGGCGACCTGGTCGCGGTAGGAGAAGTGCACGAAGCCCTCCTGCTCCAGCGACGGAGGACGGTAGCTGCCCTGCGCGCAGGCAGCCCGCCAGTCCGGCTCGGCCACGATGTGGAAGATCCGCGACATGCGTCCCGCCGGGGTCAGTCGAACCGGGGCGCTTCGGTGCGGGTGCGCTTCAGCTCGAAGAAGTAGGGGTAGCCGGCCAGCAGCCGGGTGCCGTCCCAGATCGTGAGGGCATCCTCGCCGCGCGGGATCCGGGTCAGCACCGGGCCGAAGAAGGCCACCCCGTCCACGTGGATCACCGGCGTGCCGACCTCCATGCCGACTGCGTCCATGCCCGCGTGATGGGACTTGATCAGGGCGTCGTCGTAGTCCTGCGAGTCCGCCGCGTCGGCAAGCGACTCCGGCAGGCCGGCCTCGGCCAGCGCCTCGACGATCGCCTCCCGGTCCAGGGTGCGCTCCTGGTCGTGCCGCCGGGTGCCGAGCGCGGTGTAGAGCGCGCGCAGGCTCGCGGTGCCGCTGTGCTGCTCGGCGGCGATGGCGACCCGGACCGCCCCCCACGCCTGATCCATCATCGCGCGGTAGTTCTCCGGCAGGTCCCGGTCCTTGTTGAGCACCGACAGCGACATCACGTGGAAGTCCAGGTCGATGTCGCGGTGCTTCTCCACCTCCAGGATCCACCGGGAGGTGATCCATGCGAATGGGCACGCGGGATCGAACCAGAAGTCCACCTTCGCCCGGCTCTGCTCGATGTCAGTCGCCATAATGCTGCCCCTTACGTCTCGATCGTTGTGAAAGAATGCCTTCATGAGCGTCCGGGCGATGCTCCCTGCCCTGCATCACCACGTCTGAAGCGACAACCACCTCTCAAGGAGCGGCATTCCGTGTCCAGTGTGCGTCCACTGTCTTCCGGCCAGCCTTCCGGCGAGCCGGCCGGCGACATCGACACCTACCGGATCGATGCCAACACCGTCCGGGTGCCGAACCTGACGCGCGAGGACGCCCGGCACCGCGCCCGGCTGCTGCGGGTCGAGAGCTACGACGTGCTGCTGGACCTCACCGACGCCAGCGGCGGCCCGAGTGAGCGGACGTTCCGCTCCCGAACCACGATCAGGTTCACCGCCGCCATCCCGGGCGCCTCGACCTTCCTCGACGTGGTCGCCGAGCGCTTCCACGAGGTCAGCCTGAACGGCCAGCCGGTCGACGTCAGCGGGTACGAGCCGGCCGACGGCATCGTGCTGCCGGACCTCGCCGAGCACAACGTGGCGGTGGTGGACGCCGACCTGCTCTACACCACCAACGGCCAGGGCCTGCACCGGTTCGTCGACCCCATCGACAACGAGGTCTACCTGTACAGCCAGTTCGAGACCACCGACGCCAAGCGGATGTACGCCTGCTTCGACCAGCCCGACCTGAAGGCCAGCTTCACCCTGCACGTGACGGCGCCCGCGCACTGGAAGGTGGTGTCCAACGGCGCCGTGACCGCGGTCAAGGACGCCGAGGACGGGCGGCAGATGCGGACGACGCACTTCGCCACCACGCCGCGGATGAGCACCTACATCACCGCGCTGGTCGCCGGCCCGTTCTTCCAGGCCACCGACCATCACGACGGCATCGACCTGGGGCTGTACTGCCGCAACTCCCTCGCCGAGCACTTCGACACCGACGAGCTGTTCACCATCACCAAGCAGGGTTTCGACTGGTACCACCGGCACTTCGGCTACCGCTACGCCTTCGGCAAGTACGACCAGCTCTGCGTCCCGGAGTTCAACTCCGGCGCCATGGAGAACGCCGGCTGCGTGACCATGTCGGAGGACTACGTCTTCACCAGCCGGGTCACCGACGAGCGCCGGGAACGCCGGGCCACCACCGTGCTGCACGAGATGGCGCACATGTGGTTCGGCGACCTGGTCACGATGCGGTGGTTCGACGACCTCTGGCTGAACGAGTCGTTCGCCGAGTGGGCGGCCAACATGGCCCAGTCCGAGGCCACCAAGTGGCCCGGCATCTGGACCACGTTCGCCAATACGGAGAAGACCTGGGCCTACCGGCAGGACCAGTTCCCGTCGACCCATCCGATCGCCTGTGAGATCGAAGATGCCGAGGCCGTCGAGGTGAACTTCGACGGCATCACCTACGCCAAGGGCGCCAGCGTCCTCAAGCAGCTGGTGGCCTACGTCGGGCTGCCGCAGTTCCTGGCCGGGATCCGGCAGTACTTCGCCGAGCACGCCTACTCCAACACCACCCTCGGCGACCTGCTCGCCACCCTGAACGCCACGTCCGGACGGGAGCTGTCGGACTGGGCGAAGGTGTGGCTGGAGACCAGCGGCATCAGCACCCTGTCGCCGGAGCTCGAGCTCGATTCCGAGGGCAGGTTCAGCTCGTTCGCCGTCTGCCAGGACGCGCCGCGCGACACCTCGTCGGACAACACCGTGCGCCCGCACCGGCTGGCGATCGGCCTGTACAGCTATGACGATGCCGGCGCGCTGGTGCGCGTGCACCGGGCCGAGGTGGACGTCGACGGCGAGCGGACCCCGATCGCCGAGCTGGTCGGGCAGCAGCGGCCGGATCTGGTGCTGCTCAACGACGATGACCTGACCTACTGCAAGCTCCGGCTGGACCCGCACAGCCTGCACACCCTGCGGCACGGCGGGCTGGCCGCGCTGCAGGACTCCCTCGCCCGCACGCTGTGCTGGTCGGCGGCCTGGGAGATGGTGCGCGACGCCCAGCTGGCCGCCCGGCACTACATCGCGCTGGTGACCGACGCCGCCGGCAGCGAATCGACGATCAGCGTGGTGCAGTCGGTCACCAAGTACGCGCTGCAGGCGCTGGAGATGTACGCCGACCAGGACTGGGCGCAGGCGGCCCGGGTCCGGTTCGCTGACCTGGCGCTGGCCAACGCCCGCGCCGCCGTCCCGGGGTCGGACCACCAGCTGGCCTGGGTGCACGCGCTGCTCAACTCGGCCGGCACCGAGGAGCAGCTCGACTTCGCGGCCGGGCTGCTCTCCGGCGAGCAGCAGCTGGAAGGCCTGGCGGTGGACACCGACCTGCGCTGGCTGATCCTGCGCTCGCTGGTGGCCAACGGCCGGGCCGGCGAGGCCGAGATCGCCGATGCCGCGGCGGCCGACCCGTCCGCGGCCGGCGCCCGGCACGCGGCGACCGCCCGGGCCCGGATCCCCACCGCCGAGGCCAAGGCCGCGGCCTGGACGCTGATGGTCGACAACTCCGAGCTGAGCACCGCCATGCGCCGTGCGGTGATGGAGGGCTTCCGCGATCGGTGGCGGCCGGAGCTGCTGACGTCGTACACCACCCGCTTCTTCAAGGAGGCGGACGGGCTCTGGGACCGGCTCTCCACCGAGACGGCCAAGTTCATGGTGATCGGCCTGTTCCCGAACTGGTCCAGCGCCATCGACTCCGAGACGCTGCGGCTGGCCGACGAGTTCCTGGCCGACACCAGCCGGCCGGCCGCCCTGCAGCGGCTGATCAGCGAGGGCCGCTCGGAGGTCGCCCGGGCCGTCGCGGCCCGCGCGGTGGACACCGCCGCCGGCTGACGCAGCCAGGGCTCACAGGGTTACGCGGCGCTCGCTCGCGTGAGTAGGTCGACGGGAAGCGTAAGGAGCTTGTACTCCGAGTCCTCGTCGTCGCTGGGAAACTCGAGTTCGAGGCGGGCGTACTGCGCACTTGGAGGACCGAAGAGGCTCAGCACCGTGCCCGCGACTTTGTCAGGACCCCACGGAACGAGGATCCGATCACCTGGCTTGAAGTTGGTCACGGTTCTACGAACCCCAGGTCGGACGCAGCGGGAACATAGCGTCGCCGGCGTCGGACGTCTTGACCGCCAGCACCTGGTGCAGCTGGACGCCGTTGGTCTCGAAGCCCAACCGGGAACCGGCCATGTACAAGCCCCAGATCCGGGCGGTGGGCTCGCCGACATCGGCGACGCAGTCGTCCCAGTTGCGCACCAGGTTGGCGCACCAGTGCTTGAGGGTCAGCGCGTAGTGCTCGCGCAGGTTCTCCTCATGGCGCACCTCGAGGCCGGCGTTCTGCGCCTCGGTGATGATGCGCCCGGAGCCGGTCAGCTCGCCGTCGGGAAAGACGTAGCGGTCGATGAAGTGACCGGGCATCGGCGATTGCTTGTTGTCCGGACGGGTGATGCAGTGGTTGAGCAGCCGGCCGCCGTCGCGCAGCTTGTCCAGCAGGAAGGCGAAGTACGCGGGGTAGTTGCCGACGCCGACGTGCTCCATCAGGCCGATCGAGCTGACCGCGTCGTAGTCCGAGCCCGGCGCGTCGCGGTAGTCGCTGTGCAGGATCTGCACCTTGCCGGACAGCCCGTCCCGCTCCACCGCCGCCGCGCCCCACTGGGCCTGCGCCGCCGACAGCGTCACCCCTACCACCTGCACGCCGTAGTGGGCGGCCGCGTGCCGGGCCATCCCGCCCCAGCCGCAGCCGACGTCGAGCAGCCGCATGCCCCGCTCCAGCCCCAGCTTGCGGGCCACCAGGTCGAACTTCTCCTCCTGCGCCTCCTCCAGGCTGGCGTCGGGCTTGGGGAACACCGCGCAGGTGTAGGCCATCGACGGCCCCAGCACCTTCTCGTAGAACTCGTTCGACACGTCGTAGTGCTTGCCGATCGCCTGGGCGTCCCGGTCGCGGGAGTGCCGGAGCCCCTCCACCACCCGGCGCCAGCGCGGCAGCGACTCCTGCGAGGGCGGCTCCGGCGGCAGCAGGTTGCGCCAGCCCATCTCCCGCAGCAGGACGCTCGCCTCCTTGGGCGTCGGCCGGCGGAACCGCCAGCCGCCGAGCACCCGCAGCGCCTCGTACGGATCGCCCGGATGCGCCCCGTGCAGCAGCAGGTCGCCCTGCACGTACGCGCGGGCCAGGCCCAGGTCCCCCGGCGCGGTGGCCAGGTAGCGCAGCCCGCGCTCGTTGAGCAGCTCCAGGGTGAACGGCGCGTCCGTCGGGCCGAACGCGCTGCCGTCATAGGCCTCGAACCGCATCGGCGCGCCATCGACGGTCAGCATCGACACCAGATCGGCGATCTTCATCTGCGTCCCACCGCTTTCTCGTACAGCCCGGTCAGTCGGTGGCCGGGATCGTATCTGTCCTTGAGCTCGGCATAGACGTCGCCGCCGTACACCGCGGCAAAAGTCTGCCGGTCGTAGTAGGCGTCGGAGTACAGGGATTTGTGCCCGGCGTGCTTGGCGACCGCCGCCTCGATGAGCCGGTTGACGTCGCCGTCGGACCTGCCGTCGGTGATCGGCACAGTGCCCCAGAAGCCGACGTTGACGTAGATCTGGCCCGGCGACAGCGGGTACAGCGGCCACGGCTTGGCCGGTTGATCGGCGGCCGGATCCGGCCCGGCAGCGGCCTCGGCCTCGGTCTCCGCGGGATCGCGCAGCATCAACGGGCAGAGCCAGACCGGCGACATCCCGACGTTGCCCGCGAACCAGCGCAGGAAGGTCGCAGTCTGCTCCAGCGGGATCTCGACATCCTGCACCACCCGCTCCCGGGGCGGCTGCCGGCGGATCCGGTCGATCTTCTCGGCCACCTTGAACCGGTGGTCGATCCAGATCAGCCGATGGTAGAAGTCGCTGCGCCGGTACCGGGCCGGCCACAGCCGGCGGATCACCGGGTTCTGCACACCGAAGGCGCCCGAGCACCAGAACCAGTCGGTGTCCCAGCGCCACAGGTAGTCCGAGACCGCCAGGCAGTCCCGCTCGCGGGCCGCGATCGAGCGGTAGTAGATCTGCTGGCCGGTGTAATCGCCGGCGGACTCCACGCCGGCGTCCGCCGGGCTGTCGACCCAGCTGCCCAGGCACAGGTACGCCTGGTCGGAGCTGAAGACCACCCCGTCGAGGAAGTCGACCGGCTCGCCGTCCCAGCTGCGCTCGGCGGTGATCCGGCCGACCGCTGCGGCCAGGTCATCGAGGTCGGTGAACCGGACGTTGCGCAGCCCGACGAACCCGCGTACCGGGTCGAGTTCGATGAGCAGCCGCACGGCGTAGCCGAGGCTGCCGTAGGAGTTCGGGAAGCCATGGAACAGGTCCGGGTGCTGGGCGGGGCTGACCGTGAGCAGCCGGCCGTCGCCGGTCAGCACATCCATCTCCAGGACCGACTCGTGCGGCAGGCCGTTGCGGAAGGAGGAGGACTCGATGCCCAGCCCGGTCACCGCGCCGCCGAGGGTGATGGTCTTCAGCTGCGGCACCACCTTGGGCATCAGGCCGTGCCGCAGGCACTCGGCCACCAGCCGCTCGTAGGTGCACATGCCCTGCACGTCGGCGGTGCGGGCGATCGGGTCGACCGCGAGCACCCCGTCCAGGCCGCTGACGTCCAGACCCGCCGGCGCCTGGTCGGCGCGCGGCCGGAACAGGTTCGAGGTGCGCTTGGCCAGCCTGACCGGCGTCCCCTCCTCGATGGCGGCGTAGGACGCGGTGAGCGCAGCGACGGCCCGGACGTGCGAGGACCGATCGGACAGGGTGGCAGTCATCGCCGGTAAGCCTATCGAGAAGATGTTTGACTAACTAAACATTTCCGAGGCGCGTCGTTGCCCCTCGGAAACCGGCCGACGGTCAGCCGCGGCCGGCGGCGTCGGCGAGCTGGCGCAGGCCGGTGACGATCCCGCCGGTCAGGTCGCCGTTGGAGAACGAGCCCCGCATCGCCAGGGCGGCCAGCCCGGCGATCCGGTTCGGGATCCGGCGGGCGGACTCGCCTCCGGTGACGATCTCCAGCCGGCGCTGCGCGGGCGAGATCGCGACCAGCACCGGGGCGTGATGCCGGCCGGCCAGGGTGGCGAACATCGCCTCGGCGGTGGCCCGGCTGGACTGCCCGAGATCGCCGACGTACACGCTGAACAGCAGGCCGGTCTCGCGGGAGGCCAGCGTCAGCGCCTCGTCGATCCGGGCCAGCTGGGCCGGCTTGAACGGCCGGTCCGGGCTGAGCAGGGTGGCCCGCCGGGTGGTCATCTCCTGGATCCGGGGCTCGGAGTCGTAGGGGCCCGGAGCCCGGTCGCCGGTGTCGTTCGGGTTGACCGGCCCGGAGTCCGCGTCCTCGTGCTCGGCTCGCAGGGCGTCCATGCTGGTCGCGCCGGCCGAAGCCCGCTGCTCACCACTCACCGCTGGCACCTCCGCTCGCCGTGACCGGTTCGGCCGCCTGGCCGGCAAGGACCGCCTGACCGGGAAGGGCATGCCGGCCGGCAAGGGCATGCTGGCCGGGCAGGGCATGCTGGCCGGGCAGGGCATGCCTGGGGCCGGCGCCGTCGAGCGCGGACGCATGCGGGTTCTGCTCGGCAGAGTGCAGGCTGGACACCGGCCCGGCGTGCTCGGGATGCGGCAGGTACCAGACCGGGTTGAACTGCCACGGCCCGCCCGGCCGGTAGCGCGGCGTGCGGTCGTTGGCCCGGGCGTACACCAGCGCGGTGACCACCAGCACGGCCGCGACCGGGATGCCCAGGAAGACCAGTGTCGTCTGCACGATGCTCATACGCATTCCTCCGCCCGGTGCCGAGCCTCTTCGCACCTTCGAGGGTGCCGGATGGCTGCTGCCTGCCCCCACACGGTATCGAGCGTTCAGGCTCCCCACATCGCCGGGTGCCGGTCCGCCCACGGCGCGGCGGCCTCGACCTGCGCCGACAGCGCCAGGAGGGCCGCCTCCCCCGCCGGCCTGCCGACCAGCATCACGCCGACCGGCAGGCCGTCGGCGCTCCAGTGCAACGGCAGGCTGGCCGCGGGCTGGCCGGTGGCGTTGTACACCGCGGTGAACGGGGTGAACCGCTTCTGCCGCTCGAAGTCCTCAGCCGGATCGACCGGGTCGTCCGCGGTTCCGCAGAACCAGCCGATCGGCCGGGGCGGCATGGCCAGCGTCGGGGTAAGCACCGCGTCGTACTGGACGGTGGCGGTGATCGCCTGCCGGCTTGCCAGGCCCAGCACCCCGATCGCGGTGGCGTACTCGGTCGCGCTGACCCGGGAGCCACGATCGCGCAGGTGGCGGGTGAGCGGGCGCAACTCCGACTCGCGGGCCGGGCTCACTGGGGCGCTGGCCGCCGAGACCGACCACACCGTCTCGAACGCCGGGATCGCCGCGGGCGGCATCGGCAGGGGGATGTCGACCACCTCGTGCCCGAGGCTCTCCAGCAGGACGCTGGCGAACTCCCAGGCCGTCCGGCACTCGACGTCGATCTCGGCGCCGGGGATCGGCGGCTGCAGGTAGCGCCCGATCCGCAGCTTGGCCGGCGTCCGGTCACACCACTGCAGGAAGCTCTCGCCGGCCGGCAGCGGCGGCGCCCAGCTCGAGTCGCCCGGCTGCGGGATCGCGGTGGCGTCCAGGAACGCCGCGGCGTCGCGGACGGTCCGGGCCAGCGGGCCGAGCACCGACAGGCCGGTGGAGTCGGCGTCCAGCGGCCCGCGCGAGATCCGGCCCCGGGACGGCTTCAGGCCGTACAGGCCGGTGACGCTGGCCGGGATCCGGATCGAGCCGCCGCCGTCGGAGCCCTGGGCGATCGGCACGAAGCCGGCCGCCACGGCTGCCGCCGCGCCGCCGGAGGACCCGCCCGCGAGCCGGCCGGTGTCCCATGGCGTCCGGGCCGGCGGCCCGATGTCGGTCTCGGTGTAGCAGGGCAGCCCGAGCTCGGGCGTCGCGGTCTTGCCGAGGGAGATGGCGCCGGCCTGCCGGAGCAGGGTCACGACATGGTCGTCGAGAGCGGGTACGAAGTCCCGGTGCACCCGGGAGCCGAGCTTGGTGGGAACCCCGGCGGTGAGGTTCAGGTCCTTGATGGCCGTCGGCACGCCGTGCAGCGGCGGCAGCTCGGCGCCGGCGAGCACCTGCGCGTCGGCCTGCCTGGCCTGCTCGCGAGCGCTGGCCTCGGTGACGGTGACGAACGCGCCGACCTGGCCGTCCAGCCGGTGGATCCGGTCCAGGTAGTGCTCCACCAGCTCCGAGGAGCTGACCTCCCGGCGCCGGATGGCGGCGGCGGCGTCCAGGGCGCTGAGGTCGTGCAGGTCTGCCATCTGGGCAGGCTAGCTGTTCTGTCCTGACAGGTTGGTGACACGGCTGGCTGGTGTCGCGCCGCCGAGGGCGGTGTGGCCGCGGTGGTGATTGTAGGTGTGTAGCCAGGTCGAGAAGGCGGCGATGCGTTCTGCTTCGCTGCGGTAGGGGC
>NZ_DASVSG010000152.1:0-26504 GCF_036388195.1 Jatrophihabitans sp. | reverse complement strand
GGGCACCGAGAACTCCAACAGCGCGGTGCCCGGCAGCGGCCCCATGTCCAGCACCGAGAGGATGGTGGTGGGCGCCAGGGTGGCGATGTATTCCTCGTAGCTCTGATGCTCGATGGCGACCAGGTTGACCTGGCAGAGCTGCCGCAGGCCGCTGGTGAGCAGCGTGGTCACCCGCCGGGCGTAGGTCTCGTAACACATCTGCAGGGCACGGACATGGTCACGCGAGAGCTTGGTGGGACGGCGGAAGTCATAGGCCGCCGGCCCGGACTCCTCCTGCCCTTCGACGGGTCGCCGGACCAGCCTGCGAACCGGCGCGATATGCGACGAAGACGACGTTGCCACATGAACAACGTTCGGCCGGGGCAGGGCAGACCTGAGGAACTCGGGTCAGTTGGGATCTTGCGGCCGGGGCGGGCCGTCAAGTACGACGTCGGGCTTGCCGGTGGGGTTACTGCGTGAAGAACTCCGTGTAGATGACGTCCATGATCTGCTTCGGGTAGATCTTCTGCAGCTTGCCGAGCAGCTCGGTCTTCGCCTTCAGCCGGGCGGCCTCGCCGGTCAACTCGGCCACCGAACGGTCACTGAACTGGTCGATCACAGCTTGGGCCGCCTCACTGGTATCAAATTCCTCCGGAGCTCCTTCCACGGTTTGCAGGGCGAGCTTGATGCGCAGGTAGTGCCCGCCTGCCAGGTTCAGCGTCATGTCGGTCATCGCCACCACATGTCCAGGCACCGGCTTGTGCTCGCCGGCCGGGGCCGAGGGCGCCAGCACGGTGAACTTGGCGACGACGCCGAGCATCAGCGTCACCAGCGCGATGATGATGAGCTTCTTCTTGGACTTCTTGCCCTTGTCCTTGCCCTTGGCCTTGCCCTTGCCGGTATCGCCCGGGCCGCCCTTGGCGCCGCCCTTCGACGTCTTGGCAGAGACCTCGTTGGCGATCCGGTCGGGCCGGTCGGTCGCGGTCATCGTCATGAGGAGCTCCTGCTCTGAGAGGGGTGGAGGTGCCCGGTTGGGCTGGACTCAGCCATGACCGACGCCCTTGCCGAGGGTGGGCAGCTGGCTGCGAGCGGCAGCGGGCAGCTTGGACAGCACGACGATGTCGACGCGCCGGTTACGGGTGATCGAGCGCGGATCGCTGGCGGCGAGCAACGGCCGCTGGTCGGAGAAGCCGGCCGCGCTCAACCGGCTGGCCGCGATCGGGCCGTGGGTCACCAGGTAGCGCACCACCGAGGAGGCCCGGGCCGAGGAGAGCTCCCAGCCGCTGGGGTACGGCGCGGTGCTGACATTCTGCTGGTTGGTGTGGCCGTCCACCTGGATCTGGTTGGTGGCCTTGCGCAACGGTGGCAGCACCGCGTTCAGGATGACAGCACCCTCCGGCTCGAGCACCGCGCTGTTGCCGGAGAACACCAGCTCGTTGGTCACCACGGTGACCACCAGGCCACGCTCGTCGATGCTGAACTCGGCATTGCCGTCCAGGCCGTGCTTGTGCAGGGATGCCCTGATGGCGGCCTCGATCTCCTTGAACTCGTCCACCTCGTGTCGCGCGGCCTCCTGGTCCTGGCTGGTCTCCTTCGCCTTGCCGGGCTGGATGGGGGAGAACACCGGCAGGTTCGGATTGGCCTGCTGGGCGGCCGAGTCGCCGCCGACGATTCCGCTGCCGCCGCTGAGGACCGACGGCTGCCCGTTCTTGAACGCCGAGGCCAGGCTGCTCTTGAGCTCGGAGAACTTCGAGGTGTTCACCTGCGAGATCGCGTACAGCACGATGAACAGCACCAGCAGCAGGGTCAGCATGTCGGCGTAGGTCACCATCCAGCGTTCATGGTTCTCGTGCTCCTCGGCATGGCCGCCCCTGCGACGGCCGGCAGCCGAACGTCCGGCGCTCATCAGGCGACGTCGCGTTCGGGCGGACGGCTGGCAGCTGGCAGCAGACTGTGCAGCTTCTGCTCGATGAGCCTCGGGTTGGAGCCGGCCTGGATCGCGAGGATGCCTTCGATGATCACTTCCATCTGCTCGCACTCGGACTCGCTGACCCGCTTGAGCCGGTTGGCCAGCGGCAGGAAGAACACGTTGGCGCTCATCACACCCCACAGGGTGGCCACGAACGCGCTGGCGATCTCGGCACCGAGATGCTCCGGCGAGGACAGGTGTCCCAGCACCTTGACCAGGCCGAGCACCGTTCCGATGATGCCGATGGTCGGGGCGTAGCCACCCATGTCGGCGAACAGCTTGGCCGCCGACCGGTCGGTGGCGCGCTTGGTGTCGACCTCGGCGGACAGGATGATCGCCACCTCTTCGGCGTCCGTGCCGTCGATGGCCAGTTGCAGGCCGCGGCGCAGGAACTCGTCCTCGACCTCGGCGGCTTCTGTCTCCAGCGCCAGCAACCCTTCGCGTCGCGCCCGGCCGGCCAGCCGCACCAGGACCTCGACGGCGTCGTCGGTCTTCGGCGCCTTGGCGGTGAAGGCGCGGATCAGCTGCGTGTGCAGCGCGCTGACATCGCGCATCACCGCGCCGGCGACGGCGGCTCCGATCGTGCCACCGAAGACCAGGATCATCGGCGGGATCAGGAAGATCGCGCTGATATTGCCGCCTTCCATGGTCACCGAGCCGACGATCGCGACGATCGCCAGGACGACGCCGATGATCAGGGCGGGGTCCATCAGGCATCCGTCCTTCGGATCGGCACCACGGGCGGCTGGCCGGGCGAGACCGCGGCCGACAGCACCCGGATCCGGGCATGGCCGCTGGACTGGGCCGGGCCGGCATCGTGGTACGGGTTGGAGTCGGAGGTCATGGCCTCGGCGCTGGCGATGATGCGAGCCCGGTAGTCACGGATCAGCTCGACGAGCTCGTCCAGCGACTCGCAGATGACGTACTTGTTGCCGCCGATCAGGGTCACGACGGTGTCCGGGGTCGCCTCGGCACGTTCGATCAGGTCTGGGTTGAGAGTGAATACAGGTCCACCCAACCGGCGCAGCAGTATCAACGGATCCATCCAGGTGTTCGCCAGGACCCATCCGTGGGTCCTCCTTGGCATTACTTATCGGCATCAATGCCGGTTTTCTGAGCCGCCCGGCCGTGGCCGGCAAGGCCCGGGGGACGGGGTCACCCAACGACTCAGGGCCCGCTGCGTACGCAGCGGGCCCTAGGTCGGAAGGGGTCAGTTCTTCAGGCTGATCAGGCTCTGCAGCACCTCGTCGGAGGTGGTGATCACCCGCGAGTTGGCCTGGAAACCCCGCTCGGAGATGATCAGGTTGGTCAGCTCGGCGGCCAGGTCGACGTTGGACATCTCCAGGTATCCAGGAGTCAGGCTGCCTCGGCCGCCGGTGTTGGCGCCGCCGATCTGCGCAGTGCCGGAGTTGGCGCTGGACTGGTACTGCGAGTCGCCGACCTTGGTCAGCCCGCCCGGGTTGGCAAAGGTGGCCAGCGCGATGGTACCCAGCGGGGTGGTGGTCCCGGTCGCGTCGACGCCATTCACCACGCCGGAGCTGGTGACGCTCCAGGACTTGTAGGTGCCGCTGCTGAGCGCCGAGAGGTCCAGGTCGCCACCGGCAGCGCTCTGCACGATGGCGCCGTCGGGCGCCACCAGGTGCCCGGCCGAGTCCAGGCTGAACGAGCCCGCCCGGCTGAAGGTCTGCTGGCCCCCGTTGTTGAGCACGAAGAAGCCGTCACCGTTGATGAGCAGGTCGCTGGTGCGCCCGGTGTACTGGTTGGAGCCCTGGGCGAAGTTGATCGAGGTGCCGGCCAGCTGCACGCCGAGGCCGACCTGGGTGGGGTTGGTGCCGCCATTCACGCCGGTCGGCGCCCCGGCGCCGGAGATGGTCTGGCTGAGGGTGTCCTCGAACACGGTCGAGGAGCTCTTGTAGCCGGCGGTGTTGACGTTGGCGATGTTGTTGGACGTGACGTCGAGCATCTGCTGGTGGGCGCGCAGGCCCGAGATGCCCGTGAACAGTGAGCGAAGCATGGGTTTCTCCTTGAGGGGGATGTTCGGGATCAGGGTTGGGTGCAGGGGATCTGGTCGTGCTCAGGGCGTGCCGGGGGCCAGCACCTGCTGGATCTGGCTCAGGTCGACATCGACGGTTCCGATCTTCAGCGTCGGCTTGGCGGTCGAGATGGTCGCCGCCGAGACGTAACCGGTGACCAAGTTGCCGTCCGGCGCCGCATAGCGGACGGTGTGGCCGACCAGGCTGCTCGCGTTCTGCGCGTGCTGCGCCGACAGCATGTCGAGGTTCACTTGGGCGTTCTGCTCCGAAGCCTGCACCTGGGTCAGGGTGGCCGTCTGGTTCATGAAGGCACCGGTGTCCATCGGCTTGCTGGGGTCCTGGTACTTCAGCTGCGCCACCAGCAGTTGCAAGAAGGCCTTCGAGCTGAGCGTGGCGTTGTCGGCACCGGTCACGATGGCCGGATTCACCGCCACCGGCATGCCGGTGGCGACCGAGGACACGGGTTGTGTCATCTGCTCTCCTGTTCTGAGGTGTTCACAGCCACCGGTCCAGACCGGCGCTCGGGTTCGGGTTGGTCCGGCCGTCGCCGCTGCGCCGCGGCGCAGCTGGGGTCGGGTCGGCAGGTACTGCTCGGGCCGGCTGGCCGGCGTCCTGGCGCGGGTTCGCGAAAGCGCCGGGACCGCCCGCGTCGCCGGAGGTGAGATCCAGCGACAGCGTCGCCGAGCTCAATCCCGCCGACTGCAGCTCCGAACGCAGCTGGGGAAGGGCGTCCCGTAGCGCGTCATGAGCCGATTCACTGGTGCTGGCAAGGGCGATCGTCATCAGATCGCCCACGATCCGGACGTGCACGTTGACCGGTCCGAGCTCAGCGGGGTGCAACGCCACGATCAGCTGGTGGCTGCCGTCGCCCCCGGCGTGCAGCGCCAGCACCGGGCCAGCGACCTGGCGGGCCAGCGGTAGCTGTTCAGCCGCGGGGTGCCGGTGAACCGGCTCGGAACCGGACGCGGCGGGCTGGCCGGCCGGCACGGGTTGGGACGTGGGGCCCTGCGCTGCCTGGATGGCAGGATCGGCCGACGGAGTGCCGGCATGTACGGTCGCTGGCGCCGTTCCCGGCTCAGCGGGCAGGCCGGGGCTGACCGGCGCCGGTCCGGCTGCCTGGCCCTCCGGGACGGGCGCTTGGACGCCCGGAGCAGCCGGACGGTGGCTGGCGCCATGCGCGCCGGAAGAGGTTCTCGATCCGGCCGCGGTGGTGTCCGGTGGGTTGGTGGGGTCGGTCGCGTCGATGCCTGCCGGCTTGGCCGCCCCGGCCGTCTCGGCGATCACCGCGGCGACACCGGGCAGCGCCACGATGGCCGGGCCGGTGGCCGGCGTCTCGCCGGTGGGCAGGGCGCCGGTCGCCGGCGCAGGCAGGATGGGTGTGCCGGTCGCCGGCTCGGGCGCCTGCGCGGCGCGGGCCAGCTCGAAGACCGCAGCCGACGCTGCCGCCTTCGCGGGATCGGCGGCCTTGCTGGGACCCATCGCGGTCACCGGCCCATGAGCGGGGCCCCCGACCGGCCGGTCGCGCTCCGAGCCGGTCGGCTGGGTGGCGCCGGTCGGCTGGGTGGCGCCGGTCGGCTGGGTGGCGCCGGGGGGCTGGGCGGCGCCGGGCCCCTGCCACGGAACGCCTCCCAGCGACGGACCGGCTCCCTGCTCGGCTGGCTCCACGTCAGAGCCCGTTCCGGCGCCAGTCCCGGTCGTCGGGAGTTGCGGGCCGGGCGCCTCGCCGGCGTCGGCGAGCCGGGCTGCCTTGGCCGCAGCGGCGGCTGCCTGGGCCGCCACTGCTTGCTCGGGGCGTGCGGCGGCGGCCTGCTGAGCAGGCGCGGCCGCCCGCTCCGACGGCCCGGTTCCGCTCACCGGTGGCACACCGGCATCGCCGGATTCGGCCGTGGCAAGCTCCGCCGCGGCGGTGCAGCCCGAGCTGATCAGGGCGACGGTGCCGGCAGGCAGCGCCGGCGTCAGCAGCGCCAACATCGCCAGCTCGGCACCGGCCAGCACGGCCGGCCGGCCGCCATCGGACCGAGGATCGACCGCCTCGTCCTCGCCCTGGCGCGCTGAAGTCTCGCGGCCTCGAGAGCCGGATTCTCCGATGCCCGCCAGCACGCCAGCGAAGGCGTCCGCTGCCGAGCTGGAACCGGCTGCGCTGTCCGCGGACTGCTCGGCGGGAGCTATCCCCGACAGCGCCCCGGTGCTCACGGTGGTGGCCAGAAGCGCCATCAACCAGCCCTCCCTGCCATCAGTGCGGTGATCTTGGTGACGTACTTCTGCGTTTCGTCGTAGGGCGGAACTCCGCCGTACCGCTCGACCGCGCCGGGTCCGGCGTTATAGGCCGCCAGCGCCAGCGACACCGAGCCGTAGCTGTGCAGGTACTTCGACAGCAGCCGCGCCGCGCCCTGCACGGCCTGCGCCGGCTCCCACGGATTCACCCCGAGCCCTTGGGCGGTGGCCGGCATGAGCTGCATGAGCCCCTGCGCCCCCGCCGGGCTCACTGCCATCGGGTTGCCGCCCGACTCGGTCTGCGCGACGGCCGCGAGCAGTCCCCGCGGCAGCTGGTAGCGCGCCTCGTTCTGGCCGAACAGGCCGGCGTACTGGCTGAGACCGGGCGCCGAGGCCTGCCCGGTCACCGGGAACGGGCCGGGAGCCTCGGTCGATCCGGCTGACGGGAGAACCCGCCGGATGCTGGCCGGAGTCTCGTAGACGCTCTGGATCTTGACCTTGTCGCCGGGCTCCGGCGCGGCGATCATCCGATTGTTGCCGAGGTAGAGGGACACGTGATGCGCGGGCTCGCCGAAGGCGAGGATGTCGCCTGGTTGGGCCTGCGCGAGGCTCGACACCGCGGTGCCGACGTGCGCCTGGTCAGCGGCGATCCGGGGCAGCGGGATGCCGAGGTCGGCGTAGGCACGCTGCACGAGTCCTGAGCAGTCCAGGCCGGCGGGCGTGGTGCCACCGAAGACGTAGGGCACGCCGAGGTACTTCTCCGCCGCGGCGATCACGTCCGAGCCCGCGGGCTGACCGGTCCGGACGCCGGCAAGGGACGACGGAAGGCCCAGGGCCATGCTGCTGCCAAGGGGCGCCGCGCCGGCGGACATGCTGGCGCCAGCGGACGTGCTGGCGCCGGCGAACGTGCTGGCCCCGGCGGACGCGGCGCTGAGCGCGGCGTGGAAGGCCGTGTTGACGGCAGCGGGCCGAGCGGGCACGGCCGAGGCGGGAGCCGGCTGCGCTCCAGCCAGGCCGGCCTGGATCTGAGCGATCCGTGCCAGCACCGATTCCAGGCCCGAGATCTCCATGCTCATCGCGCCGCCCTCCGCAGCCGAGCGCCGTGCCGGCTTATCGACACCTCGTCCAGCTCTCGTTGGGCGAGCTCGGAGGCGGCGGTGGCCTGCTCGTCCTGGTGGCGTTCGTACAGCTTCTCCACCGTCCGGCGGGAGCGGGCGGCCACCGTCAACTCAACCACCTTGCCGGCCACCCGGCTCTCGGCGAAGAGCAACCGGTTCCGCGCGGCCGCCAGGCTCGCCACGGCGGCATCCTGGGCTGCCAGCGAGGCGTGGAAGGCCGGCACGCTCTGGCTCTCCGGCAGCAGCATCGCGGCAACCCGGGCCACCTGCTCGGCGTGCTGGTCCGCGGCCCGGCCGGCATCGCGGCGGGCTACCGCCAGCCCCTGGGCCACCAGGTCCTCCTGCGCCTGCCTGGCCCGCAGCACGGTCGGAATCCAGTTCCGGCCGCTCATCGGGCAACCCCGGTGGGTACCGCGGATACAGCAGGTTCAGCGGCCAGGATCGCGCGCAGCGCCTCCCAGGCCGAGTCGGCGCTGCTCTGCTCGCTCATGTCCTGCTGCAGAAAGGCCTCCAGCTGCGGCCAGAGGGCCAGCGCCTGGTCGGCGCGCGGGTTGGTGCCGGCGACGTAGGCGCCGATCTCGACGAGTTCGCGGACGTCACGCCGGGCGGCGAGCAGCTGCCTGGCCCGGCGAGCCAGTTGCTGCTGCTCGCCCGTGGTCACCGCGGTGGTCACCCGTGACACCGATTCGAGCACGTCGATGCTCGGGAAGTGCCCGGCGGTGGCCAGCTTGCGGTCCAGCACGATGTGGCCGTCCAGGATCGACCGGGCGGTGTCGGCGACCGGCTCGTTGTGGTCCTCGCCCTCGACCAGCACGGTGTAGAGGCCGGTGATGGATCCGAGCTCGGACCCGCCGGCCCGTTCGAGCAACCGGGGCATCAGCGCGAACACCGAGGGCGGGTAGCCGCGCGATGCCGGCGGCTCGCCCGCGGACAGGCCGATCTCGCGCTGGGCGGTGGCCAGCCGGGTGATGCTGTCCATCAGCAGCAGCACATCCTGGCCCTCGTCGCGGAACCACTCGGCGATACGGGTCGCCACGTAGGCCGCGCGCAGCCGGACCATCGGCGGCTGGTCGGAGGTGGCGATCACGACCACTGCGTCACGCAGACCGGCCGGGCCGAGGTCGTTCTCCAGGAACTCCCGGACCTCCCGGCCGCGCTCGCCGATCAGGGCCACCACGGTGATCTGTGCGCTCGTGCCGCGGGTGATCATCGACAGCAGGCTGGACTTCCCGACGCCGGAGCCTGCGAAGATTCCGACCCGCTGGCCACGGCCCACACTGATCAGCGAGTCGATTGCCCTGACGCCCAAAGGAAGTTGCTCATCGACCCGGCGCCGGCTGAGGGCGGCCGGCGGCGCCATCTCCACCGATACCCGGTCCAGCCCGTGCGGCAACGGGCGGCCGTCCAGCGGCTGTCCCAGCCCGTCGAGCACCCGGCCGCGCAGGCCAGCGCCGACGCCGACCCGCAACGGCCCGCCGGTGGCGGCAACCCGGTCGCCGTTGCCTATCCCGTCCAGCGAGCCCAGCGGCAGGCAGGTGCAGTTCTGCTGGTCGACGGCCACCACCTCGGCCAGCACCGCGTGCGTGCCGTCGCCGATGGTGAGCAGATCACCGATCCGGCCGGTCAGGCCGGAGACGGTGATGGACAGGCCGACGACCCGGGAGACGTAGCCGTAGATCCGGGGGGCAGCGAGTTCGGTCAGCTCGGCGAGCCGGTGCTGACCGCGGACGGAGGCGAGGGTGGCGGCGTTCATCGGCTCAGGTACTCCCGCAGCCGGGCCACGCCGGCGGACAACCGCGCGTCGATGGTGGTGCTGCCACATCGCCCGCGGGCGTCACCGGGCTGGATCTCGGGATCGATCTCGAACGTCAGGCCGCGGCCGGTGGCGCCCTCGACGGAGCCGATCAGAGCCCGGCCGGCCGGGGCGGTGAGGGTCTGGTGGTCAGCGGGGTGCAGCCAGATGGTGACCGGCTCATTGGCCGGGGCGAGCCGCAGCACCCGGGCCAGCGCAGCGGGCGCGGCGACCTCCGGGTCGCGCAGCTCGCGGCCGAGCAGCGCCTCGGCGAGTTCCACGGCGGCGGCCAGGATCTGGTCCTCCATGTCGTCGGTGATCCTCACGGTGCTCTGCCGCAGGTCCGCCGAGGCGACCTGCAGGGCCTGCAACGCCGAGGCGACCTGCTGCTCCTGGCGGTGGCGCAGCGACGCCCGGTCGGCGTCGGCCGCGGCCCGCTCGCCGGCCTGGGAGTCGGCCGCGTCCCGCAGCCCGTGCGCCCAGCCCTGGGCGTAACCGACCGCCCGGGCCTCGGCGCGCGCCTGTACCACCAGCTGGTCGGGCACCGCCGCGTCGCTGGTGAAGTCGAAGGCGAGGGTGTCAGGCAACGAACTCGTCCTCTTCGCCGCGCCGGACGATGATCTGGCCGGATTCCTCCAGCTCGCGGATCACCCGCACGACCTCGGTCTGCGCCTCCTCGACGCTCTGCACCCGCACCGGGCCGAGCAGCTCGATCTCCTCGGCGAGGCTCGCGGCCGCGCGCTCGGACATGTTGGCCATGATCTTGGCGTGCACCACGCTGGCCACGCCCTTGAGCGCGATCGCCAGGTTGGCGGTCTCGACCTGGCGCAGCACCAGCTGGACCGCCCGGTCCTCCAGGTTGATCAGGTCCTCGAACATGAACATCCGGCTGCGGACCTCTTCGGCGAGCACGGGATCCCGCTCCTCCAGGCCCTCCATGATCAGCTTCTCGGTGCCCCGGTCGGCCCGGTTGATGATGTCGACCAGCGGCTGCACGCCGCCGACGGCCGACAGCTCCGAGGGGACCAGCAGGTTGGCCATCCGGCGCTGCAGGTTCGCCTCGATCTGGTGGATGATGTCGGGCGTGGTCTGATCCATGGTGGCGATCCGGTGCGCCACATCGGCCTGCAGGTCGGCGCCCAGGCCGGCCAGCACCCTCGACGCCAGCGGCGCCGGGACGTGCGCCAGCACCAGGGCAATCGTCTGCGGGTGCTCGTCGGAGATGAAGTTCAGCAGTTGCCGGGCGTCGGCGTTCTGCAGGAACTTGAACGGAACGTCGAACATGGTGCCCGACAACCGCTCCAGGATCGCGTCCGCGCGCTGGTCCCCCACCGCGGCACGCAGCAGCGCCCGGCTCTGCTCGATGCCGCCGCGCACCAGCGCGTCCCCGGACACCTGCATGATGCCAAACTCGCGCAGCACCGCGGCCGACACCTCGGCAGGCACGTCGCCGGCCCGGGCGATCTCGGCCACGACCCCTTCCAGCTCGCTTTCAGAGAGCTGGTTGAGCACCTTCGCAGAGGCCTCGCGGTCCAGCTGCAGGATCAGGACCGCGGCCTTGCGCCGGCCGGTCATGCCTCGGGTCAGGTCCAGGCTCGGCGCGGCAGCAACCGATGCGGCTGCCAGGCTGGTGCCGATCGAGGAAACGGTAGCCAGGGTCTCGACCATCGTCAGTTCTCCTTCTCGTTCAGCCAGGTACGCAGCAATCGAGCGACCTCTTGGGGTTGGCTGTCAGCCATCTCGGCGAGGTTCCGTTGGCGGGCGATGTTGTTCGCGGCTTCCTGGCTCTGCGGCGGCACGATGTCGCGCGGAGCCGGCGGCAGCGAGCCAGGGGCGTTGTTGAGCGTGGCGAGGAAGGTGTCCAGGTCATCGGCCGGTCCGTCCCGGCGCCGGCGCCGGCTGGCGATCAGGGTCGCCACGATCACGATCAGCACCAGCAGCACCACCAACACGGTCTTGGCGAGGGAGATCATCTCGGCGTTGCGCTTGGCCGCCGCGGCTGCCGACGCTGCCTGATCTGCCGCCTTCTGCGCGGCGTTCGCCGCCGAGGTGTCGAACGCGGCGCTGGCCAGCGCCAGCGTGTCGCCGCGCTTGGCGTCCAGGCCCACTGCGGAGCTGACCAGTTGCCGCACCTGGGCCTCGTCCACCGGCGGGGCGTTCTTGTCCAGCAGCACCGCCACGCTGAGCTTGCGGAGCGCGCCGGGCGCGGCGTCCCGGGTCTCGGTGCGCCGTCCCACCGCGTTGTCGCGGGTGGTGGTGGTCTTGCGGTAACCCCCGGCAGCGCTGCCGCTGGGCGCCGCGGACGGGCTGGGCGAGGCGGCTCCGAGCACACCGCCGGCGCCGTTCTGCCCGGAGCCGTAGGTCTCGGTGGTGTGCGCCTCTGACAGCGGCGGCACGCCGGTGGCGTAGACGTAGCTGTCGGAGACGGTCTTGTTCTTGTCGAAGTCGAGGTCGGCGTTCACCGTCACGACCGAGTGCCCGGCGCCGACCAGGCGGTCCAGCATCTGCTGCACCTCGCTGCTGGTCCGCTTGTTGTACTGGGCGATCGCCTCGGTCCGGGCGTCGGCGGCGGCTCCGCTGTTGGCATCCCCGGCGACCGAGAGCACCTTTCCGCTGGCGTCGGAGACGCTGACCTGATCCGCGGTGAGGCCCGGGACGCTGGAGGACACCAGGTTGACCACCGACTGGACCTGGCCGGAGGTCAGCGCGGCGCCGGGATCGGTGGTCAGCAGCACCGATCCGGTGGTCTTCTGGTTTCCATCGGTGAAGACGCTCTGCTTCGGGATCGCCAGATGCACCGCGGCGTCGCGGACGCCGTTGATCGACTTGATGGTCTTGCTCAACTCGCCTTCCAGCGCCCGCTGGTAGTCCACATGCTGCTTGAACTCCGAGGTGGTGATGCCTTCCTGGTCCAGCAGGCTGTAGCCGGTGCTGCCGGAGGAGGGCAGGCCAGCGGCGCTCATGTTCAGCCGCAGGTCGTAGACGTCCTTCTGCGGAACCAGGATCGAGGTGCCATTGGCCGCCAGCTTGTACGGCGTCTTGTTGGCGTTGAGCTTGTCGATGATCCCGGAGGCGTCGGCGGGCGCCAGGTTGGTGAACAGCGGCGCGTAGTCGGGCTTGGACGCCCAGGACGAGAAGGTGAAACCACCGATCACCAGGGCCAGGCCGACGGCGACCGTGACCACCTTCTGCCCGGGCGTGAAGGCCAGGAAGCCACGCCAGAACCGCTGCAACGTCGAGAGAATCTTGTCCTGCATGGTTTAGGCCTGCATTCCCATGATCTGGTTGAACGCGTCAACGCCCTTGGTCCGGATGGTGGTGGCGAGCTGGGTGACCAGCGCTGCCTGGGTGGCCGCGATGGTGTAGTCGTGGATGTCGGTGAGGTCGCCGGTGGCGGCATGCACGGCCAGGCCGTCGGCCTTGCTCTGTGCGGACTCCACAGCGGTGATGCCCTTCTCGAGCATCGCGGCGAAGCCGGAGGAGGTGCTCGCGGCGGCCGGGCCGGGCCCGTCGAGTCCGGTGACGTCGGAGGTCCTCGGGGTGAAGCTCGGCAGCGCGGCGCTGATGGCGCCGATGGCAGACAGGGTCATGTCAGCGGTTCTTTCCGATGTTGATGGCGTCCAGGTAGGTGTCGCGGGCCCGGTCCACGACCGCCGCGTTGGCCTGGAAGGCCCGCTGCGCCATGATCAGGTTGCCCATCTGCTCGGCCATGTCGATGTCGGGCAGCCGCACGTATCCCTTGGCGTCGGCGAGCGGGTTGTTCGGCTGGTAGCTCAGCCGCCCTTCGGCGCTGCTGGCCGGCAACGCGGTGATGCCCACCCCCGCGCCGATGCCGTCCGCGCGCCCGGCGATGTCCTGGGCCTGCACGTACTGCGCCTGGAAGGCGGGCTCGGAGGTCGGCTTGACGGTGTTGAGGTTGGCCATGTTGTTGGCGATCACGTCGATCCAGGTGCGGAACGTGCTCAGCCCGGTGCCCGAGGTCGAGATGGCGGAGAAGATCGACATCCGCTCAGCCCTTCAGCACGGTGTCGATGAGCCCGAACTTCGAGGACATCGCGCCGCTGAGCAACCGGTACTGCAGCGCGGTCTTCTGATCGATCAGGGTTTCGGTGTCGAGGCTGACGTTGTTGCCGTTGATCCCGGCCGGGGCGGTGCTGGTCGTCAGCGTGACCGCGGCCTGAGCCGGCTCGCCTGCCTCCACCGCTCGCCGCAGGTTGTCCTCGAAGGACACCTGACCGGCGCGGAAGTTCGGAGTCTCCAGGTTGGCGATGTTGTTGGCGCTCACCCGTTGCCGGGCGGCCAGAGCCGAGAGGGCAGTACTGAGAGTGACTGACGCGACGTCGTTGAGCACGGCACGAAACCTCCGTTAATCGCCTGCTTCGCCAATCCATGGCGGGGCTGTGGCGAGCATTCCGTGCTCAGGTCTCCCTATCGACCATGATCACAGAGAGTTAAGCGGAGGTAAGAAATGCGTTAGATACGGCCGTTCAGGCCCGCAGATCGACAAGCTGCGGCGCGGGCTCCGGACGGCTGGCCGGCCGGGCGCGGCTCGGCGCGGGGGCACGGTCGAGCTCCAGCCCGATCTGGATCTGCAGCCGCAACTGCTGCTCCAGCAGCGCCTGCGCGCGGGCGACCAGCTCGGTGGGGATCGGTGGCAGCACCGGAGGGTGCCACGGGGTCACCGGAGAGAGCAGCTCACCGCGCCGCAGGCCTTCCTGCAGCACCGCGGTCTCCTGCTCCAGATCGGCCAGCACCTGGTCCCAGGTGGGGGCCGCGGGCCGACGGCCCGGGTCCTGCGCCGGGGCAGCCGGCTGGCTAGCCAACGCGGACTGCTTCCCGGCCTTCGGCCGACTGCGCGGGCACGCCCTGCAGCTGGGCTTCGGCCTGCTGCCAGCTGGCGCGCAGGTCAGAGACGATCTTGGTCGTCGCCGCCAGCCGGCCCGGCCGCGGCTCGAGCACCTCGGCGATCAGCTCGCGCAGCAAGTAGGAGTACAGCGACGCCAGATCAGCCGCCCCCGACCAGGCGCTGACGTCGAGGCTGCCCAGCAGCTCGGCAATGATCTGCTGGGCGTGCTGCAGGTGATCGCGGGCGCTGGCGTCGCCGCAGTCCTGCGCGGCCTGCGCCCGCTGGATGTCCAGCCACAACCGGTCGTAGAGCAGGACGATGCGCCGGGCCGGCGTCGCAGTGGCAACCGCGTCGGCGAGGTAGCGGGCGCGGGCGGGGTCGACTGGCACTGGCGATCATCTCCTTCGGTGGCTGGTGGGTCTGGCTGGGTCTGGTAGGGCCGGGGCTACTTCCTGGAGGCGTCGTTCGAGGCGGTGATCGCGGCCAGCGCCGAGGTCAGGTAGCTGGAGGTGGACTGCAGCTTCTGCAACGCCACCTCCATCGCGGTGTACTTGGCCTGCATGGCGGTTCGTTGGTCGTTGAGCCGGGTGTCCCAGTCGGCGATCTGCTTGTTCAGCTCCCCCACGTGCGAGGTGCCCGAGTTGATCAGCGGGCTCAGGGTGACCGTCGAGCTGCGCATGGCCAGGGTGGACAGCGAACCCGACAGCGAGGTGGCCGCGCTGGCCTGGGCCTTGGCCGGATCGGCGGCGTACGCGGCGGCGAAGGCGGTGGCGTCGAAGGCGAGCGTTCCGGTCGAGGTCAGCTGCACGCCGACCGAGGCGAAGCTGGCGCCGGCGCCGTCGCCGTGGCTGATGGCCGACAGCACGCTGTTGGTGATCGAGTTGATCTGGTAGTTGCTCTCCAGGACGCCGCCCTTGCCGGTGTACTTGCCCAGCTCGGTCAGGGCGGCGTTCGCGGCGTCGACCAGGCCCTTGATCTTGTCGCCGATCGCGCCGGCGTCGCTGGAGACCGCGACGGTCACCCCGGTGGCGACGGCGCCGATGCTGAAGGTCACGCCCGGGATGACGTTGTTGAAGGTGTTGCTGCTGCTGGAGACGGTGTACCCGCCGGCAGCCGGGTTCCCCACGGCGATCCTGGCGTCCTGGGCCGCGACCAGGGTCTGCGGCGCGGTGTCCAAGCCGTTGATCGAGAATGCCCCGGCCGCGCCGGTGGATACCGAGGTGAACTGCAGCAGCGGGCCGGAATCGGTGTTGATCACCGAGGCCCGGATGCCGAGGGCGGCGTTGTTCACCGCCGCCGCCACGGCGGCCGGGCTGCCGCTGGACAGCGCGAGGTGGTGGGTGACGCCGGCGGAGTCCACGACGTCGATTCCGTTGGGCGGCGAGGCGACCACCGCGCCGGTGGCAGCCACGGTGCTGATCTGGGCGGTGGCCATCCGGATCACGTCGAAGGTGGTGGCCGACCCCGACGCGGCGGCCGAGGTGGTCGAGGCGATCACCGCGGTGCTGCTGGAGACCGCCTTGGTGGCGGCCCAGGTGCTGGGCTGCTTGACCGCATCGGCCGCGGCCTGCAACGCGGTGAGCTTGGTGTTGATCGCCTGGTAGGCGGTGAGCACGTTCTGCTGCGCGGAGAGCTGGTTCTTCAGCTGGGTCTGCGGCTGCGCGGCCACGGTCATCAACTGCGAGATGAGGGAAGCCGTGTCGATGCCGGAGGACAACCCGCTGATCGAGAACGCGCTCACGTGCACTCCTTACCTGGCTATGCGGTCCGGCCGGGGCTCTGGTTCGAACCCCGGCCGGATCGCCTAGCGGTGCTGGTTGCTGGTGCTGTTGCTGGCTTACTGCAGCAGCTTCAGGATGGCCTGCGGAGCCGAGTTCGCCTGGGCCAGCACCGAGGTGGCGGCCGAGGTGAGGATCTGAGCCTGGCTCATCGCGGTGACCTCCGTCGCCAGGTCGGCGTCGGTGATGTTGGAACGCGAGGCGGTCACGTTCTGGATCGTGGTCTGCAGGTTGCTGATGGTGTAGCCCAGCTGGTTCTGGGTGGCGCCGATCTGGGACCGGGAGGCCGACACGGCAGCGATCGCCGCGTCGATGGTGCCGATCGCGGTCTGCGCACCCGCGGTGGTTCCGACGTTCACGCCGGACACGCCCAGCGTGGTGGCGTCAGCGGCGGTCAGCGCCAGCGAGATCTGCTCGCTCGCGGTGTTGTTCGCGCCGACCTGGAACACGCCCACCGCGGCGGTGTAGCTGCCGTCGAGCAGCTTGGTGCCACCGAAGGCGGTCGTGGCCGAGATGTTGTCGAGCTGGGTGTTCAGGTTGACGATCTCGGACTGCGCGGCGGCCTGGGCGGCGGCGTCCTGCGAACCACCGTTGGACGCCTGGACGGCCAGATCACGCTGACGCTGCAGGATCTTCTGCACCGTCGCCAGGGCGCCATCGGCGATCTGGGCGACGTTGGTGCCGTCCTGGGCGTTGCGCACGGCCTGGGTCAGGCCGTTGATCTGCGAGGTCAGGCCCTGGCTGATCGACAGGCCGGCCGCGTCATCGGCCGCCTTGTTGATCCGGAGACCGCTGGAGAGCTTCTCGAACGCGTTCTGCAGCGAAGCCTGGTTGGCGGACAGGTTGCCGTAGGCGTTGAGGGCCCCGACGTTGGTGTTGATGCGAAGACTCACGGTGTTTCCTCCTGAAACAGAGTCCGGGTTGACCCGCTACTCGGGCCGGCCGATCCATCCGTGGATCAGCGTGCCTATCTGTTCGGCGGGTGCGGCGGCGACTTGAGCGATTCGCCGCCATTACTCTCGCGCGGGGGTATCAGGCGATCGAGCTGCGGTCGAGCTGCTCACGGCGGCCCGGCATCGCCGGGATGGTCTCGCCGTAGGAGTTCGACATCTTCAACCGGGTGGCCAGGGTGCCGCGGGCAGCAACCGCCGCCGCGTAGCTGGCAACCCGGGCGCCGGCCCGGCCGGTGGACTCGACTGCCGCGGGCGCCTCGGGCTCGGCGCTGGCAAGGCCGTGCCGCAGCAGCTTGAGCGCCTCGGCGCGCAGCTGGGAGATCCGGGACTCGGTGACGCCGAGCTCGGCGGCGATGTCAGCCATCTGCCGCTGATCGAAGAAGTAGGCCTGCACCACGTGCCGCAGCCGCTCGGGCAGCTCGGCGATGGCATCGTGCAGGTAGCCGAGCTGCTCGCGGTCCAACACCAGTTGCTCGGGGCCGCGCTGGACGTCGGCCACCATGGCGGCGCCGGTCTCGGGCGCGAAACCCTGCAGGCTGAGCACGCTGGCCCGGTGCACGTCGGCGTCGATGTTGCCGAGCTCGGAGACGCTGACACCGAGGGTCTCGGCGACCTCGTGCGGCCGCGGCGAGCGTCCCAGGGTGACCGCGAGCTGGTTGCGGGCGGCCTCGACCTCGCGGGCCCGGCCGCGGACCGACCTGCTGGCCCAGTCCATCGAGCGCAGCTCGTCGACCAGGGCGCCGCGGATCCGGATGGCGGCGAAGCGGGCGAACGGCACCCCGCGCGCCTCGTCATAACTCTGCGCGCTCAGCACCAGGGCGGTCATCCCCGCCGAGGTGAGGTCGTCGCGGCCGATGTGGGCCGGCAGCCGAGTCATGGTTTCGCGGACGATGTGCCCGACCAGCGCCAGGTTGTCCCGGACGAGAGCCTCGACCTCAGGTGGACATACCTTCGCAGTGGCCGAGTCAGCCGTCCGGCTAGGGACCGGGGCGGGGACCGTGTGACTCATCGTCATCGCTACTCTTCTCCTGGCAGGCTGTTCTGCCGGTCATGTGAGCAAATTGCTGCAACGCGGATCGGTGTTGACTACTACCGGTTAAGTCGGCCCCCGCTGACTTAACGTGGGCTTAATGTATTACTTGCGTTAAGTGTTGGATACTCAGAGTTACTGTGATCTCGGTCACAGCGGCGTGTCGCTGCACATGCCCCTTTTGCGACTGCCAGGGAGTCGCCACCGTTCAAGTACGCCGGCGAACTGCCGATCAGATGCCTTGAACCCGAGGGGAGTGTGAGGTAGTCAATGTTGACGACTACGGGAAGTAAAACCATGGGGTTCTCTGAGGTATCGACGTTGCTGTGGCGCGAGCGGGAAGCGCTGCAACTGCTGCTCTTCAAGCTCGTCGAGGAACAACTGATCGTCAGCGCTGGGCACACCCGCTGGCTGGCCCAGGCCAACGACGAGATCGAAGCCGCCCTCGACAACCTCCGTGGCACTGAGGTGTTGCGTGCCGCAGAGGTCGACGTGATCGCCGACGAGCTGGGGCTGCCGGCCCCGCCGACGCTCGCCGAGCTTGCGACGCTCGCGCCGGAGCCATGGGGAACGCTGTTCGGAGAGCACCGGCAGGCGCTGCTGAAACTGGTGGCCGAGGTGGAAGGCGCGACCGGCCACAACCGGGCGCTGCTGGCCGCCGGCGCCCGCGCCGTGCGCCAGACGCTGCTCTCGGTCACCGAGTCCGTGCAGACCTATGACTCCCAGGGCTCGGCCGCCGCGACCCCCAACGGCCCGATGCTGATGGACGAACAGGCATGAGCGAGGAACGAGCGATGAGCCCGCGTGCGCTCATGATCGAGCGCCCCTCATGACCAGCGCCTTCTCCGGCCTGACCAACGCCCTCGCCGCGCTGAACGTGCAGCGCTACGGCCTGGAGGTCACCGGCCAGAACATCGCCAACGCAAACACCCCGGGATACACCCGGCAGCGCGCCGAGCTGGCCGCGGTCGGTCCGGCGACCGGTGTGGCGGCGCTCTATGCCACCCAACACCCGAACGGTTCGGTGACCGTGTCAGGCACCACCCGACTCAACGATCCGATGATCGACGTCCGGGCCCGCACCGAGCACGGCGACAACGGCTACCGGCAGACCACCGCCACCGTGCTCTCCTCGGTCGAGACCCTCTTCGACGAGCCCAGCGACCACGGCCTGGCCGAGCAGCTCAACGACTTCTGGAACTCCTGGGCTGCGGTGGCCAACAACCCCGGTGACCTGGCCGCCCGCAACGTGGTGTTGCAGAAGGCCGCCAGCCTGGCCACCAGCCTCAACCAGAGCAGCGCGAACCTCGACCGGTTGACCCAGTCGGTGGCCCAGCAGGCCACCGCGGCCACCCTGGAGATCAACACCGCCGCTGCCGCGCTCGCCCAGCTCAACGGCGAGATCGCGGTGGCCACCGCCAGCGGCACCAACACCAACGCCCTTGCCGACCAGCGCGACAGCCTGCTCATGCAACTGGCCGACCTGACCGGCGCCCAGACCACCGTCCTGGCCAACGGCACGGCCACCGTGAGCATCGGCGGCCAGAACCTGGTGGCCTCCACCACGGCCACCACGGTCTCGCTGAGCCCGGCCAACCAGATCCTGGTCGGTGGCACTCCGGCCGGCCCGGCCGGCGGCGAGCTGCAGGGACTGGTCGACAGCCTGACCACCGCGCTGCCCGGTTACGCCGCCCAGCTCGACGCGGTCGCCGCGGCGCTGGCCAACACCGTCAACGCCGGCCAGACCGGCGGCTACGACCTGGCGGGCAACCCCGGCGGCCCGCTGTTCGCCGGCAGCACCGCAGCCACCCTGTCGGTGGCGGTGACCAACCCGGCCGCCCTGGCCGCCTCCGGCGCCGCGGGCGGCAACCTGGACGGCTCGGTCGCGCTGGGCATGTCCCAGCTGGGCGGGTCCAACTCAGGCGCCGACGCCGCGTACCGCAGCCTGGTGGGCACCCTGGCCACCGATGTCCAGCGGGCCGTCCAGCAGGCGTCGATCCAGCAGGCGGTCACCAACAGCGTCGACGAGCTCGCGCAGTCCTCGGCCGGCGTCAGCTTCGACGAGGAGACCACCAACCTGCTCACCTACCAGCGCGCCTACCAGGCGTCCTCACGAGTGCTGACCACGGTCGACGAGATCCTCGACACCCTGATCAGCCACACCGGACGGGTGGGCCTGTGATGATGAGGGTCACCGTGGGCTCGGCCTCGCGCGGAGCGCTGGCCGGGCTGCAGGCCGATGCGTCCCGGCTGGCGAACCTGCAGAAGCAGATCACCTCCGGCCGGCAGATCACCAAGCCGTCGGACTCCCCCACCGGCACGGTCACCGCGCTGCAGCTGCGTTCCCAGCTCAAGCAGCTCCACCAGTACCAGGCCAACGCCACCGACGCGCTCGGCTGGCTGACCACGGTCGACAGCTCGCTGCACAGCATCACCTCGCAGCTGCAGCAGGTCCGCTCGCTGGTGCTGCAGGGCATGAACACCGGCACCGGCAACGCCACCTCCAACGAGGCGCTGGCCCAACAGGTCGACCAGGCCCGGGCCTCGCTGCTGTCGCTGGCCAATTCCAGCTACCTCGGCCGTCCGGTCTTCGGTGGGACGACCGCCGGTGACGTGGCCTTCGACGCTGCCGGCAGCTACGTCGGCGACACCGGCACCGTCGCCCGGACCGTCGGGCCGAACAACGCCATCGACCTCAACACCCCTGGCACGGCAGCCTTCGGCGCCAACGGCAGCAACCTCTTCGACCTGCTCAAAGACATCTCGGCGAACCTGCGCACCAACCCGTCCGGGCTGGGCGCCAACCTGCAGCAGCTGGATTCCCGGCAGGTCGCCATCACCAACGAGCAGTCCCTGGCCGGCGCCAAGTACCAGAGGATCCAGAGCGTGCAGAACACCGCGAACACCAACCGGGTCCAGCTGAAATCGCAGCTCTCGGATCTGCAGGAGATCGACCTGGCCGACATGGCCATTCAGGTGACTTCAGCCAACGCCGCCTACCAGGCCGCGCTGGCCACGACGGCGAAGGTCAGCCAGATCTCGCTACTGGACTTCTTGAGGTGAGCGTGAAGCACAGCACCGTAGGAGTGAGCATCGAGCGAGGGACGAGCGAGGCGCGGAGCGACCTGGCGACCGGAGTGAGCATCGAGCGAGGGACGAGCCTGGTGAGCGCTCTGCCGCGGACGCCCACCCTGCCGGACCAGATCACCTTCGCGACGCCGATTCCCGGCTTCGAGGACGAGCGGGACTTCACCGTCTCGGCCCTGGACGCCCATGGCGTGCTCTACGCGCTCCGGTCGGCCAAGACCCCCGGCCTGCGGTTCGTGGTGGCCGCGCCAGGACGCTTCTTCCCCGACTACGCTCCGCTGCTGGACGCATCGGACGTCAGCGCCCTCGGGGTGGCAGACGGCGACGAGGTGCTGCTGCTGGTCATCGTCACGGTGACCAACGGGATCACCGACGCGACCGCCAACCTGCTGGCGCCGATCGTGATCGCGGCCGACCGCGGGACCGCCCAGCAACTGGTGCTCGCCGACGCCGATCTGCCCCTGCGCGCCCCGTTGTTGCGACAGGCAGGCTAGCGTTGTCGGTGCCGGACCCGGCCCACTGCCTGCTGGAGCGTCGCCTTGCTGATTCTGACCCGCCGTGTCGGCGAGAGCATCGTCGTAGGCGATGACATCGTCCTCACCGTTTTCGAGGTCCGTGGCGACGCGGTCCGGATAGGCATCGAGGCCCCCCGCTCGGTCAAGGTCAACCGCAAGGAAATCTACGAGGAAATACAGCGATCCAATGCCCAAGCAGTCTCAAGCTCCGATGACGCGGTCGACGCGCTGCGCGGCGCCCTGGGCACCCCTGCCGACGGCGCGGGACCGAGCGCAGCCGGCGGCGACGCCGACCCGGCCGGGCCACGGCGCTGACCGGGCACGCCGGATCGGGCTGTTCCGCTGCGGCGGCGACCTGCCTGTCCCTACGATGACGCCCGTGATCGCGGCAACGGCCGGTAGGCCATGACCGACGTACCCGTGGACGGCACGGCGGTAGTGCTGCGCGATCAACAGGGGCGCTCCTACCGCAGCGACGTGGTGCGGTCCCAGCCCGGCGTGCTGTTCCTGCAGCCACCGCGCGACCTTCCTGCCGGCGCCCTCGTGGTGGGGACCCGGTTGCTGGTGACCTGGCCGGATGACACCTCGCTGCTGGTGCTGCCGGTGATGCTGCTGAGCCGGTCCACCTCCGACGAGGTCGACCTGCTGGCGGTGCAGATCGAGAGCACCGCCTGGCGCGAGGAACGCCGGCGCTATGCCCGTGCCAACCTCGATGCCAGCCTCGCCATCAGCTACGACGGCGCCGACGGGACGCCGGCCGAGACGTCCGGCGAGCTCATCGACCTGAGCGAGGCCGCGTTGCGCGGCGTGGTGCCCACCGAGCACCAGGCGCTGTGCCGGCCACGCACCCCCGTACAGCTGCGGATCGACCTGGCCGGCGACAGCTTCGCGATCAGCGGCTACATCCTGCAGGGCAAGCCCACGGCCCGAGCGGACTCAGGCCTGGAGGTGGTGGTGCTGTTCCACCGTCCGGTGGAGCGGGTGGAGGACCTGCGCCGGCACCTCGGGCAGCTGGCAGCGGGCTGAACCCGGCTCGCGACGGCGTCCTAGCGCGAAGTCCTCAGCGGCGCGGTAGTCCTGAGCGGCGCCTCAGCGATCGCGGCGGCTGCGGCGCAGGTTGCGGATCATCAGCACGCTCAGCAGCAGCCCGGTCCCACCGAGAACGGCCTTGCCCTGCGGCGTCAGCGCCTTCTCCTTCAGGGTGGTCTTGACGTCGTCGACGAGCCGCTTGGGAGCCAGCCGCTCGGCCAGCTGGTCGACGGTGGTCGCAAGCTGGTCGCGGGCCTGCTCTATCTCTGACCGAATCACGCTCGCGTCGCGCTGGGTCGCCACCATGGCTCCTTCGTTGCAGTTCGCTGGAAGGGCCAGCGTATCCACCCGACCAAACCCGATGCGGCCCGCTACCGTGTGCGGATGACCGAACGCCTCGCAGCCGGTGACCCGGCGCCTGATTTCACCCTTCCCGACGCCGACGGCAAGCCGGTGTCGCTGGCTGAGTTCCGTGGCCGGCGGGTCATCGTCTACTTCTACCCGGCAGCGTCCACGCCGGGGTGCACCAAGCAGGCCTGCGACTTCCGCGACACCCTGGACAGCTTCGCCAACGAGGGCTTCGCGGTGCTCGGCATCTCACCGGACAAGCCCGCGAAGCTGGCCAAGTTCCGCGACAACCAGAAGTTGAGCTTCCCGCTGCTGTCCGACCCCGACCGGCAGGTGCTGGGCGCGTACGGCGCGTACGGCGAGAAGAAGCTCTACGGCAAGACCGTGCAGGGCGTGATCCGCTCGACCTTCGTGATCGACGCCGACGGCGCTGTGGAGCTCGCCCAGTACGGCGTCAAGGCCACCGGCCATGTCGCCAAGCTGCGCCGTGACCTGGGGCTGGCGGCCAGCCAGTAGGCTCGTGCGGCGACGGGGCCGTAGCCCAAAGGCAGAGGCGCACGGTTTAGGTCCGTGACAGTGGGGGTTCGACTCCCCCCGGCCCTACTCCCAAGGCGCGGCGGTCGTTGCGATCCGCGGCGCCGGATCGGGCAATTCGGGGGCCGAAGCGGCAATCCGGCGCGGCCAGGGCTCCGAATCACTCGCATGGTTCGCGCCGCTCATCCCAGACGCCGGGAGAGTTGGGCGACGGATCAGCAACCACGGCCCTGCCCGGAGTCGGCTTAGCATGACAGCTATGTGGTTCGAGCGGTCGCGCTCCGGCAATGTCGCCGCCCCGGCTGCGCTCACCCTCGAGGAGCTGATCGCTGCCGCGGCACGGGGGGACGAGCAAGCCTTCGGCGAGCTCTACGACCAGACCTCGCCGCGGGTGTACGGGATGGTGCTGCGGGTGGTGCGCGATCCTGCCCAGGCCGCCGAGGTCACCCAGGACATCTACCTGGAGGTCTGGCGGCAGTCGGCCCGGTTCGATGCCGGCAGGGGCGGCGTGCTGCCCTGGCTGCTGATGATCGCCCATCGCCGCGCGGTCGACCGGGTCCGCTCGGCCCAGTCGTCGATCGCGCGCGATGACAAGTACGCCTTGCTGCACGAGGAGCGGCCCTACGACTCGGTCAGCGAGCAGGTGCAGACCAGCTTGGACGCGCAGCGGGTACGCAAGGTGTTGGATGATCTGACTCCGGCGCAGCGGGAGGCGGTGACGCTGGCCTACTTCGGTGGCTACACCCATACCGAGGTGGCGCAGTTGCTGAAGGTTCCGCTGGGCACGGTGAAGACCCGGATACGAGACGGCTTGATCAGGATGCGGGACGCGCTGGGGGTGATGGCATGACCGACGAGCTGAACGTGCTGGCCGGCGCCTACGCGCTCGACGCGCTCGACGACGACGAGCGCGAGGTGTTCGAGCAGCACCTGCGCACCTGCGCCGAGTGCGCCCAGGAGGTGCGCGAGCTGCGGATGACTGCCAGCGAGCTGAGCCACCTGAGCGAGTTCGGCCCACCGCCGCAGCTACGGGCCGCCGTGCTCGGGGCCGTGGCGCAGAGCCGGCCGCTGCCGCCGCTGGTCGAGGACCCTCGGGGAGAGCGCGGCAATGTCCGGCCGCTGCGCCGCACTCGCAGCCAGGCGCTGTGGCAAGGGCTGGCCGCCGCCTGCGCGCTGATCGCCGTCGCCGTCTCGGTCTGGGGCTACTCCGAGCACCGCCAGGCCCAGCGGGCGGCCAGCGCGGGCAGCTCCGTGGTGCAGAGCCTGCTGGACGCGCCGGACGTCCGGGCCGCCACCACCGCGATGAAGCAGGGCCAGGGCACCCTGATCTACTCGCGCAAGGAGCGACGGCTGGTGCTGATCGGGCGCGGCATACCGGCCCTGCCGAGCAACCAGACCTACCAGCTGTGGTTGATGACCGACACCGGCGCGCCGGTCTCGGGCGGGGTGTTCCGCCCCGACCAGGCCGGCAACGTCGAGGTGCCGGCGTCGGGCAACCTCGACGGCGTGGACCAGATGGGGATCTCGATCGAACCGGCCGGCGGCTCGCCGCAGCCCACCCCGAGCACCGTGCAGGTGCTCAAGCTCTGAGTTTCGGCTGGCCCGACCGGATACCGTGAGGCCATGCCGGACAGCCCTGCGATAGACCTCAATGCCGACCTCGGCGAGGGGTTCGGCCGGTGGACCGCCGGGGCGGACGAGGAGCTGCTCGGCATCGTCACCAGCGCCAACGTCGCCTGTGGCTTCCATGCCGGTGACCCGGTCATCATGCGGCGGGTCTGCGCCGAGGCGGCCCGGCGCTCAGTCGCGATCGGCGCCCAGGTCGGCTACCGGGACCTGGTCGGCTTCGGGCGGCGCCGGATCGACATCGCCCCCGATGACCTCGCCGCCGACGTGCTCTACCAGCTCGGCGCCCTGGACGGCTTCGCCCGGGCGGCCGGGAGCCGGGTCCGCTACCTCAAGCCGCACGGCGCGCTCTACCACGCCGCGGCTGCCGACGCCGGCCAGGCCGGCGCCGTGATCAGCGCGCTGCTCGCCTGGGACCGGGCGCTGCCGGTGCTCACGCTGGCCGGTTCGGCGCTGGCCTCGGCCGCCGACGCTGCCGGCCTTCCGGTGGTGTTCGAGGCCTTCTGCGACCGCGGCTACCGGCCCGACGGCTCGCTCGTCCCCCGGGACCAGCCGGGCGCGGTGTTGCACGCCGCCGGCGAGATCGCCGACCGGGCGCTGGCGATGGTGACTGACGGTGAGGTCAGGGCGGTCGACGGCAGCCTGGTCGCGCTGAAGCCGGCGTCACTGTGCGTGCACGGCGACACCCCGGGAGCGGCCGAGATAGCCCGCGCGGTGCGGGACCGGCTGGCCGGCGCCGGCGTCCGGCTGGCGGCCTTCTCGCCATGATCGGCCGGATGACCGGCTGGACGCTGCTGCCCTACGGCCAGAGCGCGGTCCTGATCGAGCTGGCCGGCGCCTCCGACGTCCTGCCGGTACGCGATGCCCTGCTGGCCCGCGCGCATCCAGCGGTGCTGGCGGTGGTTCCGGCCGCCCGGACGGTGCTGGTCGAGTTCGACCCGAGCGCTGGATCCGGGGCTGAGCTGCGACGCCTGATCGAGGACTGCCTGGCCGGCCCGGCGAGCTCGGCCGCGACCCGGCAACCCGAGCCTGCGGTGGAGCTGGCGGTGCGCTACGACGGCGCGGACCTGGCGTCGGTCGCCCGGCAGTGCGGGTTGACCGTGCCGGAGGTGATCCGGCGGCACTGCGCCCCGGAATACACCGTGCAGTTCTGTGGATTCGCGCCGGGATTCGGCTACCTCAGCGGACTCGACCCGGTGTTGCGGCTGCCCCGGCTGGCCAGTCCCCGACCGGCCGTGCCCGCCGGGTCGGTCGCCATCGCGGGCGAGTTCACCGGGATCTACCCCCGGAGCTCACCGGGCGGCTGGCTGCTGCTGGGCCGGACCGATGCGGTGCTCTTCGACCTGGAGCGCCAGCCGCCGGCGCTGCTGCGGCCCGGCGCCGCCGTCCGGTTGATGCCGGCATGATCGAGCTGCTCTCGCCCGGCCCGCTGGCCACCGTCCAGGACCTGGGACGGCCCGGTCTGGCCGAGCTGGGGGTCAGCCGCAGCGGGGCGTTCGACCGGGGCGCCCTGCGGCTGGCCAACCGGCTGGTGGGCAACGAGGAGTCGGCGGCCGGGATCGAGTTCACCCTCGGCGGGCTGGTGCTGCGGTTGGCCGACGCCGCGACCGTCGCGTTCACCGGGGCGCGCTGCGAGCTGTCCGGGCGCCGTGC
>NZ_DASVSG010000151.1:0-17625 GCF_036388195.1 Jatrophihabitans sp. | reverse complement strand
CGGCTCGTCCACGACAAGTACGCCATGCGGCAACGGCTGGCCGAGGCCGGTGTCGAGTCCACCGCGTCGGCGGCCGTGCGCGACGAGGCCGAGCTGCGGGACTTCGCCGCCACGCACGGCTATCCGTGCGTGGTGAAACCGGTCAGCGGCATGGCCAGTGCGGGGGTGTCGGTGATCAACGGGCCGGGCGAGGCTGCGGCCGCCCTGGCCCGGGCCCGGGGAATCACCCAGGACCAGGGGACGGCGACGCCGGTCCTGATGACAGCTCCGGCCCAGGCAACCGACGGCCCGGTCCCGGTGATAGTCGAGAAGTTCCTGGCTGGCGTGCAGTACAGCGTGGAGTGCTTCTCCGAGCAGGGCGAGCACCAGGTGGTCACCATCACCCGCAAGTACTCCGACCCGGTGAGCCTGGTTGAGCTCGGGCATGTGATGCCCGCCCCGCTGGGCCCGCAGGACCAGGAGGCGATCGGCGCGCATGTGTGCCGGGCGCTCGATGCGCTCGGTGTCGAGTTCGGCCCGACCCACACCGAGATCGTCCTCACCGAGTCCGGGCCGCGACTCATCGAGACCCATCTGCGCTTCGGCGGCGATTCCATCTGGGACCTGGTCACCGACGCCACCGGCGTGGACCTGGTCAAGAGCCAGTGGCGGCAGATGATCGGCGAGAAGGTTCTCCCGGGCATCCGCGCGACCCTGCAGGACCGCCCTCCCCGGTGCGAGGCGATCTGGTTCGCCGTGGCGCCGCCGTCCGGCGTCCTGGTGGAGATCACCGGAGTCGACGGGCCGCACCCTGACGGCGTCACCGTCAAGTGGCCGCTGCCGGCCGGAACGCAGCTCAACGGCCTGCAGAACTCGCACTCGCGGCTGGCCCAGGCCCGTGCCCACGCCGATACCGCGGCCGAGGCGCTCACCCTGGCACAGCAGGCCATCGAGCGGCTGGAGATCGTCGTCCGGGTTCCCAGCATCGTGCCCGACGTGATCTGAGGCCCGGACGGCGCGATCGGGCCAGCTACAGTTAGCCCGCCTAGCGGCCACAGCTGGAGGAAGCCGGTGCGATCCCGGCGCGGTCCCGCCACTGTGACTCCGAGCTCGCCAACCCGAGATCGGACAAGCCAGATACTCCAACCGGCCGCTACCTACACGCCAGGGGCGCGGACCCCGGGGAGGACTGCTGTGATCCTGCTGCTCTCGACATCGGACACCGACCTGCTCAGCGCCAGGTCCAGCGGCGCGGACTACCGGCTGGCCAACCCGGCCCGCACCGAGGTCGAGGACCTGCCGGCGCTGCTGGCCGGAGCCGAGCTGGTGGTGGTGCGCATCCTGGGCGGGTACCGGATGTGGGAGGCCGGGATCGACGCGCTGCTGGCCAGCGGCCGGCCGGTGGTGGTGCTCGGTGGCGAGCAGCAACCGGATGCGGAGCTGATGAAGCTCTCGACGGTGCCCTACGGGGTGTCGGCCGAGGCGCACTCCTACCTGGCCGAGGGCGGTCCAGGCAATCTGGGCCAGCTGCACCGGTTCCTCTCCGACACCGTGCTGCTGACCGGCCACGGGTTCGAGCCGCCGGCCAGCACGCCCCTGTGGGGGGTGCTGGAGCGGCAGTCCCGGGCGGTCGAGGGCCCGACGGTCGCCGTCCTCTACTACCGCGCGCATCACGTCGCCGGCAACACCGCCTTCGTCGAGGCGCTGTGCCGGGCCATCGAGGGCAAGGGCGGCCGGCCGCTGCCGGTCTTCTGCGCCTCGCTGCGGGCGGCCGAGCAGGAGCTGCTGGCCACCCTGGGCCAGGCCGATGCCCTGGTGGTGACGGTGCTGGCCGCCGGCGGGACGAAACCGGCCGCTGCCTCTGCCGGCGGCGACGACGAGGCCTGGGATGTCGGCGCCCTGGCCGCGCTGGACGTGCCCATCCTGCAAGGGCTCTGCCTGACCAGCTCCCGGGACAGCTGGCTTGCCAACGGGGACGGGCTCTCGCCGCTGGATGCGGCCACCCAGGTGGCGATCCCGGAGTTCGACGGCCGGTTGATCACGGTGCCGTTCTCGTTCAAGGAGGTCGACGCCGACGGCCTGACGGTCTACGTCGCCGACGCCGAGCGGGCCGACCGGGTGGCCGGGATCGCGGTCCGGCATGCCCGGCTGCGGCACATCCCGCCCGCCGAGCGCAAGATCGCGATCATGCTTTCGGCCTATCCCACCAAGCATTCCCGGATCGGCAACGCGGTCGGGCTGGACACCCCGGCCAGCGTCGTGCGGCTGCTGTCGGCGATGCGCGAGCAGGGCTATGACATCGGGCCGGCGGACGGGGAGGGCGCGCTGCCCGGGGTGAGCGCGCTCGACGGCGATGCGCTGATCCACGCGCTGATCGCGGCCGGTGGCCAGGACCAGGACTGGCTGACCGCCGAGCAGCTATCTCACAACCCGGTCCGGATCACGGCCGCCGACTACCGCCGCTGGTACGACACCCTGCCCGGTGATCTCAGGGACGGCATCGAGCAGCACTGGGGCGCCGCTCCCGGCACTCTGTTCGTCGACTTCAGCCAGGACTCCCAAGGCGAAATCGTGCTGGCCGGGCTGCGCGCCGGCAATGTGGTGGTGATGGTGCAGCCGCCCCGGGGCTTCGGCGAGAACCCGGTCGCGATCTACCACGACCCGGACCTGCCGCCGAGCCACCATTACTTCGCCGCCTACCGCTGGCTGGCCGAGGACTTCGGCGCGCACGCGATCGTGCACGTCGGCAAGCACGGCAACCTGGAATGGCTGCCGGGCAAGGGCGCCGGCATGTCGGCCTCCTGTGCCACCGACGCCGCGCTCGGCGAGCTGCCGCTGATCTACCCGTTCCTGGTGAACGACCCGGGGGAGGGCACCCAGGCCAAGCGCCGGGCGCATGCCACCCTGGTCGATCACCTGATCCCGCCGATGGCGCGGGCCGAAAGCTACGGCGACATCACCCGGCTGGAACAGCTGCTCGACGAGCACGCCAGCATCGCGGCGATGGATCCGGCGAAGTTGCCGGCCATCCGCGCCCAGATCTGGACGCTGATCCAGGCAGCCAAGCTCGATCACGACCTGGGGCTGGCCGACCGGCCGCACGACGCGGAGTTCGACGAATTCATCCTGCACGTCGACGGCTGGCTGTGCGAGATCAAGGACGTCCAGATCCGCGACGGCCTGCACATCCTCGGCCAGGCGCCGCGTGGCCAGGCCAGGGTCAACCTGGTGCTGGCGATGCTGCGGGCCAAGCAGGTCTGGGGTGGCCAGGCCGCGGCGCTGCCCGGCCTTCGCGAGGCGCTGGGGCTTTCCGAGCAAGGCGATGCTGGACGCGTCGAGGTGGACGAGACCGAGGACCTCGCGCACCGGCTGGTGTCGTCGATGGAGGCCAGGGGCTGGCACGTCGATGCCGCGGGCGAGGTCGCTGCCGAGATCCTCGGCGACGGTGACAGCCGGCTGGCGCTGGTAGGCGAGGTGCTGGCCTTCGCCGCGACCGAGGTGGTGCCCCGGCTGGCCCGCACCACCGACGAGCTGACCAACGTGCTGCACGCCCTCGACGGCGGCTACGTGCCCGCCGGCCCGAGCGGTTCTCCCTTGCGCGGCCTGATCAACGTGCTGCCGACCGGGCGCAACTTCTACTCGGTGGACCCGAAGGCGATCCCGAGCCGGCTGGCCTGGGAGACCGGCCAGGCGATGGCCGACTCGCTGCTGGCGCGCTACCGCAGCGACACCGGCGACTGGCCGCGGTCGGTGGGACTGTCGGCCTGGGGGACCTCGGCCATGCGCACCGCGGGTGACGACGTGGCCGAGATCCTGGCGCTGCTCGGCGTCCGGCCGGTCTGGGACGAGGCGTCCCGGCGGGTCACCGGTCTGGAGCTGATTCCGCTGGCCGAGCTCGGCCGGCCCCGGATCGACGTCACCGTCCGGATCTCGGGGTTCTTCCGCGACGCCTTCCCGCATGTGGTCGCGTTGCTCGACGACGCGGTGCAGCTGGTCGCCGCCCAGGACGAGCCCGCGGAGCAGAACTTCGTCCGGGCGCACGCGCAGGCGGACCTGGCGGCCCACGGCGATCAGCGCCGGGCCACCCTGCGGGTGTTCGGCTCCAAACCTGGCGCCTACGGCGCGGGCCTGTTGCCTCTGTTCGACAGCGGGAACTGGCGCGACGACGCCGATCTCGCCGAGGTCTACGCGGCCTGGGGCGGTTTCGCCTACGGCCGGGGGGTGGACGGCATCCAGGCCCGGCCGGACATGGAGAACGCCTACCGGCGGATCAACGTGGCGGCCAAGAACGTCGACAGCCGCGAGCACGACATCGCCGATTCCGACGACTACTTCCAGTACCACGGCGGCATGGTGGCCACGGTACGGGCGCTGACCGGCACGGCGCCGGCTGCCTACGTCGGCGACAGCACCAACCCGGACGCGGTCCGCACCAGGACCCTGTCGGAGGAGACGACCCGGATCTTCCGGGCCCGGGTGGTCAACCCGCGCTGGCTGGAGGCGATGCAGCGGCACGGGTACAAGGGCGCGTTCGAGCTTGCCGCGACAGTGGATTACCTGTTCGGCTATGACGCCACCGCCGGGGTGGTGGCCGACTGGATGTATGAGAAGCTCGCCCAGACCTACGTGCTGGACCCGCAGCTGCAGAAGTTCTTCGCCGAGTCCAACCCCTGGGCGCTGCACGGCATCGCCGAGCGGTTGCTGGAGGCAGCCCAGCGCAAGCTGTGGGAGCACCCCGATCCGGACACCCTGGCGGCGTTGCAGCAGGCATACCTCGACACCGAGGGAGATCTGGAGGGCGGCGCTACCGCCCGGTGACCAGCGGTCCCCGCACGCTGGCTATCGCACGGTTGACGACCAGGTTCGGGCTGACCGGGTGAAGGCGTTACACCACCGCAGGCAGCTGCTTGGCAGGGGAGTCGACCAGCCCCAACCTGACCGCGGTGAGCAGCGCCTGGGACTTGCTGTTCGCGCCGAGCTTGTCGTAGAGGCGTGCGACGTAGGTCTTGGCGGTCGAGACGCTGATGTGCAACCGGATCGCCAGGTCGGGAACCGACAGCCCGGCCAGCAGCAGGCTGAGCACCTGGCGCTCGCGCTCGCTGAGCACGGGCAGCGCCGGTGCGTCGCGCCGCCGGCGCAGCGCCGCGGCCAGCCCCCGGGAGCTGAACGAGGACGCCGACACCGCGGCATGCCGGATGGCGCCGAGGATCTCCGGCGCCGTCGCGGTCTTCGACACGAATGCCGACGCGCCGGTCTCCAGCGCCCGGAACAGCACGTCGTCCTCGCCGCGTCCGGTGAAGATCACGATGCCCAGGCATTCGAAGCGGTCGCGCAGCTCGGTCGCGAGCTCGAAGCCGGGGCGATCGGGCAGCGACAATCCGATGGTCACCACGTCCGGTCGCAGCGCGCCGATCAGGCCGATCGCCTCGGTCGCGGTGCCGGCCTCGCCGACCGTAACCAGGTCCGGCTGCCCGTTCACCATCAACGCCAGCCCGAGCCGGGTCACCGGATGGCGGTCGACGAAGATCAATCTGGTTGCCGTCATGGCGCGTTCCGGTAGCCCCGCGCAACAACGGTCGGTCCAACCGTTGTGCTGATTTTCATGTCCCCCCGCTTAGGCCCAACAAAAACTTAACGTGCAGCCCTTATCAAAGCACACTTCAGCTATATGCGGGCCTAAAGATCTGCTCAAGGGCTCGGTCAGGTCGAGGCTTTTGTCGCACCGGTGATTACCCAGTGCAGCACTGCGGATACGGGGTGGCAGCACGCGTCCTCCCATCGGGGGACTCAAGGTCTGTCCGGTTGCCCGCTGCAGCTCAGGAGGCGGTTCCGACACTCTGGCTTCACACAACTTTTAACCAGCCGAGCGACGGGAGACTGGCATGACGATCGTCTGCGAGCCCGACGCGCGAGCGGCCAGGATGCTGGCGGCGGTCATCGGCGGGACCATCCGGACGGCGCCGACCCTGAGCAAGGTCTCTGTTCTGCTAGTGGCCGTGACGCGCCGGTGCCCGGTGGTCATCGGCGCCACGGTCAACCTCGAGGACGCGCTGAGGTTCACCGCCCAGGTGACGGTGGAGCACCCGGCAGCGGTGGTGATCCTGGTACGGGAGCAGCTGCGGGACGCCGAGGTGACGCGCGCGAAGAACGCCGGTGTCCACGCGGTGTTCGGCGCCAGCCAGCGGGTCGAGCTCGCGCAGGCGTGTTCTGCGATCAGCCGGCCGCCGGTGGACGGCCAGATCTTCTCGGTGTTCGCGGCCAAGGGTGGCTGTGGCAAGACCACGGTGGCGACGAATCTCGCCGTCTCGCTTCGACGGATGGGTAACGGCCGGGTCTGCCTGCTCGATCTCGACCTGGACTTCGGCGACGTGGCATCGGCGCTGAACCTCGACACCGACCGGACGCTCGCCCTGCTGATCGGCCCGCGGGATGTCGCCGACCTGGTGGATACCGGAGACCTGATCACCTCCTCCCCGCACACCGGCGTGGACTGCATCCTGGCGCCGGTGGCGCCCGGCGACGCCGAGCGGATCCGCCCGGCGAAGATCGGCCGGTTGCTGCGGGTCCTGGCCAGCAGGTACGACGCCATCGTCATCGACCTGCCGGCGCGGTTCTCCTCGACCACGATGGTCGCGCTGGACCACGCCCATCACCACATCCTGGTGTCCACTCCGGAGCGGCCGGCGTTGAAGAACCTGCGAATGACATTGGACATCCTCGATCTGCTCGGCTATTCGCGCGCGGCCAGGTCGGTGCTGTTCAACCGCTCGGACCGCAATGTCGCCCTCACCGCCGCGGAGGTGGCGACGGTGGTGCGCGGGCCCATCGCCGCGCACCTGCCGTCCAGCCGTGATGTGCCGGCGTCGATCAATCGGGGCGTGCCGCTGCGGGCGGCCCAGCCCGAACATCCCATCAGCGTGGCGATCGAGCGGTTCGCCGATCGCTACGCGACGAGCTCTGCCGGCGTCGCATGACGCACCGGCAGTTTCAGACCGCGACAGCCGCCTTGGCTGATCGCCACACCAAGGGGGAAGCAATGCTGGAACAACTGCGCAAGGCTCGTCAGGAGGAGAGCGGGTTCACGCTCATCGAGCTTCTCATCGTGATCGTCATCCTGGGCGTGCTGGCCGGCATCGTGGTCTTCGCCGTCGGTGGCATCACCGACCGGGGCGACGCCTCGGCCTGCAAGTCCGATGCCAAGACCGTCGAGGTGGCCTCGGAGGCGTACTACGCCAAGAACGGCAGCTATGCCGCCAACATGCCCGCGCTGGTGACGGCGAAGCTGCTCCGCGAGGTGCCTTCGAGCACCGCCTACACGATCACCTACAGCTCCAGCACCGGTGCTACCACCTGCAGCCTCGCCTGAGCTCCTGAGGTAGGGCCGACCGGGAACCGGCCCTACCTCATCAGGTATTCGTCGTCACGATCGGGGAAAGGCATAGCTTCATGCACGGTCAACACATCGGCAGCCGCATCGACGAGCTGCTCGACGGGCTCTGGCGGGCCGGCGGCACCGATCTGTTGTTGACGGCCGGGCTGCCGCCGCAATACCGGGTTCGCGGCGAGCTGCGCTCGGTGCCCAAGGAAGCCACACTCAGCGGCGCCGAGACCGAGGCGCTGCTGGCCGAGGTGCTCAACCCCGCGCAGTTCAGCGCGTTCGCCACCCGGCACGAGTACGACTTCTCCTTCAGCTGGCGGAACGAAGCCAGGATCCGCGGCAACGCGTTCACCCAGCGGGACCAGGTCACCCTGGCGCTGCGGATGATCCCGCGCCGGATCCCGACCATGCAGGAGCTGGGACTGCCGCCGGTGCTCACCGACTTCACCCGGCAGCACCAGGGCTTGGTGCTGGTCACCGGACCGACCGGCTCGGGCAAGTCCACCACGCTGGCCGCGATGATCGACCAGATCAACACTCACCGGGCCTGTCACATCCTGACCATCGAGGACCCGATCGAGTACGTGCACGAGCACAAGCGCTCGGCGATCAGCCAGCGCGAGGTGGGCTCGGACACCGCGTCGTTCCCCGACGCCCTGCGCGCCGCGTTGCGCGAGGACCCGGACGTGGTGCTGGTCGGTGAGATGCGGGACCTGGAGTCGATCCGGTTCGCGCTCACCATCGCCGAGACCGGTCACCTGGTGTTCGCCACCCTGCACACCAACGACACCGCGCAGGCGCTGTCGCGGATCGTCGACGTCTTTCCCGGCGACCAGCAGGCGCAGGTGCGGGTCCAGCTCGCCGCGGCGCTGACCGGGATCGTCTACCAGCGGCTGCTGCCCCGCATCGGCGGCGGCATGGTCGCGGCCTATGAGGTGCTGGTCGCCAGCTCGCCGGTGCGCGGCCTGATCAAGGACGGCAAGACCCATCAGCTGCGAAACACCCTGCTCACCGGCCAGCGCGACGGGATGCTGACCTTCGAGCAGTCGCTGTCGGGGCTGGTGCAGCGCAACCTGATCAGCTATGAGGACGCGCTGGCGCGCAGCCTCTATCCCAAGGACATTGTGACCGTGCCCCGTGCACCGGTGGGGGTGACGGCATGAGACGGCGCGCCAGGCATCAGGCGGACGACTCCGCGCCGGAGGTGACGGCAGCTGTGGCGCTGGCCCAGGCGCCGGCTGACTTCGAGGTCCGCGAAGGCGGGCGCCGGCTGGGCGAGCTTATCGTCGATGCCCGGCTGGCGACCCCCGAGCAGGTGGTGGCTGCGCTGGAAGAGGCGCAGCAGGGCGCGACCAAGCGGCTGGGACGCCTGCTGCTCGATCGCGGGATCATCACCGAGCGCGACCTGACCCGGATGATCGCCGAGCAGAGTTCGGTGCAGGCCGTCGATCTGCGCAGCGTCACCCCGGATCCCGAGGTGGCCGGCCTGATCACCGCCGACAGCGCGCGAGCCCTGTCGGCGCTGCCGCTGTCCTTGGATGAGGACGGCGCCGTGCTGGTGGCGGTCGCCGACCCGAACGAGACCACCTTCGCAAGCCTGCGCGCGCTGCTCGGCCGCGACCTCCGGATCACCGTGGCCGGCCAGTCCGACCTGCTGCGGGCCATCGACAACACCTACCGGGCGATCACCGGGGTGAGCTCGCAGGTCAAGCTGTTCGAAGCCCGCGACGGCCTGCGCCGGGACACCGTCCGGATGGACACCCCCGTCGCCAGCGAGGACGCGCCGGTCGTCCGGGTGGTGCAGCTGATGATCGCTCAGGGGGTTCGCGACCGGGCCTCCGACATCCACATCGAGCCGCAGAACGACCGGGTTCGGGTCCGCTACCGGATCGACGGGGCGCTGCACGACGTGCTGGACCTGCCGGGCTCGATGGGCCCCGCCATAGTCAGCCGGGTCAAGATCCTCGGCGGGATGAACATCGTCGAGCGCCGGCGCGCCCAGGACGGCCAGATCAGCACCGAGATCGAGGGCCGCGCGGTCGACATCCGGGTCTCCACGACCGCGGTGGTGGGCGGGGAGAAGGTCGTGCTGCGGTTGCTGGACAAGAGCCGGCCGCTGTTCAAGCTGGAGCAGCTCGGCATGCCGCCCGCGATGGCCCAGCGCTATGCCGCGATGCTGCGCACCCCGTACGGCATGGTGATCTGCGCCGGTCCCACCGGCAGCGGCAAGACCACCACCCTGTACGGATCGCTGGCCGAGATCAACAGCCCGGACCGCAACATCATGACCATCGAGGACCCGGTGGAGTACACCTTCCCCTCGATCAACCAGATCCAGATCAATGAGCAGGCCGGAATCACCTTCGCGGGCGGCCTTCGCTCGATCCTGCGCCAGGACCCGGACGTGATCCTGGTCGGTGAGGTACGCGACGTCGAGACGGCCCGCATCGCCGTCCAGTCCGCGTTGACCGGTCACTTCGTGCTGTCGTCGCTGCACGCCACCGATTCGGTCTCGGCGCTGCACCGGTTGATCGACATGGGCATCGAGACGTTCCTGATCGCGTCCTCGGTCACCGCGGTGATGTCGCAGCGGCTGGTTCGCCGGATCTGCTCGTACTGCCGCGAGCCCTACCACCCCACCGTCGAGGAGCTCGCATTCCTGCGCGCGATCGGCGGGGACGCCCCGGACGAGGGATTCAGCCACGGCGCCGGCTGCAACTTCTGCGCCAAGACCGGATACCTGGAGCGGACCGGAGTCTATGAGATGTTGCTGTTGTCCGACAGGATCCGCGAGCAGGTGATCGACCGCGCCTCACACGACGAGCTGCGCAAGCTCGCTCGGGCAGAGGGAATGAGCACCCTGCTGGAGGAGGCGGTCGCGCTGGTGCGCAACGGCACCACCAACCTGGCCGAGGTCATGCGATCCGTATATGTGATGGGGGTCTGAAGCCGTGCCCAATTTCAGCTACTCGGCGACCCTGCCCACCGGGCAGCCGGCTCGCGGCACCGAGAAGGCAGCCAGCCAGGAGGCCGCCGAGCTGGCGCTGTACGAGCGCGACCTCAGAGACATCCGGGTCGAGCCCAAGAAGAGCCTGCTGCAGATGGAGATCACCGCTCCGCGGGTGAAGCGCGACGAGCTGATGCACCTGTCTCGCCAGCTCGGCGCCTTCATCCGGGCCGGCCTGCCGCTGATCGACGCGGTGCACACGATCGGCACCGAATCATCCAACAGCTCGGTCCGCCGCATGATGGCCGAGGTGGAGAGGTCCCTGCGTGACGGTGACCGGCTCTCGACCTGTCTGGACCGCCATCCCAGGATCTTTCCCGCGTTCTACCGGGGCATCCTGCGCTCGGCGGAGCTGACCGGGCAGCTGGACACGGTGCTCGATCAGCTCGCCAGCTATCTCGAGCGCGACATCGAGGCGCGGCGCAAGGTCAAGTCCGCGATGATCTATCCCGCGGTGATCGCGGGTATGTCGGTGTTCACCGTCGCCATCCTCGCCGGGTTCGTGCTGCCGAGGTTCAAGGTGTTCTTCGCCGGCCTGGACGCCGAGCTGCCCTTGCCCACCCGGATGCTGCTGGCCGTCACCGACTTCCTCACCAATTACTGGTGGGCGATCCTCGGCGTCCTCGCGGGACTGACTCTGATCATCGCGGTGGCGCTGCGCACCGAGGGCGGCCGGTACGCCCGCGACCGGTTCGTGCTCGCGATGCCGGTGCTCGGCAGCACCATCGAGTACGCGCTGGTCGAGCGGTTCAGCCGGATCCTGTCCTCGATGGTCAGCGCCGGCGTCAACCTTCCCGAAGCGCTGCGGGTGGCCAGTGAATCACTGCGCAACCTGGTCTTCATCCGGGCGCTGTCCCAGGTGACGGAGTCGATGCTCGAAGGCGACGGGCTGGCCAAGCCGCTGGCCCGGACCGGGCTGTTCCCGAGCACCGCGTCGCTGATGATGCAGGTGGGCGAGGACACCGGCACGCTGGACACCCAGCTGGAAGCGACCGCCAAGTACTACGAGGGCGAACTCGATTACAAGATCAAGAAGCTGACCGCTCTGTTCGAGCCGGCCATCATCCTCGTGATGGGCGGCCTGGTCGGCTTCGTGGCCATCGCGCTGGTGTCGGCGATGTACGGAATCTTCAACCAGGTGAAGGTCTGACATGAGCCCGGCGGCTGATCGTGACCGCGGCGAGACGCTGCTGGAGTTGCTTGTCGCGCTCGCCATCATGTCGCTGACCGTGGTGGCGGTCGTCGGCGGCCTGGTGGCCGGCATCGCGGTCTCCGACATCCACCGCAAGCAGTCCACGGCCGCCGCCGCGGCGCGCGATTACGCCGAGAATGTCGAGAAGCACGTGGCCAGCACCGGCTACACCTCGTGTGCTGCCCCGTCGGCCTATGCGCCGGGCGCCGTCGGCTACACCGCGGTGCCGAGCGGGTACACCGCCACCCCGGTCGCGGTGCGGTACTGGTCGGGCACCGCCTGGGTGGCAAGTCCGTGCACCGACATCGGCCTGCAGGAGCTGACCGTCCGGGTCGCCAGCTCAGATGCCCGCGCCACCGAGCAGCTGGTGGTCGTGTTGCGCAAACCCTGTGGATTCGGGTCGACATGTTGAGGCAGGACGATCGTGGCTTCAGCCTGATCGAGCTGCTGGTGACCATCGTGATCATCGGGATCATCGCCGTTCCGCTGGGCAACGTGATCATCAGCTTCCTGCGCAACACCGACGCGACCACCGCCCGGCTCAGCGAATCGCATGACGCCCAGATCAGCGCGGCGTACTTCGCCGCCGATGTGGCCAGCATCGGCGTGCGCAGCACGACCTACTCCTCGAACCCGGCCGCGCCCTATCCGCTGACCCAGTCGATCGAGCAGAACGCCCCTGCCACCGGCGGGCTCTTCCCGTGCGGCACGGCGGCGACGCCGAATGCGGTGATCAGGTTCGGGTGGGACGACTACACCAGCGCCTCTGCGGCGGCGGTGATCCAGCGGCGGGTTGCCTACGTGTCCATGCCGGATGCGAGCGGGCAGGCGCAGCTGCACCGGCTGGTCTGCGCCGGCTCGGCGGCCGTCGTCACCGACACCGTGATCGCCCACCACCTGGCGTCGGTGTCGGCGTCCTGCACGCCGTCGCCCTGCACCGGAAGCGGCGCGGCGACCCCGCTGGTCGTCAAGCTGGCGCTGACCATCCACGATCAGCAAGCCACCGACGCCAATTACCAACTCGAGCTGACCGGCCAACGGAGGCAGTCATGATTCGCGTCGCCCGCCGCCGGCTGGACCTGGCCGACGACACCGGGGCAACCCTGGTGCTGGCGCTGATCGTGATCACGGTGGTGGCCGTGGTGGTCGGGGCGCTGCTGTCCTTCGGCGACAGCAGCGTGCGGACCACCGTGGCGCTGCGCAGCCAGGCTGCCAGCATCTACGGGGCTGACGGCGCCGCCCAAGCCGCGATCACCGCGCTGCGCCGCTCGCCGTTCAACAACAACACCTCCAGCACGACCTATCCCAAGTGCTTCGGCGCTGGAGCCAACGCCGACACTCTGCTGCTGAACAACTTCTACCCCGGCACCACCGGCACCGCGGCGTCCTCGGCGGCGGTGGAATGCACGGCGGATCCGAGCACGGGCGCGGCTGGCGGCCTGGTGCCGATCACCACGGCGAACAAGCCTGGCAACGCGATCCAGACATTGGGCACCAATGCCGGCGAGGACGGCCTGAACATCAAGGCGCTCAGCCCCACCACCCCGTTCCTGGTGCACGGCTCGGTGGTCTCGAACTCCAACATCCGGGTGACCAACGGCTCGCTGGAGTCCAATGTCGGGGTGTACGCGCACACCGGCTGCTCGGGCACCATCGTGAGCACCCCGCCGCCGGACTGCGCCGCCGGCACCGTGGCCGACCCGGGCTACTCCTCCGAAGCAGGCGGCGTGGTGCCGCCCTACCGGACGGTGCCCGCCGCAGTGGCGGCGAACTGCCCCGGCAAGGTGATGACTTTCCAGCCCGGCTATTACGACGACGCCGAGGCACTGACATCACTGATGAAGGGCACCGGCAGCAACCCGTGCAAGGACAGCGTCTGGTGGTTCACCCCCGGCACCTACTACTTTGACTTCCACAACTCCTCCAACCCGCTGCTCGGCGGCAGTGACGTCTGGACGATCAACAACGGACAGTTGGTCGCCGGCACCCCGACCAACGCCGCCGGCGCCGTGCTGGCCAAGCCGGCCAGCCCGTCCACCATTCCGGGTGCCTGCCAGAACCCCATCAAGTCCACGTCCGCTGTCGGGGTGCAGTTCATCTTCGGCGGCGACAGCCAGTTCCGGATGACCGGTGGCGATGCCGAGATCTGTGCCAGCTACCACCCCGACCGGCCCCCGATCGCCGTGTATGGGTTGAAGAGTGGCGCCGAGAGCTTGACGACCACCACCGTCAAGCCGTCCAGCGTGGTGAATCCACCCGCGCCAGTCCTCTTCGGCAGTGCCACCGTGACGGCCTCGAATCTGGCCAACGACGATGGCACCGGAGCAACCTGGAACAAGACCGGCTCCGGTAGCCAGACGGCCTCGTTCACCCTGGGTGGCTACGCTCCGGCGGCGACGATCCCGGCCGGGTCGGTGCTCAAGTCGGCCACCCTGCGAGTGGTGTACAAGAACACCGCCGGGGTCAATGGCGACGCCCGTACTGCGGTGCTGACCCCGGCGGCTGGCACTGCGATCAGCACGACCCTGCCTGCGACCAACGGCGCGGGAACGAAGACCGCACTGGTTGATCTGTACGAAGCCGGCGTCGGTGACCTGGCCGAGGCGGTGCACAGCTTCGGCTTCACCGGCGCCAGCCTCGCCTACTCGGCCAAGCTCGGGCACGCGGGGACCGAGACGGTCGACGCCATCCAGCTCGACCTCAGCTACACGCCACCGGCCTTCCGGGCTCAGGATGTCGCCATATCGGGTGGGAACTGCCTGACCAACACCTACACCGGCGGCTCGGCGGGCCAGTGCGCGGTGCTCTCCACCACGAACACCGCCGGCAAGGTCTACATCCAGGGCACTACCTACGTTCCCAAGGCGGTCATCGACTTGGCCTTGAACAGCATCACGTCGCAGGTGATGCGGTTCGGGGTGGTCGCCAGATCCCTGTGGGTCAAGGAAACCGGTTCCATCACGTACACCGGTCCGGTGATCGAGGTGCCGGACAACTCACCCGGCTTCGGCCCGGGCGGCACGGTGGTCTATCTCAACGTCTACTTGTGTCAGGGGGCGTCGAGCTGCACGGCTGCCACCGGCAAGCTGGCACTGCGGGCCCGGGTGCTGATCTATGACCCGACCACGGTTCCCAACCCACCGGCGCGCCAGATCACCATCCAGAGCTGGGCACTACAACGCTGACCGGGCCATCAGCTGACGAGCCGCATCACGGGCAGGACGGCATGACCCTCGGAGCAGGTTGAGCTCGGTCCGGCGTGCTGCAGCTATTCGCTGGTGACGCTGCCGAACCGCACCAACGGCGGCCCGCCCTCGGCCGGGGCGTCCCGGTAGGAGCCCAACTGCTGGGTGGCCTCGTCGAAGCGGACATGCTCGTCGTCGGGGCTGGTGAACACGTGGTGGCCCTCGTGCCCGGCGTCCAGGCCGCAGGTGTCCTCGAACTTCTCGAGCCACCCCGTCTCGCCACCGGTGGCCTCGCTTACCTGACTGATCTGTGCGCCGCAGCGTCCCTCACTCATAGCGGGGATCCTAGACCGGTGGCGCGGGTCAGCATGGTGAGATTGCCGAATGAGGGTGCGGGTCGTCGGCGGCGGCGTAGTGGGCCTGACGAGCGCGCTGCGGCTTGCCGAGGCGGGTCACCAGGTCGAGGTGGTGGCGGCCGAGCTGGGGGAGAGCACCACCTCCTCGGTCGCGGCAGCGCTCTGGTATCCCTACCGAGCCACCCCTACCGCTGAGGTCACCCGCTGGCTGGCCACCAGCTATGCCGCGCTCACCGCGCTCGCGGCCGACGAGCGCACCGGCGTCCGGTTACGGAGCGGGCGGGAGTTCTTCCGCGAGCCGACGCCCGACCCCTGGTGGCGATCGGCGGTGCCTGACCTGGGCAGGATGCCCGCTGATCAGCTGCCCGAGGGCTATCTGGACGGCTACCAGCTCACGGCGCCGGTGGTGGACATGGCCGTGCACCTGCCGTGGCTTCAGAACCGCCTGCGCGACTGCGGCGCCGGCATCGAGACCCGCCGGCTGTCCGGCCTGCCGGGCGCGCTGGCCGGTGTCGATGCGGTGGTGAACTGTGCCGGCCTGGGCGCCCGGGAGCTTGCCGGGGACGACACGCTGAGCCCGGTGCGGGGACAGATCATCGTGGTCGAGCAGTTCGGGCTGACCGAATGGCTGCTCGACCAGAACGATCCCGCACGGCTGGCCTACCTGGTGCCGCGGAGCGAGACGGTGATTCTCGGGGGAACCTCTGAAGAGGGCGATGCCGACACCGAGGTTCGTCCGGCGACGGCCGAGGCGATCCTGGCCAGATGCGCGGCGCTGGCGCCGGCGGCCGCCGGGGCCCGGATCGTCAGCCATCGGGTGGGGCTGCGGCCGGCCCGGCCGGCGGTCCGGCTGGAGACCGAGATCAGCCCCGACGGGCCGGTCGTGCACTGCTACGGCCACGGGGGCGCGGGGGTGACGCTGGCCTACGGCTGCGCCGACGAGGTCGTCGAACACGTCCAGCGGCTGACTTCAGCATTGCCCTGATTCAGACAGGGCACGAACAGTCATTTACCTGCCAGATATCGCGAGGTACGTTCGCTGCGTCCACATTCCGCGCAAGTGCTCAGCTTTGCCGTACTTGGCCTGCCTACGTCCGAAACGCCGTGGCCCCGAGTGGCGCCTGAGGTTTGTGTCGGAGCCATGCCGAGCGCGCCGCGCCCGGATTCGTTCGGGCGCGGCGGTCCGCGCTCGATGCCTGGAGGTACACGTGAGACGTTCCATCGGCTTTGCCGCCGCGGCGACAGCGCTGGCGCTGGTGGCACTACCCCTGTCGGTGGGGACGGGCAGCAATCCTGCCCACGCCACCGGCATTTCCTATGATCAACTGACCACGATGCAGAAGCGGCTGCTCTCGGGCGGCGCGGCGCTGGCGCTGGAGGATGCTGCCGGCAGCGACCAGTCGAAATCCTCCTACAACCCGACCTACACCCCGCGCGGCAACGGCGACAAGGGCTGCCAGGACGTCCTGTCCTCGAATGTGAAGGTCAACGCCAACTGCCTGAACATCAGCGACCCGGACCTCTCCGGCCGGGGGCAGGGCAACAACACCAGCTCCATCGCCTTCGACCCCAACAACACCAACGTCATGGTCACCTCGTCCAATGACTACCGCAGGGGAGACGGCAACTGCTACGCCTCCTACACCGCCAACGGCGGCCGGACCTGGCAGGACAGCACCCCGCCGACCAGCTTCACCCGCGGCCAGGTCGCCAACATGGGGAACTTCGGCGCCCTGCGCGAGTACTGGGCGGCCGGCGGGAACAGCGCGGTTGCCTTCGACACCAAGGGTAACGCCTACCTGAGCTGCAACCTGTTCAACCGCGGCAAGCCCACCACGACCAGCGCCGATCTCTCCAGCTCGATCGTGGTCTACCGCTCGACCCAGAACGGCGGCGCCTCGTGGAACTTCCCGGGCCGCTATGCCCGGGCCAGCGTGGACGTCACCGGCAGCCGGACCGCGCCGTTCCTGGACCGGCCGCTGATGACCGTCGACAACCACGTCGGCAGCCCGTACCAGGACCGGATCTACCTGTCGTGGACGGAGTTCGCAGCCGACGGCACGACCTTCATCTACTCGACCTATTCGGCCGACTACGGCGAGACCTTCGCGCCCCCGAAGCTGGTGAGCACCACCAGCCCGCTGTGCGTGAACACCTTCGGCCAGACCACGGTGGCCATCACCGGCGAGACCTCCGCCTGCAACCATGACCAGTTCTCGCACCCGTTCACCGGACCGGACGGCACTCTCTACATCGTCTACGCCAACTACAACAACGCCGCCGCTCCGGGCGACAACCGCAACCTGGTGCTGCTGGCGAAGTCGGTCGACGGCGGTAACACGTTCCTGCCGCCGGTGAAGGTCGCCGACCTCTACGACCTGCCGGACTGCGCGGTGTACCAGCAGGGCAAGGGCTTCGGCCGGGCCTGCATGCCGGAGAAGAACGCCACCGCGAACTCCTACTTCCGGGCGTTCAACTACCCGACCGGAGCGCTCGACCCGACCGACCCCAACAAGGTCGTCGTCACG